>JAFZZS010000006.1 GCA_017615655.1 Alphaproteobacteria bacterium
ACTTTTGCTTGCTAATGCGATATTTCCACCAATTCCTACCGCAGTTAAACCTATCGTCGATATACCCGCAATCATAAATCCTTTACGTTTACCGTCACATTCTTCTAATTGGGAAATCTTTGCCTGTTTTTCATTAAGCAATCTTTGTATCTGTGCCGTCATGTTAACCGCATGCGCATCATGTGCAACACAAAGAACCGGTAAACATATTACCGAAGTATATCCCATGAATTTCATAACACTCCCCCGTGGCTAAATTACTTAAGTCACATTGTATCATAAATTGATAATAATAAGAAATAAATTATTCTGACTTTAATTCTGAACGGATGTGCGCCATTGTTGCAACGCGACCACGGATAACATCATTAAGGTTTGCCCCCGTCATGTCCGCCGCATATTGAATTGCATTTGCAAATGCCAGCGCATCAGAATTCCCGTGTGTTTTCACCGCGAATCCATTCAAACCTAAAAATGTCGCACCGGCATAAGACCGAGGGTCTATTTTATGTTTCAATCTTTTAAACACATGAACCAGGAAAAAGGCACCAATTACCGCAAGAACAGATTTTTTCATATTTTCCGAAATAACACGCTTAATCAATTTTGCGGTTCCTTCTACTGTCTTTAATACAATATTCCCTGTAAAACCATCTGTAACTACAACCTGGACACGCCCAGCACTAATGTCAGTAGGTTCTACAAAACCAAGGTAATCGTATGGTAACTCATCCTTGTGTGCTAATAACACATTATTAACACGTTGCAATGTTTCGTTACCTTTGGTTTCTTCTTCGCCAATATTTAAAACACCAAGTTTTGGACGTGGCATCTTACCAATAACTTCGGCATAGACGCCACCAAGGATTGTAAAATCAAACAAATTCTCGGCATCACATTGAACATTGGCACCTAAATCAAGGACAACCACACGAGAATCTCCTGCACCTGATGGTAACATTGTGGTAATTGCAGGTCGCGAAATTCCGTCTATGGTTTTTAATGCAAGTTTTGAAAGAGACATCAAAACACCCGTATTTCCGGAACTTACCACCGCCGCAGAATTTCCTTCACGAACATCTTTGATTGCCATATACATAGACGTGCTTTGCGCATGACGGATAACATCACGAATTTTATCCGTTCCGCGAATTACATCTGGAGCATTTATAACAATGGAATTACGCGCGACACGCGGATAACGTGCCAACATTTTACGTAAAACTTTTTCATCACCAAATATATGAAAAGTTACAGACTGTTCACCATGCTGATATAGAAATTGATTCATCCCGCCAAGAACCGCGGCGGGACCTTTATCCCCGCCCATCGCATCTATGGCAATAATTTTTTTATCATGTTCCATGGCATATAAAAAAATGCAGACATGAACGACATGCACCCAGTCTGCAAATATTTCGTTTGGTTACTATTTTGCACCACACGCAGGACATACATGATGTGGGCGTTTCTTTTCGCCACATGTTTTGCATACACCGCATGGCATTATTGACAATGCATCATGTGAACGACGCTGTGCGCCGCGTGCTTTACTTGTTTTACTTCTTGGCGTTGCCATTTTTTCATCCTTTTTTATTTTTCTGTGTTGTATTTTATTATAATATCTGATTTTTGCAAGAAAAACTTTAATCAGATATCACCTTTGCAACAAACATGCCATGATTGTGCATCAAACCAATTACGGCACTGTGATCATCTAATCCCATGTAAAATTTATATCCCTGCGATTCCAATTCTTTGATTGTGGCCAGTTTATATTCTGCGGTTGTTCCTGGGTAATCGTGTGGCTTGCAAAAGACAAGTTTTTTGATATCAGGTAACAAGTCATTTATAAATTTTTCAACTTTTTGCTGACCCATTGCCCAACGACCTGTAATAAAAACTATTGTAAAATCGCGTCCCAAAGTTTTTAACACAGATATCATATTATCGTTAGGCTCGCCGAACCTATCATAATCGGCAATAGCCCACTTTTTACTAACCACACCGTCAATATCACAAAAAATTGCAGGTTGTTCTCTCATTGTAATTAATATTCTAGTGGTTAGTGGTATCACCCACTAACCACATAACTTTTACAGATCCAGTAATTGCTGGTGTTCGCCACCTTCGCGTGCGATACGTTCAGCCTTTTCTTCGGCCTTGGCAATTTCACGAACACGACGGACATATGCACCCGTACCAATTGGTATCAAACGACCAACAATAAGATTTTCATTAATACCGACCAACTTATCAGTTGAACCATTAATGGCCGCATCAACCAAGACTTTCGTTGTCTGTTGGAATGATGCATTGGATATAAATGAACGTGTCGTAAGCGATGCACGGGTAAGTCCAACCAAAACCTGTGATGCAACAGCCGGACGGCCACCATCATGGACGACGCGTGCATTTTCTTCTTCAAAGTCAACACGGTCAACAACATGTCCCATCAAGAAAGCTGTATCACCAGGATCGGTAATTTCAACACGACGTGTCATTTCACGTATCAAAATTTCGATATGTTTGTCGTTAATTGACACACCCTGAAGACGATAAACCTGTTGAATCTGTTCAACCATAAATGTTGCCAACGCCTTTTGCCCAAGGATACGCAAAATATCTTGTGGTACCGGGTCACCATCAACCAATTTATCGGCTTTCTTAACGACATCGCCACTGCGTACCAACAAATTAGTTCCCTTTGGCACCGCATATTCAACAGGTGCGGTTCCATCATCTGGTTCAATACGAACAATTATCTTGGACTTGGCGTCTTCCAATTCGATGGTACCATCAATTTCTGCCAGCAACGCGGGATTTGCAGGACGACGCACTTCCAACAATTCTTCAACGCGTGGCAAACCACCAGTAATATCGCCTGTACGTTTTGCCTGAACAGGTATACGTGCCAAAACATCACCAGCAGATACAGTTGCACCATTTGATACCATTAACACAGAATGTATCGGTAACAAATATTCAGCAACCTTCTTGCCCCCAAGTGATAACACATCGCCTTTTTCATTAACCAATCTAATAGATGGTTGCAATGCTTTCTTGGTGTTCGTTTTCCAGTTTATAACCTTGCGCGATACTATGCCGGTCATAGAATCCACTTCTTCCTGGAACGAAACATTTTCTGTTAAATCGTTAAAGCTGACAATACCATCTTTTTCTGCAATGATTGTATTAGAATATGGATCCCATTCTGCAACTTTGGCGCCCTTTTCAACCTTGTCACCATCATTAACAATCAACATAGATGCGTATGGTAATGCACAACTAAACAATTCGTCACCCTTTGGTGAGACAATTGCAACTTTGCCATTACGCGACAAGACAACAACACGACCTACCGAATTCTTGATTGTGTTAACGCCGGTAAGTTTGATTGTACCAGCCACAGGGACTTCGATATAATGGCTTTCTGCACCACCAGACGCAATACCACCAATATGGAAAGTACGCAATGTTAACTGTGTTCCAGGTTCACCAATTGATTGCCCAGCAACGACACCTACGGCCTCACCAACGTGAACAAGTGATTGGCGCGACAGATCCATACCATAACATTTTGCACACAAACCGTCACTGCAACATGTAAGCACACTGCGCACATCAACACTTGGTAATCCTGATTCATTTATTTGACGCGCAGCGACCTTTGTAATTAATTCACCTGCAGGTACGATTACTTCTTTGGTAATTGGATGAACGATATCATGCGCAGCGGTACGACCCAAAACGACGTCACCAAGTGGCACAGAAAGTGTGCTACCCTGGTACACTGGTTTTGCGGTGATGTATTCACTGGTCCCGCAATCATGTTCGGTAATCACAGTATTCAATGCCAAATCAACCAAACGACGTGTCAAGTAACCTGCCTGTGCAGTTTTCAACGCAGTATCTGACAAACCTTTACGTGCACCGTGTGTTGACGTAAAGTATTCTGCCATGGTCAAACCTTCTTTAAAGTTCGAAATAATAGGAACCTCAATAATTGAACCGTCTGGTTTCTGCATCATACCACGCATACCCGCTAACTGTTGAATCTGGTTTTTAGAACCACGAGCCTTGGAATCAGCCATCATATAAATAGAGTTCCAATTGTCACCTTCGGATTTACCCAACGCAGCATATGCCATTTTACCCAAGTTATCAGTTGTTCTCTGCCACATATCGATTAGTTTATTATAACGTTCACCACTGGACAGTAAACCGTTTTGGTACTGCTCTTCGATATCTGCTGCGGCCTTTTCGGCTGCTGCTATCATTTCTTCCTTTTGTTCAGGAATAACAACATCATCAAACCCGATTGAAATACCACTGCGTGCAGCCTGTTCAAAACCGGTATTCTTTAACGCATCAGCCAAAAGAATCATTGCCTTGTCCCCGCAACGTTCATACGTTACAGATAACAAAGATTCCAAATCGCCACGTCCCATTACCTTGTTTACCAAATCAAACGGCATTTTGTCAGATTTTGGTAACAATTCACCGATAATCATACGACCCGCGGTTGTCTTGTAATTTTTACCATTTATGCGGGCAATAATTGGTGTATGCAATGTAATAGTTTTATTTTCCAATGCTAACTTTACTTCGTCCATATTGATAAAGCGCGGTGACTTTTCAGTATGTTCGCCATTTATTAACGAGATATAGTAAATACCAAGTACCATGTCTTGTGACGGCACGGTCATTGGTTCACCATTCGCCGGCGATAAAATGTTATTGGTCGACAACATAAGTGTACGCGCCTCTAGTTGTGCTTCAAGCGAAATCGGAACGTGTACAGCCATCTGGTCACCGTCAAAGTCCGCATTAAACCCTTTGCAAACCAATGGGTGTAAACGTATTGCCTTGCCTTCAATCAACACCGGTTCAAATGCTAACAATGACAATCTGTGCAAAGATGGCGCACGATTTAACAATACCGGATGTTCATGGATAACCTTTTCCAAAATTTCCCAAACTACATCTTCACCGTTTTCAACCATCTTGCGTGCAGTTTTTAACGTGTTCGCATAATCACCCGCCATTAAACGTGCAAAAACAAACGGTTTGAATAATTCTAAGGCCATCGCTTTTGGTAAACCAACCTGGTGCATTTTAAGTGATGGTCCAGACACAATCACACTACGTCCAGAATAATCAACACGTTTACCCAACATGTTCATACGGAAACGCCCCGATTTACCACGTAACGACCCAGACAGTGATTTTAATGGGCGACGATTTTGTGAAACCATTGGACGTGTTTTGTGTTCATTGTCAAACAATGAATCAACCGCTTCCTGCAGCATGCGTTTTTCATTGCGGATAATAATTTCCGGAGCATGCATTTCCATAAAGCGTTTCAAACGATTGTTACGAATAATAACACGGCGATATAAATCATTCAAATCAGATGCCGCAACATGTCCTGCATCCAATGTAACTAATGGTCGCATATCTGGTGGAATCACCGGAATAATATCTGGCAACATCCATGCAGGCTCTGTCTTGGAATCCAAGAAAGCTTCGACCAACTTTAATTGTTTAATAATTGCCTTGCGTTTAGCTTCGGATTTTGTTTCTGCCAATTCGGCACGCAGACGTGTTCTTTCATCACCCATATCTAAATTAGCAATAATGCTACGTACACCTTCGGCACCGATACCAACACGGAAACTATCTGGGCCAAATTCTTCAACCGCGGCGCGATATTCATCTTCGCTTATGACATCATACAATTTCAAATTTGTCAGACCCGGCTCGATAACAATGTATGCATCATAAGAAACAACTTGTTCCAATTTCTTTTGCGACAAATTGTTCAACAAAGTTGCAATTTTTCCTTCACGCAGAAACCATGTATGTGCCACAGGCATTGCAAGTTTGATATGTCCCATACGTTCACGACGCACCGATGAAGCCCCAACTTCAACGCCGCAACGTTCGCAAATCGTGCCGCGGAATTTTATTCTTTTGTACTTTCCGCACGCACATTCGTAATCTTTGACAGGACCAAAAATCTTTTGACAGAATAAACCATCGGCTTCGGGTTTCAAAGAATGATAGTTTATTGTTTCTGGCTTTGTAACCTCGCCATGAGACCAAGAAAGTATTTCTTCGGGTGATGCAATTGTAACACGCAATGCATCAAACTGTTCTCTGGTTTCTATTTGTCCAAATATCTTTTGCAACATATTTGCCATATTTTCTAACTCCTTAGTTAGTTTATTAGTGGTTAGTGTTAGTGTTTAGTGAGGGTAATGATTAGTAAAACCTACTAATCACTATCCACTTACACTATCCACTAATCTATCTTCTTTGGCGTCATTGCCAACCCAAGTCCACGCAGTTCACGAACAAACACATTGAACGCCTCTGGTGTACCTGTTTGAATATCATCACTGCCCGATATGATGGATTCATACATCTTTGTACGTCCAACAATATCGTCCGACTTTACTGTCAACATTTCACGTAACAAGTGTGCGGCACCATGCGCCTCTAGGGCCCATACTTCCATTTCACCAAGACGCTGACCACCCATATGCGCCTTACCTGACAATGGCTGTTGTGTTACAAGTGAATAACTTGCCGTGGAACGTGCGTGAATCTTTTCATCCACAAAGTGATGCAACTTTAACATGTACATTACCCCAACGGTAACTGGGCGTGCAAACTTTTCACCCGTTACACCATCGTATAATGTAAACTGACCTGTTTCCGGCAACTTTGCTAACTTCAACATCTTGCGGACGTCTTCTGGTGTGGCACCGTCAAATGTTGGTGTTGCCATTGGTACACCGTCACGCAACAATGCTGCCTGGGCACGAACATCGGTATCTGTCATCTTGGATAATTTTTCGGCTGTTTCTTTACCGTATATCTTGCCCATTATTGTGCGCAAATCATCGGTAACTGCACGTTTCTGTTTTACTTCATCCAAAACCGCACCAATTTGTTCACCAAGTGCACGCGCCGCCATACCAAGATGGGTTTCCAAAATCTGACCAAAGTTCATACGACTTGGCACACCAAGTGGATTCAACACGATATCAACCGGTGTTCCATCTTCCATGTGTGGCATGTCTTCAATTGGAACAACGCGAGATACAATACCCTTGTTTCCATGACGACCCGCCATTTTATCACCTGGTTGCAATTTCATTTTGTGTGCGATATAAACTTTGACTTCTTTTAGCACGCCTGCATTCAATGAATTGCTCTCGGTTGCTTTTTCAATTTCGCGATCAGCATTTTCATTCAATTGTTTCAATTTAATTATGTGTTGTTCGCGCAACTCATCAATTTTTGATTGAATTTCTTTATTACCAACAACCAACTTTTTGATATCAATTGGTTTAATACCATCAAATACTTCCTGGGTAAGTTTTTTACCAACAAATGGTTTTAAACTGCCCATTCCCGACTCGATAATTTGTCCTTCGGCCATTTGAAAAACTTGATCAGCAAAACCTTTTTCTATGATAAAGATTTCTTCGTCACGATCTTTATTTATTTTGTTGATTTTCTCAAGTTCAATCATCTGGGTACGTTCATCTTTTTTAACACCATGACGTGTCAATATGTTAACACCGATAACTGTACCTTCTTCGTTTGGTCCGACACGCAAAGAAGTATCTTTAACATTCCACGCCTTTTCACCAAAAATGTTACGCAACAATGCTTCCTCGGGGGTTAGCAATGTTTCCGATTTTGGCGAAACGTGACCGACCAAGATATCCCCTTGTTTCACACGTGCACCAATATAAATGATACCGGATTCATCAAGGTTCTTTAATGCTTCTTCGCTGACATTTGGAATATCACGTGTTAAACTTTCTGGGCCTAATTGTGTATCACGAACTTTAATTTCTTTTTCAACAATCTTTACAGATGTGTAAACATCATCGCGAGAAATCTTTTCGGAAATAACAATAGAGTCTTCATAGTTATAACCACGCCATGGTACAAATGCCACCAATACATTGCGTCCCAATGCAAGTTCGCCATAGTTCATCGATGAACCGTCTGCAATAATATCACCCGCAGAAATACGATCTCCTGCCTTGACCAATGGTTTCTGATGCAAAATTGTATCATTATTTGAACGTTCATATTTTTCCAAATTGTAAATATCAACGCCAGTTACAACATTGCGACTGTTCATACATTTAACAACGATACGATTTGCGTCTGCTGATTCAACAATACCACTGTGCTTTGCAACTTTACCTGTACGAGAATCACGTGCAACCTCACGTTCAATACCAGTTCCAACAAGTGGTGTTTGAACACGCATAAGTGGAACGGCCTGACGTTGCATGTTTGAACCCATCAAGGCACGGTTCGCGTCGTCGTTTTCAACGAATGGAATCAGTCCCGTAGAAATTGACACCACCTGACGTGGTTCAACGTCAATAAGGTCAACCTCTGCACGTGGCACACGTGTAAATTCGCCATCAACACGTGCCGTAACCAATTCTTCGGTTAATACACCCTTGTCATTTGTTGGGGTATTACCCTGAGCAATCTTATGACCCAATTCTTCGTCGGCAGTCAGATAAACCATTTTATCGGTAATCTTGCTGTTTTCGACAACATAATATGGCGTTTCAATGAATCCATATGGATTGACGCGCGCATATGACGCAAGGTGGTTAATCAAACCAATATTTGCTCCTTCGGGTGTGTTAATTGGGCACAAACGCCCATAGTGTGTTGGATGGACGTCGCGAACATCAATGCCCGCGCGTTCACGATTAAGCCCCCCAGGTCCAAGCGCCGATATACGACGTTTGTGTTCCAATTCAGAAAGTGGGTTATATGCATCCATAAACTGTGACAATTGGCTTGTCCCAAGAAATTCCGCAACCAATGACATTAACGGATTTACATTAACAACATCTTGCGGTTGCATTGTCGCAATGTTTGGCGAAGACAAACTTTCGCGTACAAGACGTTCAATGCGAACCATACCTGTACGGAAATTTTGTTCTAACAATTCACCAACTGTACGGACACGACGATTAGACAAATTATCAATATCATCAATTGTATCTTTATGATCGATGATATTAGTCAACGTCTTTAATACCGCCAAGAAATCACTTTTGGTTAATAAACGTTCATCTTCTGGTTTTTTACCAGAATCTATTTTCAAACGTTTGTTCATCTTGAAACGACCAACTGGTGATAAATCATAATACGCCAATTCAAAACCTTGACGCATAAACAAATTGATTGCTGCTTCTAATGTTGGACGTTCACCTGGTCTGATAATATTGTAAATTTCAATCAACGCTTCTTCACGATTTGTGGTTTTGTCCGCAATAAGCGTATTACGCATATGCGCGGTCATCGTGGTGTTATCAATAGATATAAGCGAGATTTCCTTGATACCCAATTTTTCAATATCTGCCAATACTTCTTCGGTGATTTCTGTACCAGATTGATATAAAACCTGGTCACCGGACATAACCGGATCAAATAAATATTCACCAATCAAAGCATCTGGCATAATACCAAATTCTTTGGATGAAGTTACAATCTTGTTCAAGCGTTTCGCATTCAGACGATCACCCTTGGACGCCAACACTTTTTTATCTTTTGGATTTATTAAATCATAACTAAGACGATATTTATCCAAACCTTCAAAAACATTAGTTGGACCAATCCACATCTTGCCATTCGTTTTTAATGGAATGCGTTTATAAAACACGGACAAAATTTCTGTATCTGTCATACCACGAATTGTTGTTTTGCGTGGTTCGGCAATCCACTTTTTTTCGTCTTCGGCACATGGCAAGCACCGCAATAACACTGTTGCAGGTATTTTACGGCGACGATCGATACGAACATAAATAATTCCTTTTGATTCTTCAAAATCAATCCATGAACCATGTTCAGGAATTATACGTGCAGTATACGTAATAGGATTTCCAGCAATCTTGGCTTCTTTGGTTGTTGCGAATACAACACCTTGGGTACGATGCATCTGGGAAACAATAACACGTTCTACGCCCGATGCAATGAAACTGCCACGTTCAGTCATAAGTGGGACTTCGCCCATGAATATTTCTTGTTCTTTGATATCGCGCAGTGTTTTCTTACCATCTTCGGCGACATCCCATAAAATCAATCTCAGCTTCAATTTCAACTTGCTGGAATATGTCATCTTGCGTGCAAGGCATTCCTTTACATTGTACGCAGGTTTTTCCAAATTGTATTCAACAAATTCCAACTCGGCGGCCCCCGCATAATCTCTGATAGGGAACATTGACGAGAATACATTTTGCAATCCCATATTCTTGCGATTTTGTGGTGCAACATCTGCCTGCAAGAAATCCTTATAGGAATTGTATTGAATCTCGATCAAATCAGGAAGCGGAGTTTGCAAAAAACTTTTACCAAAAGATTTTCTAAGTTTCTGGATAACTGCCATGGGTTTCTATCCTTTTTTTTATTGTGCGTTTTGCAAACGAAACTATTGCGTATACTTTTTTTCGCCCGTTGCCCGCCAGTGGACTTTTCCATGGCGGGCACAGGTTTTGTCACGAACATCGTGACCACTATTTTTGAACCATTTGGGTTCGGCGAAATGAATTATTTCAATTCCACCTTGGCCCCAGCTGCTTCGATGGTAGCTTTCATTTTTTCGGCTTCATCTTTTGCAACTGCTTCTTTCACAGCCTTTGGTGCAGATTCAACCAAAGCTTTGGCTTCACCCAATCCCAAACCTGTGATATCTTTAACTGCCTTGATAACAGCCAATTTGTTTGCACCGACATCTGTCAGAACAACATCAAATTCGCTCTTTTCTTCTGCGGCAGCCGCAGCAGGACCCGCAGCAACTGCAACCGCAGCAGCAGCGCTAACGCCCCATGTTTCTTCTAATGCCTTGGACAATTCAACTGCTTCCAAGACAGTTAATTTTGACAATTCTTCAACTAATTTTTGAATGTCTGCCATTTTTTGCTCCTATTTATCTTTACTGGAAAGTTACATTCCAATAATTTATTGATTCTTTTTTCCATACTCTGCCGA
Source organism: Alphaproteobacteria bacterium (assembly GCA_017615655.1). Taxonomy (GTDB): domain Bacteria; phylum Pseudomonadota; class Alphaproteobacteria; order Rs-D84; family Rs-D84; genus Enterousia. Next base: position 11,047 of record JAFZZS010000006.1, read on the forward strand.
AACACGTGCAAGGCGCGACCCTGGTTCGACCAAGATACGTGCGATTGTACCACGAATTTCCAACAGCGACGGAAGCTTGGATAATTGCACAATGTCGTCCACACCCAAAACATCTGCGTCCATTTTACCACCAACGATGGTAAGGTTTGGATGCTCTTCGGCGAATTTAACCAAAACCTTGGTAACCGCCAAACCATCTGTCGCCACTGCAACCGCAGTTGGACGTTTCATCAGGTCAGATACAGGTGCGAAATCGGTGTCTTGCAACGCCAATTTCATAAGACGGTTTTTTACAACCTTGAAAACCGAAACAAGTGGGCGCAATTCATTGCGTAACCCTTCCATTTCCTTGACGGTAAGTCCGTGGTTTTCAACGACAAAAACACCGTTTGCATCTTTCAAGGACGACTGCAACGCTGAAATCAAACTAGATTTTTCTTCGCGTTTCATATCTTTACCCTTACTTCTGATTTGTATGAAAGTATCATACAAACCCTTTCTTGTTAAACTTTCCATCCGGTTTTATCCGGGATGGGACCATTTCCTGTCCCAAAGAATTGTCTTTGTCTATGATGGAAATTAAGCGTTGCCGCACCATCAGTCTTGGACAGAAATTTCATCTGTGATTTGTGACGCACGCCACAAATCACATTATTATTTTGCATCAATATGCAGACCAGGTCCCTGGGTTGTTGCAACTGCAATCCCAAGTATATATTGACCTTTGCACGATGCAGGTTTTACCTTTTTCAATTGGTCAACCAATGCATTCGCATTTTCAACCAACTTATCAGTCGAGAACGACAATTTACCAATACCCGCATGAATGATACCATTCTTTTCTGCGCGATATTCGATTTGTCCCGCCTTGGCATTTGCAACTGCAGACGCAACATCATTTGTAACTGTCCCCAACTTTGGATTCGGCATCAAGCCCTTTGGCCCCAAAACGCGTGCGACCTTGGACATCTTTGGCATCATTTCTGGGGTTGCGATAACGCGGTCAAAATCAATTTGACCACCCGCAACTTTTTCAATCAAATCTTCGCCACCAACGACATCTGCGCCCGCCTTTTTGGCTTCGTCTTGTTTATCATTAGTAAACACCGCCACGCGAACCTTTTTCCCGGTACCATTTGGCAAAGACAACATTCCACGAATGTTTTGATCTGCCTTGGTTACATCGATTGAAAGACGAACCGCGATTTCCAGTGTTTCGTCAAACTTTTTTGAACTGTATGGACGCAATGCTTCGATTGCATCTGCAAAAGAATAAGTTTTTGCAGTATCCAAATCAGCCCAAGTCTTTTGTCTTTTTGTAATTCTCATGGCTTATTCCTCCACCTTTACGCCCATTGAACGGCATTGACCCGCAACGATATTCATTGCAGATTCAATGGTAGAGCAATTCAAGTCTGGCATTTTATTTTCGGCAATTTCTTTGATTTGCGCTTTGGTTATTGTGCCAACGAAATCACGCCCAGGTTTATGGGAACCGATTTTCAACTTCAACGCCTTTTTAATATAATAAGACACCGGTGGCAATTTCATAATAAATTCGAAACTGCGGTCTGTATAAACAGTAATTATACATGGAATCGGCATACCCGGTTCTTTATCAGACGTTTTGTCGTTAAACTGTTTGCAGAATTCGGCGATATTAACACCCGCCGCACCTAACGCCGGTCCGATTGGTGGCGCAGGATTTGCTTGTTTTGCGGGGACAACAAGTTTCACAATCCCCTTAAGTTCTTTTTTTGCCATATCCTAATCCTTTTTTTTGTTTTTTGGATTTGTGGTGCGATGTGGCGCATCTACCACAGTTATTTTGCATGCCTTGCACATGCCCGCCGATTTACTAATCGGTTAAACTCTTTCAACCTGTTCGAATTCAAGGTCAACGCTTGTTTCACGACCAAAGACCAAAATAGTCACCGTCATTTTCTGTTTTACATTGTCAACCTCGGCCACGACACCATTAAAGTTTGCAAACGGTCCATCAATAACATGAACTTCTTGACCGACCTCGTACACCATATCATCTGGAACGGTACTGCCTTCTTCTACTTGCTTTAACAGGCGGCGTGCTTCTTCTTCGCTAACCGCGACAGGTTTTTGACGCGCACCCAGGAACATTACGACCTGGGGCATCAATTTCACCAGCGAGAATGTTTCATTATTCATAACCATTTGAACAACGATATACCCGGGGAAAAACTTTTTTTCTGTTTTAACGCGTTTACCAGCCTTGATTTCGGTTACTTCACGTGTGGGAACCAATATTTCACCGAAATACGCATTCAAGCGGCGTTTATCAATCTGTTCACGCAGGTTGCGTGCGACCTTGTCCTCGCAGCCAGTATGAACATTTACGACAAACCATTGCATTTTATCTTCCATTATATATTCCCTTTGGCAAACACATTAGAAAATCCAACTGACAAGTGCATTCAAAATACTGTCAATCACAAAGAAAAACAGTGCTGCAAGCCCCGAAAACACCAAAATCATGACGGTTGCACGTACAACTTCGGACCGCGTTGGCCAAACAATTTTGAACCATTCGCTGCGAACACCACGTATAAAATCTAGTATTTTTTTCATTGAACGCACCAATTACCTTTATTTTCATAAAAATAACTCAAACACACGAAATGTGGCAGGGGCAGAAGGAATCGAACCCTCATCCGCGGTTTTGGAGACCGATGTTCTACCATTGAACCATGCCCCTGTGGAACCCCAGGAAAATCATGCCTTTGGCCCAAACTCATTCCGATATTCTGCGATAGGTTAGCACACCTGCGCAAAAAATCAAGCGCAAATATTATATTTTTTTTTATTATTTGGCGCAAGTGTTTTTTTACCAATAGCCGACCATTAATCAAACTAAAGGGGTATTGACGCAATTAAAGATTTATGATATTATTCATGTGAACCAGATGGGAATCTGGCTCGGGACGGTAAGAGGTCCCATGTACATCCGGTGCAATGCATCGTAATCCGAAGTGATTCCTGTGTTTTTGCACCGTACTTATACCCCAACATTGTCGGGGTGCCGATGGCTATATATCGAAGGCCATCGGAATCGTTGATGTACATGATTCTCTTAACACCCCGACCGTCAATTTCCATTGACGGTTGTTTTAATCCCCTTCGCTGGCGAAGGGGGCGGACCGGAAAAGCCGGTGGGGCAGTGGTAAAACAAATGGAGGGAATCTATGAAAAAGATTTTATTAACATCAATAATCACAATTGTTACCGGAATAACAGTGGCAAATGCTACGGATGGTGATAAAAAGGTTACATCCAAAAATTATGTTGATACCGCAGTTGCAACGAAACAGGATGTAATTGATGCTGCTATGTTAGAAATAACTACTCCAAAGGGTTATACAGCTACTTTGCCCACATTAGTTAGTTATGACAATGTAGACCATTTAACTGGTACTAAATATGGTGTTGTTAGTAATCAATCACAATATGATGTTGTGTTAGAAAATGAGAGTCTTTCTACCAGTATACCGTCAATGAATCTTATACATTCTGAACTTGAAGATATCTATCGAAATATTTCTTTAAAACAGGATGAAATATTGCGTTCAGGGTATGGAGGGAGTTTGACTAATCCAGTTGCGATTTCGTCGGTGACAAACGGTTATCTGAACCCTAGTATTAAAGGAACGGGTTTAGTAACCAAAACAGATACAGATGGTATGGTTGGTGAACGTAAGATATTTGAGGCGAGCGATGTTTCGGGATATCATGCACAAGGCTTGACCCAAAATGAAAAAGATGTCCAAGACATATCTATTCCGACCGTTGGTGCAATGATGAATGCAATTACGAATAACCAAGTAACTTTGCCAACCGGCGCCGCGGGGAATGTTGTTACATATGATTCCAATGGGGCAATTGGGGGTTCGGTTGCAACATATACCGGTGCGGCGGCATACAATGCCACAAATGATTCCGCCAAGATTCCCACAATGGCGGGGGTCACAAATTATGCCCAGGCGAAAAAGGTATGTGTCGGATGGCTGGACGGGACGACAACACCCGATTCAACACATACCGATGCAAATTGTGCACTGTGGAATTTGCCGGATTAGTGGGATAGTGGTTAGTGTAAGTGGTTAGTGAAAACGGTTGCGGTGACAACCGTTTTTTCTCGTCATACTGTATCATTTACTAACCACTAAAAACTTACACTAACACTAAAAAAAACACTTGCATTGGGTATAACAATTTTTCTACAATCACTTTAAGTACAGGGAGAGTTATGTCGTGCAACGCCGCGTAGAACCGCCAATTTTGCTATCAAGATTACTGATGTTCGTGTTTGCAGGAACTGCTGTGGTGTTGTTCGTGCTGTTTATGACATTGGGAAAAATGTTTCCACTTAATCGGCCCGAGGTTTTCTTTGTTACCACACGTCCAACAAGTTCTACGGTTGTGCAAATATCTGAAATGCCACCAAGCGCGGAAAACATGGATTTATACAAGCGTGCATTTGTCATGGAATATGTTCGTGCACGTAACGAAGTTGAACAAAATACCTCTTTTATGCGACAAAAGTGGGGTAATGCCGATGGCGGTGTTATCGCGGCATGGTCAACACCGGCGGTTTATCAGGCGTTTACACGCACGGAAATGTTTACGGCACTTAATGGCGAATACCCGGAATTTGAATTTAAATGCCCGGTTGATATAATTGGAACCCCAAAAATGTTCCGCGAAAATCTGTATACGGTAAAAATGCGGTTCTATTGCGAATATAGTGGTGGACAAACAACAGTAAAAGATTATACAATTCGTGTCGGTTTGACGGTTGATGATAATTCTCAGATTCAATGGACAAATCGACTGGATAATCCATTGGGACTTAAGGTTTCTGAATATACTGTCGAAGGTGGCGCAGATCCACTGGATACGGTACACAAGTGATAACCGTTACAAAAAGCAAGGAAAGGAAAGATGACGTTACTTAAATCGTTAAAAATATCGGCAATCGGTGTTATGTGTACAATGATTCTGGCAAACGTACACGCCGCAAGTAATTATGGAATCCAAAGCGCATGGGACAATCCAAATGCTAATATGGCATCGGGCAGTATTAAACCTGGGTATACTCAATTGGCATGGGAAACCGGCACCGTATTACCAATCAAATTGCGCAATGGTATGGTAACCATGGTAAATTTACCAAACGGTGAACAAATCGAAGATGCCGTTGTCGGAAATGATGGTTTCTTTTCTATCGAAGGCGCCCAGGGAACCCGCACGCTGTATATTACCCCCGCACCAGATAATATGGGGTCTGATACAAATATGATTGTGACGGGAAAATCAGGAAATGTTTATACTTTCTATCTGCGCAGTGAACCCGCAAATGCATCGGAAATCACATATTCCCAGGTTGATGTCGTTCTTGATAACAATGCACGTTTGCCAAATGTGGTTAATCCATCCGCGGTGGCAAGTTCGGGAACAATGAATTCTATATTCAAAAAGACACCAAAGAAAAGCAGCACTATTGGGGTTGATGGTGAAGATTATGACTGGATAAAAACAATGAAAATTGACCCGTCTGAATTCCGTTTCGACCTTGATATATTTGTTCCAAACCCAGATGATTATGTGATTGCACCTGAACGCGTATGGCGTGATCGCGTGTTCACATATATTGATTTTGGTGACAAGGTTATTTCTATGACACAACGTCCGGTGGTTTCCCTGCTTGTCGAAGGGGGTGAATCCCCGGTTGGATTCCGGACCGATGGTCAAGATGGGCGTTTGCTGATTGTCGAAGCCGTTGGTGATATGGTTCTGCGTAGCGGTCAGCGGATTGTATGTATAAAAAAACGTTCAAAACCATTCTTGATTGCTGATACCGCCAGCGTTATGGCATTGGCCGAGGCAAATGTCGCACAAAGTATGTTGTCAGGACAATCGCTTAACAATGTTTTGTATAATTCTGACCAGGCCGCAATGAATTCAGGTATGGGTGGTTATACCGCGACACCAATGCAAATAGGCAGCTATGCCACACAACCAATGCAAACGATGCCTATCTCGGTACCGGCAACGAATAGTGCAATGATGATGAATATGTATGGTAATGGCGGTGGGACAACATCGGGGCTTACTATGTTACCCACAGAAAGAAATACCGCAGGTTCATATTTGCCCCAGAATAATATTCCACTGATATCCAGTAACCAGGGTGGTGTGGCTGTTGAATTACGTTCTGATTCCAGTGTCAAAGCATTGGATGATTATTGGGCAGAATTAATGGCGAAATTTAGTGGTAATGACGGTAAAGGGTTACTAACCAAATACAAAGACAATGTCTTTTATGCGGTTGATGAACAAGGTGTTGGTGAATTGGGGGCATCATCATCAGCGGCACGTTTATATCGTCTGCGTATCGGTCCAATGCCGGATATTGATACCGCCCAGCAACTTTGTGATCAACTGTTAAAATTCAGTGGTGCTAGTTGCCAAGTTGTTAGAATTCAATAATTGAACATCCAGGGGTATATAGTATCATGGGAAAAGTTGGTCAACATATTTCAGATTTTCGTAAAACTACACCGAAATCGGTGCTTTGGATATTTTTAATTGCGGCACTTGTTATCGCGATTATATTACTGTTGCTTTTGATTGGAAATAAAAGAAGCAGAAAGGTTATGAATGATGCAGACGTGATTCCAATTACGCCAGAATTGCGATTTGAACCAAACAACCTTATTGATTGGTCTAATACCATGGTTAATGATATTCGTAATGCAGAAATTCAGGTATATGCGAATACACGCGTGCAAATCACAAATCTGGTCGTCCAGGTTGAAAGCGAAGATGATGATGACGTCGGGTTGTCTGCAAGTGCAACTTGCACAAATGAACAAACATTTGTTACCGAAGATACACCATGTCTTATAACTATTGAATATGCACCAACACATTCTATGCCACGTACTAATGTTGGTGTATCAGTAACGTGGACCGCGTTTGAGGTTGGTCCAGAACCTATTGAAACCAAGAATGCAATTACCGCAATTATTGGTGCACATGAAAAACCAAAAAGCCAGGTTGAACCCGTGGAAATGCCACCTGAAGAAGAGTTTTACGAAGAAGATGAGTATGAAGAAGAAACCTATGATGACGAACCGGGATTCGAAGATGATATTTACGACCTTGCGCCACCATTAGATTTTGCGCAACCTGCACCAACTCAACCAGTAGCCCCTGTTTCAAAAAAATATAAATCGGCGTTTGGAAATAATTGTTCTGATTTTTCATTTCCGGGGTATAATACCGCCGGAATCCAAAGCGGTTGGATAACACCCGAAGCCGGCGCATACTACTATCATCCGTTTTCAGATGCCGAGTGCAAAAATCCAACAGGTATTTATAATGCCGACACTGGATATATAATGGATATCAACAACACATCACGAAAAATTGGTTCTGATGCAGAACATATTCGGTTAACTATCCAAGAACGCATGCCGACACTTGGTGGCGGAAAATCACGTCGTGTTGCTGCACGCGCCCGTCAATTAACTGATGCAGAACTTGGAATACAAATATCATCACCTGCCAGTGCGGTAAACAATTTTGATACATCCCGGGCGCACCACATCGCATTGGAACCGCGTAAAAAAACAAATGAATTTTCTGGGTACGAAGGGGGGGATACGGTTTATTCTACATTGCCATATGACAGAACATTTGTATTGCGCCAATATAAACCGATTCCGGCGACAATTGTTTCTGATATTCAGGCTGATGCAAAATTACTTCAAAGCGGATTGCCGGTACGTGCAACAGTTGATCGTAATGTCTATTCGGATAACGGTCGTACAGTGATTATTCCAACGGGAACATTGATGTTGGGACGTGTTGTCGGTGAGTTACCTGGTCCATATAAGGCGGTCGGTCGTATGGAAATAGAATGGTACCAGTTTATACGCCCAGATGGTGTTGAATTTGCATTTGAAAGTGGTAAAAATCCTTTCTCGGCTGATTCTCAGGGGCGCAAGGGGGTTCCTGGACACGGCAGCACAGACTATATTCAACAATTTGTTATGCCAATGTTGACCGCGATTGTACCCGCCGCGGTAAATATGATTGCACCGATTTCAGATGCATTTGTAAATCAAATAGATTTAGATAATAACACCGTTGTACAAAGTGGAACTGTGCGTTCATCTGAATTAGCCAAAAATGAAATTATTACCGCATGGAATAATGTCGCAACAAAGTTATTGGTCGATATGATGGACAATACAACACCACCTTTCTCGATTGCCGCAGGTACGCGTATTACGGTGTTTTCACCTGTTGATTTGGTTATAACTTGTGGGGACCCTGACCAAGGTGATACACGTAACTGTGCTGTTCATGCACCTGCAAAAATAGAACGTGGCGAAATTAAACGTGATATTAAAGAAAGCCAGAATGTTGAAGAACTTATCGGTCAGGTTCGTTCAATGATGCAGGCATCCTTGAAAGAAACATGTTGTCAATGCAAGGAAGATTCATGCTTTGCACCGGTTTCTTATAAATCAGAAGAGTGCAGAAAATATAGTTTTTCAACATTAGATTTCTATTGTCGTTCATTTGGAACATATGAAGCAAAAAATAACGCAAAACAAAAGGCGGTATTTGAAAATCAAAAAGAACAAATGCAACAAAAGACAACGGACACAGAGACTTATAACAAAGAAGTCTTGGGATTAAAATATGACGAAGATGGTAATATAAAAAATCCATTCAAAAAAGAAAAGAATGAATCCGCACCAACACCAGTAGACGATTCTTCGGTTGTTACATGTGATAATGGTGCAAACCCTGATGCCAACGGTTGTTGTCCGGGTGAAACATATACAGACATGGGTGAACAAGGGTTTAATTGCTGTCCGGATGCTGGTGGTGATTGTTTCCCACCCATAGAGTTATAGGTATTTTTAATATTAACTAAAACCGCCATTCATGGCGGTTTTTTATAAAAAGGATTTATTATGACATAACAAAGAATGTAATAAAATTAACCCGTATTCACGAGAGAGGACGGCGCGTTTTGCACGTCTTTTTTTTTGTGAAAAATATAAAAAAATACGATTCGATCATAAAAGAATAAAATCCTTGTGCGAATCGTAATTTAACGAATAGATTCAATTAAAAGTTGTAATGTTTTATTTCGTCAATCACATTGTTTTATATATAAAAACAATAAAACTATAAACCCAAGGAGAAAAAATTTATGAAAGAAATCCAACCTAATTACGGGCCAGAAAAATTCCAAAATGCAGAACAAATTTGGTTCTGGTTTTTGTATTCAAAATCTGTGCGTAATGATATCGGTTTGCATAAACCGGGTGGAACAACGCGCAAAATATGCGAATTAGTTGATGTAGAAACACTGATTACAAAACTTTATTTGTGCGGAAAATTAACAGATGCGCAATTAGCGGTAATGAAAGAATTCGGTGACCGACATCATGCGCCTCATCAGTACGTATGGCGTGAAAATCATGCCGCGGCACTTTGGAATACCGCAATGGACATTATTGAAACTGCCGCACGTGAACGCGGATGGATTGAATAGAATTACAGGAGTTTGATATGGTTATAATCGCATTCTCGCCAAAATCATCAAAAATTCTGCCGAATATTGTTTGTAAAAATTTTAAACATTGCGCCGTATTAATTCGTAATAACGACGGATTTTTACTTTACCAATTTATGTCACGAAAACATCTGTACATTATACAAATAAAAGCCCGTGATATTAAAATACTTACAAAACACGGGTGGCGATTTGTATATGTTCCATGCGCATTGCCGTGTATTTTTCCAATAAAAACCATGACATGTGTTAACCTTGCAAAATATGCCATAGGTCTACACGCACCTTTTGTGCAAACACCAGATAGTTTGTATCACAGAATTTATGATTAAAAAAAGTCCGGAATCATCCGGACTTTTTTTTATTTTTTATTTAACTGTTTTTTAATTATGTATGTTTGAATAATTCCGAACACGTTTGATACAGTCCAATATAAAACCAACCCCGCTGGCATCCATGCGAACATTACTGTAAATATTAACGGCAACCACTTCATCACACGTCCCGTAGTTGCGGTCATATCTGTTGCATTTTTATCTGTTTTTGTATGTCCAGATTGCAAATATTGCTGCAACCACATTGTTGCGCCCATTAGTATTGGCAATATAAAGTAAGGATCCATCGCCGCCAAATCGTGTATCCACAAAAATCCAGCGTTTCGCATATTTACCGAAATCAATAATGCTTTGTATAATGCAAAGAAAATCGGAATCTGAAGCAACATTGGCAGACACCCGGACATAGGTGAAGTCTTGTGCGTTTTGTAAAGATTCATCATCTCCATTTGCAAACGAACTTTATCATTTGCATAAAGTTTTTGAATACGTTGCATTTCTGGTTGCATACGCTGCATTGCAATAGAAGACACATATGATTTGCGTGTAAGTGGCCACATCAACAAACGCAATAATATAGTTAATAAAATTATTGCGACACCATAATTCATAACAAAAGAATTCAATATATTTAATATCCAAAGTAATGGTTGCGCGAAAAACCAAAACCAACCATAATCTATCGTTTTATTTACGCCGGAAATACTGGTCGCCGCCGCATCTAGTATTGTTTGTTCACGTGGTCCCGCAAAAATGGTAGTTGTGAAAACCCCGGTATTTCCCGGTGTCACCACAACCCCAGCCGCAGTTGCATCTGTCATATATTTCTGGCCAATTGATTTCGCACGCATAGTTTGATCTGGCGATTTTACTTCTGCAAGTGTTTGCCAATATTGATCCGCAAAACCAAAAAATCCGTTTGTTGTAGAATATGCATATGCTTTTTTATCCAGACTATGCCAATCTACATAGCGTATTTTTGAATTTGTATTTGTAATTGCCCCTGTTGATACGCCTGCCGCATTTGCATGATTTACTCTAACGATTCGCGCATAAGGCGCAAATGTTAAATCACGATTGGTTTTGTTTTCTATCGTATCTGTAACGTTTACAAGATAACCATCCACCGTTATGTCACGCGTAAAAATTACACCATCTGTATTACGCCAAGTCATTTTATTGTTTGCACTATTCCACACAGTTTTTATATCTGGCGCAGTTGTTCCAGTTGCATTTATACCAACCTCAATAAAATCGTCATCTCCTGCTAATAATGTAACACGCGCAGAATCTGTTTTGTCAGAACTTGCCGCATAATCATATAACGAGATTTTTGATACACGTAATCCGCGAACATTTACAGAAATTTTTTCACTGGATATTTCATGTGATGGTATTTCAAGATTATCAGATGCGACAATCGCAACATCTGCGTCACTGGGTGTTGGTTTATCCTTTGGGGCCGTCCACATACTTATCAGCCACCATGAGCCCAAAAATAAAATCATCCACCAAAAAAATCCCCCCAGACGCGATTTAGTTTGCCCAGGTGTATTCGTTGCAGTATTACGATTCGCATTCCATGTCGCAAATCCAGAATTATTATTAAGATATTGAACCATTACCTACCCCTTTAAATTTTTTAAACAGCGACGACGCGTCAACCACCAATTCAAAATATAAATCAATACACCAACCGTAATGAAAATATCGGCAATATTAAATGATGGCCAATGAATTCCACCAATATGAAAATCTAAAAAATCAATAACGGCGCCAAAACGTAATCTATCAATGAAATTCCCAAACGCACCACCAATAATCATAATCAACGGCACACGCTCATAACTTTTTGCACGCGTGATTAAATAATATAACAAAAGTCCAATAATAATACCCGTTGCAATTATCATTACCAACGGTGCATTATCACCAAGGCTCCGAAATAATGAAAATGCGGTTCCTGGGTTCCATGTAAACACAATGTTAAAGAAATTTGTAACATGTCGCATCAAGTATGGTACCGGGATTACCGACCATGCCGGTCCCCATACAAACGCAGACCCAGTAATTAGAAATAATAAGATTCCCTTGGCAATTTGATCCAGAACAACTATGCCAAATATTGCAACAAGTGTTTTTAATATTCTTCTCATTTTTTCTCCATTAAACTTTTGTCAATATAGCAAGTTATCCGCATAAAATCAAATGCAAAATACCGAAATATATTATCAGAAATTTATATAAAAAATCCAATCATCTGATTGGATTTTTTATCAGTTATTTGTATCATTAACCGCGTTATCTAATTCTGAATAATTTTCCAAACGCATTTCATTTAATAAACTTAATATCGTTTCTTCGGAAATTCCTAATTGTCCAAGTACCCCCCGCGCTAACATTAACGAAGACTCTATTGTTTCCGGCCATACACCTTGAACCCCCTCTTTGATAAGTATACGAGATTCCGCCAGATTCCTAGCACGCGCAAAAATCTTTACTCGCGGTGCAATACTTTTTACTGTTAAGACCGTATTACGCGCAGTATTACTGTTATCTAGCGCGATAACAACCGCACGTAAACGCCTGTTTTCCAAACCAAATTCACGCAATACTGATGCATTTGTACTGTCGCCGTAAAATACGTTGTATCCATTTTCGCGCCCCAACATAACCGCATTTACATTTAAATCCAAGGCAACATATGGAATTTTACGTGCCCCCAAAATATATGCGATTATCTGTCCAACACGTCCAAAACCACATATAACAACTTCTGGTTTTATTATTTGAGTGCCTGAATTTAACTGACGTTGACGTGATTTTACAAACCACTTGGTTGAACGTTGGATTCTGTCATGAATGGCTAATAAGAATGGTGTCGATACAATCGATAGAATTATTATCGCTGTTAAGATCTCTTGGTGTGCAGGTGGAACCGCGGATATACCACTGGTTTTCATTGTTTGAAACATTAACAATGCAAATTCGCCACCCTGACTTAACATAAGCGCAATTAGTCGCGCATCATTTACTTGCACATTACGCACACGCGCAACCATAAACAATGCAATAAATTTGATACACACCAAACCAACAACGCCAAGTAATACTATATACCAATTATCCGCTAATATATTTATATTCAATCCCATACCTAGTGATATAAAGAACAATGACAGGAACAATAAAGCGTATGGACCGATTTCGGCACGTATTTGATGACTGTAAATCGTTTCCGACATTAACATACCTGCCAAGAATGCGCCTAAACCTGCGGGCAACCCAAGCAAATCCATCAGGACAGCCCATAATACGATATTTAGCATAACAACAAGCAAAAAGGCCTCGCGCGATTTTAATTTTGATACACGCTTTATCAGTGGATTTAATACGAATCGACCAACAACGACAACACCAAAAATTAATGTTACTGTTGTAACTAAAACGTCTATTACCGCTGCGTCAAGATTGAATGAACGACCGGCTAATACTGGCAACATTGCCAGCAACGGAATAGATAATAAATCTTGGAACAACAAAATAGAAAATGTTTGATGCCCCATACCAGTATTTAATTGATTTCTATCGGTTAGTAATTGCATATCTTCGGATGTACTGGACATAGCCATCAACAACGATACTGTTATTACGCCCATTATTGACCAAGGGGTAATTCCAACCAAGATTGGAAATAGCATAACCGCAACCATCAGAACCTGGGCCGCACCAAATCCAAAAATTGTCCTGCGCATTTGCCACAGGCGCTTCATATTTATTTCTAAACCAATATTAAACCATAAAAATAATATTCCCAAATCACCCAGGAAAGTCCATGTTTCATTTACCTGAAACAAATCCAATACATATGGTCCCGACAGTATACCGGCAACCAGAAACGCCACCAACGCACCGACTCTCGCAACTCGCAATACAAAAACTAACAAAAAAATCATTGCGAAAAAAAGTAATACCGATACGGACATATTTCTCTCTCCTGTATAAATACGTTCATATTATAACAAAAAAACATAATACTTATGCAACCAGTTTTTTTGATATTTCTAAAAATTTTTCTGGGCTTATTTCTTCGGCACGTTCTGTCCCACACAAACCAAATTGTTTCCAATCAACATCACGCATTATTCCACGTATCATTTTGCGCCGCATTCCGAATAATCGCGCAGTTAAATTTTCAATATTCGTTATATTATCAATGCTTTTGATTTTTTTATGGTTTGGAATTATTTGTACAACGGCACTTTCTACACGTGGGCGCGGAACAAATGCAGTAGACGGAACATTAAACAATATCTTTGCATCTGCGACCAATGAAACCAAGACCGCTAAACGTCCGTACTGTTCATCACCGGTTTTTGCAACGATTCTTTCCGCCACTTCGCGTTGAAACATCAATGTCATAGATTTAATTGGAACGCCACATGCGGTATCATGTAACCATCGCACTAATAATTCTGTTCCAACATTATATGGCAGGTTTGAACATATTGCAAAGTTACCACCTGCGATTTTTGCCATATCAACACGCAACGCATCGTCATATATGACATTAAAACGATTATCCGATGCCGCCACCACTTGCGACAAAATCGGTTCCGTGGTTTTATCTTTTTCTATGGCGATTACGTGCGCTGCACCCGCCAACAATAATGCACGCGAAAGCCCGGCTGGCCCGGGTCCAACTTCTATTATCGTTGTGTTTGTTATGTCCGGAACACTGCGCGCAATACGACCTGTTAAATTTAAATCAAACAAAAAATTTTGACCAAATTGTTTTTTAGGTTCCAAACCTGATGCACGCATCATTTCAGATACTGGGGGCAAAGAAGATATTTTGTCTGTCATAACGCACGCCGCCCCCCAAATGCCAACGATAGCGTGCCATCATCAATATAATCTAAATCCCCACCAAGTGGTACACCTGATGCAAGTTCGCTGTATTTAATATTTGTGTTTGCAAGCATTGATATAATATATTGTTGCGTTGTTTTACCTTCGACTGTATTAGGTAATGCAAAAATAATTTCATTAATTTTTTCATCAATAATACGCATTGGTAAATTGCCCAGATTTAAATCATCTGGTGTGATTCCAGCAACACCTGACAACAATCCACCAATGATATGGTACCGCCCGTTATATACCCCAGAATTTTCTAATACCCAAACATCTGATAAATCACGCACCAGGCATAACATCCCGTTTGCCCGCGCCATATCACGACAGTATTCGCATTTGTCGGTACTTTTATCAGTCAACACACCACAAATCGGGCACGGATAAATATTTTCATGCGCATCAACTAATGCATCTACCAATTTTTCAATTCGCCCGGTTTTGTCCTGTAACAACCCTAAAACTATACGACGTGCCGCGCGATTTCCGACTCGCGGCAACTTTGCAAATTGTTTTATAAGTTTTTCTATCTTTGGATTCATCGTGATTTTCTATTTGTGTCTACTTTATTATTTTTTAATTTATTTTGCAAATGTTTCCATGCTGCATCATAGGCATCACCATCACATTTAATATCGGGGGTATATCCATTTAATTCAAAATTATCTTGAAACAGTTCACGGTAATCCATACCAACCACAAATGTTATATGTGATTTAGGTAAGACAACTATACCATATGCATTACCATATACCTCGCACCCTGCCGTATTTTCACCAATGAATTTTACAAAAGGATGCTGTTTCAACCGTGTACAAAACATTTCCGCACTGGACGAGGTTCTTCCATTAATTAGGATATATATTGGTTTTCTATATCCTGGACCTTCAGATTCAAATTTGGGGTATCCATCACTTTGCGACTTTATAAATGGGTCGTCTGATGTTTCTATTTTGCTTATGCCTGTTGCATCCCATTTACGATTATAAATTATATTCGCTTCTGTTGTATTACGCATCCATGTTTTTTTTGATGAAGGTCCTTTGGCACCATATAAATAATTCGCAAGTGGATCGCTAATTCGCGAACTGCCCCCGGAATTTCCACGCAGGTCAATTATTGTTGCAACAGATTTTGGAAGTATATCTGTATATAATTTTTGAAATTTTTCAAGATCAGAATCCGACCATCCTGACAATGTTGGCAAAGCGATTATTGCAACCCCATCATACAATTCAACGCTATATTTCTGTTGGCGTTCTGTGATATTTTTTCCAACCTTTTTTCGAACTAACCCAAGTTGCGTAGAAAACCTGTTACCCGCAAAACGTAATGCCATGTGTTTGTCAGGAATTTTTGCGATTAATTGTGACATTTCTTGGCAAAATTCTTGCGCCGTCATATTATGTGCATTGTCATACATATTTGTTAAAAATTGGAGTATAGTGCGCTTTAATACTTCATTGTAAAATGGCCATCCACAATATACATTGATAAATGTTCTTGCCATCACGGATATATCGCGCCTAATATCATCAGCATCTAAAATTTTATCGGGCTGTTCTTGAATATCATTTGGGATGTTAATATCTTCTGGTACGGAATTTTGTAACAGTTTCGATTCCATTTCTTGTACTGTCGGAATTTTTATTCCCATTACCTTCCCCTTTAATGAAATACATAACAATCAATTCCTGCGGAAATAGCGCGATTTTTTAAATTCTGGGCTGCGCTTTCCGAAAGGCCATTTACACGCACCCGATAAAGCCCTGTTCCTGTTGGTTCGACATGTGCGCTTGCCCCAAGGACTTTTTGAACACGCGAAATCATAGAATTTGCAGAATCTACACTTGAAAATGCACCGAATTGCACACCGACACCACCGGTTGAATATTGAATTTTTGGTGCATCAGATGCATATTTCTGGACAATTGGTGACGTTACAGGTGCGGTTGTTGGCGTCTGATTTGCCCCTGTTGATTTACCACCATTATTCAACATTTCAAATCCGCGATTCAAAAGACGGGCAGATACACTGGACCGAACATCTTTGTTCTCTGCGCCTAATACAACAGAAATTAATCGATTTCCCCCACGTGCAGCCGTTGCTACAAGTGAATATTTCGATTTGTTTGTGTAACCTGTTTTCATACCATCGCATCCTGGATACGTTTCCAACAGACGATTTCCATTAGTATATGTTTTGCCATTGTATGTCCAAGTTTTTATACCAAAATATTTCCAATACTGAGGAAAATGCTTATATACAGCCATGGACAATAACGCAATATCACGCGCCGTTGACAAGTGATCATCATCTGGCAGCCCAGAAGAATTCTCGAAATTCGTATGAGATAAACCAATTTCGCGTGCAACACGTGTCATTAACGATGCAAATGTCCCCTCTTTGCCACCTTTAAGATTTTCCGCCAAAACCCGCGCGACATCATTTGCACTGTACACAGCAAGCGCGATTATCGCATCTTCAACCCGGATTTTTGTCCCAGCAGTTAACCCCAATTTTACAGGGGCAGCAGCAGCGGCACTGGTTGAAACAATCAAATAATCATCTAAATGTAGACGTCCATGTTCCAATGCATCAAACGTCAGATACAATGTCATTATCTTTGTTAAACTTGCTGGGTAGTTTGTCTGATTTGCATTTTCAGCAATCAATACGCGCCCTGTATTCATATCGGCAACAAGCGCTGCGCGATAATCTGCCGCGTGCGCAAACGCGCACGAAAATATTAATGGCAAAACAAATAAAATTTTTCTCATTTCCACAAGTTGTATGTTAGTAAAAATTTACTTTTTCGGTCAATTATTTTTTTGCACTATCTTGCAAAAAACCACCCGATTGCATTTTCCATAATTTTGCATATTCTCCTTTACGACGCAGCAATGCTTGATGTGTACCAGATTCAACAATACGCCCTTTTTCTAAAACTACTATTCTGTCCATATTACGCAGAGTCGACAATCTGTGTGCAATTGCGATTGTTGTACGATTTTTTGACAATTTTTCAAAAGACTTTTGAATTGATACTTCGGTCTCACTGTCCAAGGCGGATGTCGCCTCGTCCAATATAAGTATCGGCGCATTTTTCAGAAAAGCACGTGCAATTGCGATACGTTGCCGTTGCCCGCCAGACATTTTGATACCGCGGTCACCAACCAATGTTTCATATTTCTTTTCGGTTGATAAAATAAACATGTGTGCCGATGCGCTTTTGGCCGCCGTATGAATTTCTGAATCTGATGCTCCTGGCCGGCCATACGCGATATTCTCACGTATTGTTCGGTTAAACATTGCAGGGTCTTGCGGGATAAACGCAATATTTTCACGCAATGAACCTTGGGTTACATCTCTGATATCGTGTCCATCAATCAAAATAGAACCACCTTTGACATCATAGAATCGCATCAGCAGATTCACCAATGTTGTTTTACCTGCACCTGATGGGCCGACAATTCCGACACGTTCACCAGGCTTTATTGTCAAAGATAAATCGCGCAAGACGTAACGATTCTTGTATTTAAACGAAACATTTTTGAATTCTATTTTACCATGGCTTACTGTCAATTCACTGGCGTTCGGTTTATCTGTAACCTCGATTGGTACAACCAATTCAGTATATGCCTTGGACGCCGCGGATAAGTTTTCAATAATATTTGGAATTGAATCCATAATAACACTTATCTGCATAATAACCATATTATAGACAGATATAGAATAAACTATATCCGATATTTCCATCTCTTGTTTAGCAAACAAGTAAACACACAGCATTACTGTTACACCGAACATCGTATCCCACAAATAACTTGGGACTATCATTGAAACACGTTGCCAAAATGATGCGCGGCGGCGTAATTTTACATTTTCTGTCCTGATTGGGTCCATATAGTTATGTTCACGTATTACCCCAGCAAACAATTTTACATTTGTTGCATTTGAAAAACTGTCCACCAGTTTCCCAGTCAACTTTGCGTTTGAATCAGAAACATCCTTGGCACTGCGTTTAATTGGCTTCCGCAGACGCCACATAAAATACGCACGAAACACAAAAATAAATATAAACGAAAATGCAATGTATTTGTTCACCGTAAATAATGCGGCAGAATTGATGCATGCCATAATCAACATAACCACAGAATTCCAACATTCAAAAATAATAGTTCCTATTCCGTGCACGATATCATTTATACGTGAATAAACCTGGCCGGCCATACGATTTACCCAAAACGCCATAGATTGTGTATGAACATAATCGGTCAGCGTTTCAGATATTTTACGAGTCACCTTTGGGCCCAAATACGATTGCCCCCAATTACGTAATAACACCAAAGAACTGGTGGCAATATTCAATATTGTTATCATCAAAACGGTCGGCAGACACCATTTAATAAGGTTCACATCCTTTGGCGCATTTTCCAACATCGCCACGACCCAGCGCTGATACGTCGGCCATAATACAGAATCGAAACCGATTAAAAAGCGCAACAACCATACCGATATCAACAGCCACCAGATGCCCTTAAAGATATATCTGGTATAAAAACCTACAACTGTTTTAGGCATATTGGTAAGATTTCGTTCTGATTTTTTCATGATGTCCTTCCTATAAAACTCACGGAATAATAATTGCTAATATTTCTTGCAATTGCAAGTATGTTTTTTATAATTTGGCTCACTATGACGGTTAAATTAGAAGATTTTTCTTTGCGACATTTTATTCCACAATTTCGTGAATTTAACACGGAAACAAAAGATAATCGTGAACGCCTGATTCCATATTTTTGGTGGGCGCGCGCCACAGATTTTGCACGTTTTAGATTTATCTTATCAGGTCTGATTATGGAAAAACTTTCCAGAATCATGCGCGATTTACCATATAACAAAAAATTCATTATTCGAAAAAACGACGCGTTTGCGGGTATAATCGGTATTGATGATGTATCGCAAAATGCCACACGGGCCGAGATATGGTACTTTGTAACACAGCAAAACGAAGGGCACCGTATCATGCCAGATGCGCTAAGGCAAATTGAATATTTTGCCCAAACAAAATCTATCGCCAGTATTTACGCACGAACTGCGCGCAATAATAAAAAATCACAGCATATGTTGGCTAGAAATGGTTATGAACATTATTATCCCATCAAACGCGGCAAAGAAGATTACAACAAACTGATGTGGTACAAGTCGCTAAATGACAAAGTTATTGAAAAATAAAATAAATTCGTTAAAATAAGGTCGCATTTTGGTCCCATCGTCTAGCGGTCAGGACATCGGATTCTCATTCCGGTAACACGGGTTCGATTCCCGTTGGGACTGCCAAATGTTCATATTTGGCGTTTTTACGAACACTTTTTTTAAACTTTATCACTTGCGCCCCTGTGAATTTTCTAATAATTTCCATATACCAGTGTGTTCTGGTTCAATATCTCTATTTTTAAAACGATTTTTGGCTACTGTCAAAACATGCGGATTACGCAATGGGTTATTGTGTTCTTTTTTTAATGCTTCACCATTGAGGACTGATGCTGCAACAAACATTTCTAAATCAGTACCTTTTGAGACACTTTTCAATAAATCCACTGCATCTGGAATTTCATCATGATTATTATACCAATATTGGGCAATTGCTCTTATCAAGTCCATTTGCTCTTTGCCAACCTTGGTTAATTTTTTTGTATTCGTTTCAAAAAAAGCATTATTATGTTCCGTCGAGTCATATTGCACAGATACTTCCGTTAGAATTTTATCAAAAGTCATCATCACATCATTTTTTTTCAGTTTTATAAATGCGGACTTTTTACCTTTTATTTTTTTGAATTCAGGATGTTTAAATAAATGAACTGGATAAGCATTTGAATAATTAAAATCATAATCAGAATCTGATTGACCGTCCGCAACAGAATATCGTTGCAAAGTCGTTGTTGGTATATCTTCGGTCATTTCTAACTGAGAATTGTTTGTTACAGACACAATTTGTTTTAATGCTGTTTCTATCAATTTATCTTTATACCCCAGTGATAACATTTGTTTCTTTAGCACATTTAACATATTTATCATTACCTGTGTTCCATAGCAGTGAGTAGTAAAGATAATATTGCGCATATTTTTTAATAAATCCGCATCAGATAATTTTTTCCAACCTGATTGTGTGCGTTTTGCTATAAATGGCATAAATACTTTTGAAACTTCTCGTTTGTAATCACTATTAAACAATTCTTCACGATTTGCCATTGTTGCATTAGTATAAAATTCCAGCCTGAAACTTTTTGGCACATTCCAATAATATGACAACATTTGCATATTTTCTTGCTGTTGTCTTGTAAAACCAAATGTTCTTGCAAATTGATTAATATAACCATTGGCCGCACGCGCAGTTTTCGTTCCATCACCACCAAAACAAATTATGGTTTTTTTGTGTGGATCCAATACAAAATTTTCTGTCCAATGTTCATCGTTTTCTGTTGTTTTTAGCCCCAGCACAAAAAATGTGGAACGTTCGGGATCAACCCATAATTTTCCATTTTCGATTTTATACGGTATATCCGACATTTGTATCTCCATTAAAATAAATATTGATGCTTTCGTAATTCTAGCATGTTTTAATAAATTTTACAATGTATCCTATCCGGGTTTATCTGTTTGATTTTTTTACAATATCCGAATAGGAATTCGCACAATTTAAAAGTTATATCGCAATCCAAGATTTGGACCATAACTGTATATACGAGGTTCGGCAATATAATCAAATGAAAAACCCAAATCAATGGCAATATGCCAAAAACTGAAACTCAAACCAGTTGTTGCGCCACCTGTAAAAGTAATTCCATGTTTTGATTTTTTTGAATCATCCGCGCGATTGGTGATTGTATAATCATACCTGTCGCCCCCAAGACCAGCGCCGACATACATTGCAAAATGCTTTAACGATACATAATCATAATACCCATTTATGCGTATCGCGTCATTGGTAATGGAAATTACGTGCCCAAATAAGATTTGAAAAAGCTCTGATACTTCGGCACGAGATTGGTAATTTAACGCCAAACGATACCGCTGTTTATATCGTGCGCCTAATTCAAAATTAAATACACCACCAAAATCAAAAAAATCTTCACCTTTGACCGTTACATCAGATGCATTTATGCCCATATTTGCGCCAAGATATGCATGCCAATTTTGTTCCGTAGTTTCGCACACTGCGACACACGGTATCATCACCAATAAACTTGTTAATAAAAATTTTTTCATTGCATAACCCTTATATGACATTTTTCTTATTTTATCATATATGACAAGAAAAAACCACCGACATGGTGGTTCTTTTTACTTCTGCATTTGATTTCTTAATTTAAAGCCATGCTTTTTAATATTCTGGGCATTCGCGTAAAGTTCCAATTCGTCACGCGTTAAATCTGCACCCATAATTCTACGGTCATTATGTTTTGCCGCTGCGCGCATAATTTCGGGTGTTTTACCATTTACATATTCTAGCATTTTATAATCTAACTTCACCGCCAACATACGTAACATAAAACTCTGGTTATGAACAAAGCGAATAATATACGGATTTTCAAAAACTGCCGCTAATAAAAACTCTTCTGATGGACAATCCATATGCGCCACCAATGCAGGATACCCCTTTATCTGTGGCAACATCTTTAATTCTTGTTCTGTCATATATGTCATACCATTTGGTTCAGTCATTCATATTTCCTTTTTTTATTCTAATAAATCTTTTGCCTGGCTTAAAAGCCCAATTGTTAAATCAAGTTTTGCGCTATTAATTGGATTAACCTTTGGTACAGGTATTGTATCAGACACAATATCCATATCATCAAATGATTCTACTTTTTGTTTAACCACAGTAGGCTTTTTAGCGACTACGTGTGATACAGTCGCGGCACCATCAACAGTAAATTCACCGTTATGTATCAGTTTCTTTACCCCTGCAATTGTCATACCACGGTTATAAAGCAAATCTTGAATCTTGCGCAAACGTTCAATTGCCTCGGCACGATAATAACGCCGCCCCCCTGCCCCTGTTGTCGGATGCACAATTGTTGGAAATTGTTTTTCCCAATAACGCAACGTATACGCTGGAATTCCTAGTTCCTTGGATACATTGTTTATTGATACAAAATATTCTTTATCCATTTTCAACCTGATCTGTTGTTGGTTCTTGGTCTTCGTCTGACCCATCTGATTCAATAGATATCGCGGACATAACCTTTTCATTTTCGGCGGTACGGAACAACGTTACCCCGGCCGTACTACGTCCAGCAATACGAATATCTGATGCAGGTGTCCGAATTATCTTGCCACCATCGGTTACCATTATAACATCATTTTCATCTTTTACCGGGAACGAACCAGCAACCGCAGTATTTTTACCACCAAGTTTAATATTTGCGAATCCGCCACCACCACGATGTGTTAGGCGATATTCATATGAACTTGTCCGTTTTCCAAATCCATTTTCAGAAATAGTCAATATAAATTCTTCTTTGACCGCCAATTCTGCCATCTTGGTATCATCCAAAACAAGCGTTGTTGCTTCTTCTTCGGTATCTGCTTCTTCTTCAATACCTGTCGCTGCGCGACGTGCTGCACGACTTTGCTTGACGTATGCTGCACGAACTGAAGAATCAGATTCGCCACGATTCAACATGGACATTCCGATAATTTTATCATCTTTACCAAGTGTGATACCACGAACACCCGTTGAATTACGTCCAGCAAATATACGAATTTCTGGAACAGGGAATCTTATGCATCTGCCACGATATGTTGCCAAGAATACATCCTGATCTTCTGTGCAAGGTAACACGGAAACCAAACTATCACCATCATCTAACTTCATCGCAATTTTTCCATTCGCACGAATAGAATCAAAATCGGACATGCGATTTCTGCGTACAGTACCAGATGCGGTAACAAACATCAAGAAATGTTCCTTGCCAGAATTTTTTACACGTTCTACGTCTTCTTCGGAAACCGGTAAAATTGCAGTTATTGTTTCATTTTCAGTTAACGGCAACAAATTGACCAGTGGACGTCCCTTGGCAGCGGCAGCCGCTTCTGGTAACTTATAAGTTTTCAATTTATAGCACAACCCACGTGACGAGAAGAACAACAATGGCGTATGTGTGTTTGCAACAAATACTTGGACAACATAATCATCGTCTTTGGTTGTCATTGCGTTACGCCCCTTGCCACCACGTTTTTGCGCACGATATGTATCCAACGACACACGCTTGATATAACCAGTATTAGAAACTGTAACGACCATATCTTCGCGTGCGATTAAATCTTCGATATCAATATCTATTTCCGCATCAGAAATTTCTGTTCTGCGTGGTGATGCCCAATTATCGCGTACAGCCGTTGTTTCATCGCGAATAATTTGAATAATGCGTTCATGCGATGCCAATATATCTAACAGATCGCGTATCTGACCGCCCAATTCAACCAAATCAGCGTGCAATTTATCACGTTCCAAACCAGTCAAACGATGCAATTGTAATTCCAAAATTGCCTTTGCCTGATCTTCTGACATATAGAACATTCCGTCTTTATATTCTGTATTTGGATCATCAATAAGTTGAATATAATTTTCAATATCAGACGCGCGCCATCCACGTGAAACAAGCGCAGTCCTGGCATCTTCAGGGCTTGCCGAAGATTTGATAAGTTCAATAACTTCGTCTAAATTACCAACCGCAACTGATAACCCAAGCAAAGTGTGTGCACGATTACGCGCCTTGTTCAAATCAAATATTGTTCTGCGACGAATAACTTCTTCACGGAATTCGATAAAAGCATCTAAAACGCCACGAACATTAAATAACATCGGACGCCCACGGTTAAGTGCCATCATGTTTACCGGGAAATTCGTCTGCATTTCTGTGTATTGGAATAGATGATTTAAAACAACATCTGGGATTGCGTCGCGTTTTAATTCGATAACTATGCGCAAACCTTCTTTGGACGATTCATCACGAATTTCGGCAATACCTTCGATTTTTTTATCCTTGGCCAGTTCAGCAATTTTGATAATCATTTGGGCTTTGTTAACTTGATACGGAATTTCGTCAACAACGATTGCCTCGTGATCATGGAATTTTTCTATATGCGTTTTGGCACGAACAATAATGG
Source organism: Alphaproteobacteria bacterium (assembly GCA_017615655.1). Lineage (GTDB taxonomy): Bacteria > Pseudomonadota > Alphaproteobacteria > Rs-D84 > Rs-D84 > Enterousia. The sequence goes on from JAFZZS010000006.1 coordinate 36,113, forward strand.
AACCGCGCCCAGTAGTGTGCGCCTTGTATGCACCTGACCGGCCCATAATCATTGCACCTGTTGGGAAATCTGGTCCTGGGATAATTTGGAATAATTCATCATCAGAAATCTCACGATTATCCAATACCGCAAGGATACCATTGCAAACTTCGCCTAAATTGTATGTTGGAACATTTGTTGCCATACCAACAGCGATACCTGATCCACCATTCACTAGAAAATTTGGAAACTTGGTCGGCAATACAACAGGTTCTTGCAATGTGCCGTCAAAATTCGGTTGCCAATCAACGGTATCTTTATCCATATCTTCCATCAGGGTTGCACCCAATTTTGAAAGACGCGCCTCGGTATAACGCATAGCCGCAGCCTTATCACCATCACGTGAACCAAAGTTACCTTGTCCTTGGACCAACATTTCACCCATTGAAAAGTCTTGTCCCATACGGACCATAGCTTCGTAAATAGAACTATCACCATGTGGGTGATATTTACCCATAACATCACCGACAATGCGCGCAGATTTAACCGTTGCCTTGGTCGCAGGTGCGACATCGTTCATGACATACAAAATGCGACGATGCACAGGTTTACAACCATCACGCACATCTGGCAACGCGCGATCAACAATCACTGACATTGCGTAATCCAAGAAACTTGTCCGCATTTCATGTTCAATTGAAGATTGTGGAATTTTTATTTCATTTATTGTTGTATCTATTTCTGACATAACCTTACTCTTTCCTTGATGTTTTAACAAACCAAAGATAGCAAATTTTCTATCATTCGGTCAAGAAATAAACACTTAAAAATAGTATTGACAAAACATTTTATTTGTAATATACTGCTGACCATAACCAAGGGATATGTTATGAAAATTTTTGGACCTTTTTGGAATTTATTTGTTGCGTTGTTTGCGTATCATTTAATTTTATTGGCCTTGCAGAAGGTAGGTTTAATAAAAAGTAAATAAAATTGTTGCGTTTTTGTAAAACGTATGATTAAATATATGCACAAAAGGATTTGACATGGCAACAAAAAGAACTTATCAACCGTCAAAAACACGCCGCGTACGCACGCATGGTTTTCGTGCACGTATGGCGACCAAGGGTGGACGCGACGTATTGAATCGTCGTCGCGCAACGGGTCGTAAAAGAATCGCGGTGACGGCCGAAAATTAAAAAATCGCCTTTGTGGCGGTTTTTTTTATCGGTTATATTTTGTACTTTTTGTTTTCCGAACACAAATTAACTTGATTTTGGTGTAAATTAGTATATAATCGGTTTGCCTTTGAATTGTCGCGGGCATAGTACAAGGGCTAGTACGCAAGCCTTCCAAGCTTGATGTGCGGGTTCGAGTCCCGCTGCCCGCACCACAAAAGAGTTCTGGGCGTGCGCCGGAGTTGGAGAGCCGGGGCAGACTGTAAATCTGTTGGCTTAAGCCTGAGGTGGTTCGAATCCACCCACTCCCACCAAAATAAGAAATGACCCAAACGGGTCATTTTTTATTTTGTCAAAGGAAGTGGGTGGATCGGTGCGAACGAAGTGCAGCACCAATACGAGAATACTCAATTAGAAAAATCATAAAAACGGAGTTTTTGCCCCAACGAGTTTTTATAGATTTTTCTTATTGTGTATCGAGGCCACACCCACTCCCACCAAAAGATACACCGCACTATAAAAGTGCGGTTTTTCTTTGGATTTTTAATATCTGCACAGGTTCGAAAATACCGTATCCTAAAAACATTAATTTTTACCAATCTTCGAACAGCCAAGTTTTTCAAGGGTTTGCCCCGTTCGAACCCACCGAGGCGATTTTATTTTATAATCTATATATTCTGTGATATAATTTAATACATGAAAATAAAAGGCATAATTTATGAATAAATTGATAAAATCTTTTGAAAAAAATTCTTTACCGAATGATATGTTAAAAGATATTTATGGCATATCAAACAAGGAACGTTTTGATTGTATATTTGTTGCTCCATCGTGGACACCAGATAAGATTTTTGATAAAAAAATCAAAGTAAAACAAATTTTTTCTGGCAGATTTGCAAACACATTTAACATAAAACACAATAAAAAAAATTATTTATTTATCACATTACAAATTGGTGCGCCAAATATAATAGATTTTTGCCTACTATGTTATAAAGCTCATTGTGATAACTTTGTGTTTATTGGTTCTGTTGGTGCATTAGTGCCGGAAGTTAAGGTTGGTGATATTATTGTTCCTGAATATGCGATTTCTGGAAATGGTGCCACACTATATTTACATGACAAATTAGATTCACAAAATATATTTGAAAAAATATATTCAACAAAAAAATTAAATAAGCAAATTGTTAGTATTTGTCATGATAAAAACATAAAAGTTTTAAATATCCCTGTAATTTCTATGGATAGCGTAATGTCTGAATACCTGCATTTGAACGAATTCAGAACAATGGGGGCAAAAGCGATAGAAATGGAAACAGCAACTTTCTTTGGGTGTATAAAAAAGATAAAGAAAAACGCATCTGCATTGTTGGTTGTTTCAGATAACTCTGCAACAGGCGAACATCTGATTGGCAGAACAGAAGAAGATAAAAAGCATTACCATAATGTTAGAAAACAAATTGGTGATATTTTATTAAGTATTTAACCATTTCTCTTTAAACTCTTTTACCTGTTTCATTAAATCAGTAAACTCTTGTTTGTTTTCTGCTCGATTTGTGCAAGCTGATTCTCACCAGGTAAACGTGACGACAAAATTAATCCTTGCATATTTTATGGTTCAGGTGATCTAAATATGTGGTTGCTTGATTCAGGTTATTTATTGCCAAATTCAAATCGCGTTTTACATCGGTTGAGACATCTTTTATATTGCTTAATATATGTTTTGCAATAGAAACAACATCTTTGGTTTCGGTTATAATTTCGGAAACACTAAATTGTTTGGTATTTACAATATTTGATTTAATGTTTTTCATTTTTACCCCCTGGGGTTATTTATTTTTTCTTTTTGAGCGCTGGTAATTCATCATAAAGTTTATTAAACACTCGTGTTAATAATTCAGAATTTTCAACATCAGGTATCATAATCATTGGTCGCCCACCATCGTATGGTATTTCCATTGTTGCATGTGGTATGATTTTCAATATCGATTCGGTGGGCTTTACCAGTAATCTGTTATCGTAAATTCCGCCAATTATTTTCCCATGATAATAAATTATAAATTCGCCCATCATTGCACGATAAGTTATATCCGGCAACATTGATAATTGCCCCAACACAAATTCTAAAAAATCTTTACTGGATGCCATGGGCGCATTATACCAAGATTATTTATAAAATCAATTTAACCACTTGTTCAGTTTTCACAATTATGATATAATTCAGATGATGTCTTGGATAACATATAGATTGTATTGTTTATTTTGTATTGGTATCTGTTTACCTATTATTTCACGTGCGGATGAAAACACTTTGATTTATGGCTTACAAAATACTTATTCTGCCTGTATAGGAATTGATGACGCATTGTCTGATTTAAAAAAAATGGCCGGAATCAATACCGCAATAACTGGTATTGGTACCGGACTTGGCGTTGGTGCAACAGTCGTTGGTGTGGTTAAATCAAAACGCGACCAAGAAATTGATGAAATTGTATCTGAACTTGATTCTATGGGTGCAATTGAAATCAAATCTGAATCGCAGTTATACGATGTGCTAGCTGCGGCCTTTGATGAAACAGGTTTACCTCAGGGGCATGACATGGCCAAGGCACTCCGCCAAGAGAAAGAACGTAAAGAGCAACAATCGAAAAAACTTGGTAATTGGCGCACTGGTTTACTAGCTGGCAATACTGCAACAAACATTGCGGGGGCGATTATCGCCAGTAAAAATCGTGCAGATGGCGATTTGCAAAATCAAATTAATAATTGTAAAAATGCGGTTACAGAATTGCGTCGTATTAAAGCCCAGGCGCGTTTAGATGGTATAGATACATCAGAGGCGGATAAAATAATTTCTGCATGCGATGGTTTTGAAACAGCAGATATAACTAAAATAAATCAACGTGCAAAAGGCGCAATGGTATCAAGTATTGTTGGCGCCACAACTGGTATTACAGGAACAATTACTAGTGCTGCTGCAAACAGCGATAACGTCCGTTCACAAAAAGATGAAAAGGGCGGACGCACAGATAAAGAAAAAAATTTGAACACTACATCAAATGTACTAGCAGGCACATCAACAGTGGCATCTGCAACGGCCACGGTGTTCAATGCCACACAAATCAAGGCAATTAAAGACATTGCAACAATTGCCACACAATGCACCGAGGCGTTAAAATGAGAAAATTTTTAATTGCTTTTTTTGTCGCAATGTTTTCTGTGTGCACCTATGCGGCAGACGACCCAAAAATTGTACTGTTTGAAGTAAATGGTAAAGTATTTTATGTCCAAGATGAAAAATTACTAGAAAACCTTATCAAATCAGATTCATGTATAGGTGGCGTGTCCGAAGGGGATATATTAAAACTTTATGATATACTTTATGGTGCGTGCGAAGACGGAATTGCATCTATGATAAATCAATCAAATTTGGATAAACTTACAAAAGTATCATTAAAGGCCGACCAAAAACTTAGAAATATTGCCGCAAGACTTGCTGTATCTAAACGTACATCTATGCCTATAAATGATAGATTAGAAATTGTATCTAATGCACTGAATAACTGCATCATCGACAAAGAAATGTTAATAGAAACATTAACTAAAAACCAAACAACGACCAGCATGCAAATTGTTGCGAATATTGATGAATGTATCAAACAGATAGATATTTTTACGAATATAAATGGTAATAATAATAGTTGCCCACTAACAATTAGTGTCCCGGATATAAAGTATATTGAAAACATCTTGGATCTTAATACATCGTATCGTTTAAAAAATTTTGCCTTTCCAACAAGTGGCCAAATAAACAAAAATAAAGTAATAGTTTTTAATGGTAATGTACTTGTGGCGTGCGAAAATAATAAACCTGTTCATTTGGTAAGGCCAACATTTTCTGGACGCGAAGCATGTCAAAATGGCCAATATCAAAATGTTATGGGGTCTGGGGGAACACCAAATGGAATTTATGTAATACGCGAACAAGATATTCAAACACTACCCGAAAAAGATAGAATTTCATGGGGTAAATACCGAGTGCCACTTATTCCCGCTCAACAAACAGATACATTTAGACGAACTAATCTTTATCTGCACGGAACAACTGATCCAAATAAACATCGCAGTGGTGGATGCATAAGTCTTGGTATAGCCATAGATAAATTTATCGAAACCGGTTTTATAACAGGTGTAGTTCCGCTAATTGTTAATACTGGGACAGTGTATCAAGATTGGTTACTTTAAAAAAAATGACCCATTTGGGTCATTTTCTAAGATTACCAAGCATATTTGACATAATTACAATATACGCCCAAAAAATCCGCCATCAATTGCCAATGTTAACAGTATCCACCACCATGACCAATTAACAACTTTTGCCAATTTTAATATGATAAATATAAGTGTAAACATTTTTTACTCCTTTGTGATACATTGTGATTATATTCCAATATAAAATCTTTTGCAACCAATCAATTATAGTTTTATAAAAGCCTTTATTTTTACAATATGCAATTATATACTTTGAAAAAAAGGGGGTATTTATGACGCATATATGTCAAAGTTGTGGTATGCCGATAAATGATGAGTCTCTATTCGGAACCAATAAAGATGGTACAAAAAATTTTGACTATTGCATTTATTGTTATAAAGATGGCAATTTTGTGCAAAATTATACGATGGACGAGATGATTGAGCATTGCGCACAATTCGTTAACGATGTCAATAAAGGTTTGCCTCTGCCCATTACAAAAGAAGAATACATTGGTCAAATGAAAATGTACTTTCCACATTTAAAACGTTGGCATAATAGTATGATAATTTCAAATTCCATACCCGAAAATCCCGCGCTGATGGGTATTAAAGAACTTATTGCAAAGATGGCAGATACGCTGCCTATCACTTTTATTTCGTCAATTGATGAAGATGGTTTTCCTTGTACCAAAGCCATGCTGTCCCCCCGCGTGCGTGAGGGTATCAAAATATTTTATTTTACCACTAACACATTTTCTCTGCGCGTTGCTCACTATAAAGCCAACCCCAAAGCCAGCATTTATTTTTGTGATTCCCAGGGATTTACAGGTATGATGTTACGTGGCATGATGGAGGTACTAACGGATATCAAAACAAAAAAAATGATTTGGCGCGATGGTGACATAGAATATTATCCAGGTGGTGTTAATGATCCAAACTACTGTGTTTTAAAATTTACCGCCATCAACGGCCGATTCTACAGCGATTATTATCCGCGAAGTTTTGTAATTGAATAATGAATACCATGCTTAAAATAATTGAAAAATGGTTTTGTAAAAATGTCTGAAAATAAAATTGTTCGTGTTGGTATAGGTTGTTGGATTTTTAGTCCCACAGGTCAGGTTTTATTGGGAAAACGCTTGTCAACGCATGGCAATGGAACGTGGGCACCACCTGGCGGACATCTTGAATTTGGCGAATCGCCTGAGAAATGTGCATCCCGAGAGTTAATGGAAGAAACCGGCATAATTATACCAGAAAATAAATTTCACATAATATCTTTTACAAATGATATATTTCCCGACAAACACTATGTTACCCTGCACTATCGTGCAGATAATGTTGTAGACGTCCCACAAATACAAGAACCCGATAAGTGTGAACGATGGGAATGGTTTAATCTGGACAAATTGCCGTTACCTTTGTTCTTACCTGCATATAATTTGTTGAGACAAAAATCATATATATAAATTAATTTTTATTATGCTTTGGCATGAATTGAACGAATTCAGACATCGTGATTCCGATTGCATTTAATACTTTTGCGATGCTGTAAGTAGAAGGCCAACGTGGTTGACCATATTTGCTAAACCGTTTACTTTTATTAAAAGTAGTTGCATCTAATCCCGAGAATTTTGCAAGACCCGAGCATGACATATTTCTTGATGCCGCCAGTTGAACAATTGCTAGCCATAAATCGTCATGAGTCATAATAAGAACCCCCTATTTGTTAAACTAGAACTAAAATAATATATTCTTATTATGA
>JAFZZS010000007.1 GCA_017615655.1 Alphaproteobacteria bacterium
CGTAATGATAATGCGCGTCGGGAATGTGAGGACCAACCAGGTAAAAAATGGGTAAATGGTCGTTGTGTTGAAGCAGATAAATATAATTGCGAACAAGATAAAACGAAAGTGTGGGTAAATAATCAGTGCATTGATAAAGCAATCGCACAAAACACGACAACAACGCCCGCACAAACAAATAATGATGCCGCCATTATCAGATGTATAGAAGAAATAGAACATATATCGGCATTTGGGTTTGATGGAAGTAATATAGTGTTATATACCAAAGATGGTTATATGATACCGGGTGATAAGGCATTACAATTTTCAAGAAATTGGGATTATACCAAATTTACGCCTGATATTGATGCAATGCAAGCAACCAGATCATATAACAGTGGAAACGGTGTTCAAGAACACGAAAGAGATGCATGTGAAACGCTAGATAGATTAAAAAATTATTTAGCAACCGTAGATAAATCAACCCTAAAACATTCGGCAGATTTGGGTGCCCAAGAATACTTAAATCGCGGTAAAGGAAATAATACCGTAACAGATGGCGCTACTGCGGGTGAAAACAATAAACCCGTGTTATACAACAATATGGATGATTTATCCAAAGCGTTGGATGAAGAATGCAGAAATAGCGGTGGCACAGGGCGTAATGCTGATGGCGATTGTCAATGTCCAGATGCTATGACCCAAACAGAAAATAAGAGACAGTGCGCATGTCCAGACCCAACCGCGACATATGATAAACAACATGGTAAATGTATGCCGGGTACGATAAGTATTACACCAATTAGTGCACAGCCACTTAGCATTTCCGATAATGACGGTTTGCGTCCATCTTCATTGGGGCAGGGAACTGTAACCACCCAACAGAATCAAAATACAACCGATTGGTCAATATTAGAAAATCCAACACAAGATTATGGAATAACCAAAGAGAAGTTCTGTGAAGATTTAAATGGTAATTCTTATATTGGAATGTCTATCGCTTTGACAAACTATCGTAATAATCCAGATATGTTAGATGCAACCATAAAAAATGGTGCGGGACATGGGTATCAATGTAAACAGCTTGGGGGCAAGTGGACCGTTACACGAGAAATTTATGGCAGATATTGGAAATGCGAAATAGACAAGTCAAAATGTGCCCAAGGTACCAAGCCACAACAAGTAGATAATACAGAAAATCGTGATGGCTATGCCAACACGGCGCTTGCGGAGTCTATTTTGGAACAGAAATGCCGTAGTGTTGAAAAGAATCCTATGCCTCTCATCTTTGAGTATTATTGTGTAGGTACAACCCAAAGAAAGTGCGAAGAGCTAAAAACTGCTTTTGAGGGCGCTGGTCTTCCTGCACCAGATGTTGAGTTTAAAGCAAAAATAGAAGAACAGTTGTGGCCGAGTGGAACAAGAACTATTAAAGATGTATGTGTAGTTTACCTTATTTAAAATACACATCGGCGGTTGCCCGCCGATATGCTCTCCTTCCTTCCGGAACCCGGAAACTGTGTTTGTTGTGTGTAAATTACGCTGCCATTGCAACATTATTTGTTGTCTTTTCGCTTTCCGCATCCAAAATACGTTTCGCTTCGGCAAAGACCATTTCTTTTACGCGCAACGCCAATTCTTTTGTTTCAAGACTTTCCGCTGCTACATCAAAATTATCGGTGCGTATCTGTAATGATACATAGGCACCAATTAAAGATGTGCGCGGTAAATCTTCGATAGAACGTGGTGAATTGTTATGCCCAATCTGCAATTCATCACTAAGTGATATTATCTGACGATCCGCGTTAACCCATACAGTCGTGCTTAAAACCTTGTGCAACGCGATCATGATTTCTTTGATGTTTTTTGGCATGTGTGTCCCTCCTTTGTGGGCGTTGTTGGCAAAAATTCAAGGCAGTTTTGTATTTACACGGTGTATTTACAAAAAACTGAATTAAATTTTTAGTTTGTTCCTTGTTTTTCCCAGAAAACCGCGTTTTCTTTAGATTTCTGGGGTTTTTAAGTTTTGGTCCCTTGTCTATACACCGATGATAGAATAAAAACGAATCGTGGGTCAAGAGAAAAAATAAAAAAAATTAAAAAAAATTTAAGTTTATCGTCAACGTATTGCAATTAGACGAATTTTTCGGGAATGATTTTTGTTAAAATTTTAAATATGCGTCTAAAAATTGTCGTATCTGGGTTATGATAGTATACACGTGGTTTTGTGTCACCAGGTCGAAAACCTGTCCACATGGTAGTATTATTTTTATTTGTTACATGCCATGATATTCTGGTGTCGTCAATTATCATATTACGCAGTTTTCTTGCAAATTCGGCACTTTCAAATACGACCACATTTTCAGTATTGTAATATGTGCTGCGTGGATCGAGATTAAAACTGCCAATCCAGGATATTTTGTTATCAAATACGATAGTTTTGCTGTGCATAACAGAGAAATGCGCCTGTTTTCTTTCGCGGTTGCGAATTTTTCCACGTCTATTTTCTGCGGCAAGCATAAATTCGTAAACATCTACCCCCGATTTAATTAATTTAGTTCTGTATTTTTCCCATTTGCCATAAACCGTAGGGGCATTCGTTGACGCCAATGAATTAGTAACTATTGTTACATGTACGCCGGACTTTTCCTCGTTACATACCATTTTCATTCCGCCGGTTCCAGGAACAAAATATGCCGCAGAAACATAGGCGGTTTTCTTAGTTTCTTGCCACAGGCGATTAAGGGTGATTATAATTTCACCACGATATTTTTCTTTACGTTGGCGTGGCATATCTACTTTCTCGGGCGGATCAGCGATAAACCGTCCATGACCCCACGAGAAGCCAAAATTTTTACGTCTATATTCACGTATCGCCAACGAGATGATAGTATTAAACTTTCTTGTGTTAATCGCGCTGGCCTGGGCAAGTTTCTGAAACTGTCTGTCTAATTTTTTCAGCGCATGTTTTGAACATGCCTTTGGAATAACTGATGCCGGTACCGCCAGATGATGATTCCAATATGCATTAAAACTTTTTGTGGCATCACGTGCAATTGCGCCCATGCATAAAATGTCCGTATCAGAAAAATTTGATGCGGTTTCGGGCATAAAATAATTACTGCCTACATTTCGTCCGCCTGTAATCAGTGCGACATTATCAACAATGAAAAGTTTATTATGCATACGTGAATTCAAGCGATTAAAATCCATCAGCATTTGAGGATAGTAAAAAAATCGAGATCGGCGTTTTACAGCATTAAAAATTTTTACTTCGACATTTGGATGTTGATTCAACAAGATAATATCGGCAATATCAGAATTAGTACCATAATCGTCAATCAATATTCTGACCTTGACCCCACGATCTGCGGCATTTTTTAATTCCCCAATCAAAACATGCGATGAAAAATCATTACTGTAAATATATGTTTGCAGGTCAATAGTCTTGGTCGCCATACGTGCAAAGGCCGCCCGGACAACAAACGCCGACAAACCATCATCAATAAGGGTTGCGCCACTGGGGTCTTTGCCCCTTGTAAGTTCTTGAATATACTCACTGGCCACCGGAGTTTCTAATGGGTTATAATCAAAATCTTTGTTGGTAATTTTTGGTTTGTACCCGGACATGCGTTTGTCATGCATGCTGGTTGGAATTGTCGGACATCCGACAAACGGTATCGCGAATAACAGCCAAGAAAATTTCTCTAGAATCATTTTTTTTATGCTTTGACGTAATGTTATAAAATAACCGCTTTTTTTGCAAGTTAAAAGAAAATCGTTCATTACGGATTAAAAATTTTTTGCTTGCGTTGCAAGTTCATAAAATATTAAAATTCGTTTCGAAAGGGATGGGTTTTATTTGTCATGAAATAGCATTGCTTACTTTTGTGCCATTGCGGAAGTTCAGTGGCATAAATGTGCTTGTATAGAAATGTCTTTTATGATAAAATGAAGAGAATAGAAGGAAAGAATTTACAATGAAAAGATTTGCAGTTTTTCTTGGTGGGTTGCTTGTAATGCCGGCATTTGCCGAGGTTGCGCCCGTATTCTATAATGAACCGGAAGAAATCGTTGAGTATTCGGATTCCGAATATATCGAGGATGAATACTCTGACGAAATTCCTTCCGAGGAAGAAGAGGAAGTAAAGGCGCCCGTAACGGTTATACATAAACAGGCAGTGTCCCGCAACAGTGCAAATCGTTCAACTGCGTCACGAACAGTTCCGGCATCAACATCAAATGGCCGTGTTTCCGGGCGTGGCAATGCGGCGGGTAATTCATCGCGTGCGGTTGCATCTCGTACAACCAGTACTTCACCACGTTCTAGCGCAACAAGAAGTGTCGCATCTCGTACTGCAACAACTGGGGCAACACGCACCGCGGTTGCGCGTGCAAATGCAGGGACCGCCCGGGCGGTTGCAACGGGACGGACTGGTGTTGCAACGACAGCGGGAAATACTGCAACACGCGGTGCGACGACCGCAAGTAACGGTGCACGTGTTTCACGTGCAGCACGTACACAGAATACGGTAACCGCAATAACAGATAATGGTGTCACAGGTGGTGGAACCACACTGTATAATGCGTTTGATAATTCACGTGTCAGCGTTAGACAAACAGGGGCCAGCGTAAGACGTTCACCGGTTATACGTGTTGCATCGTCCAGCGGTATATCTACGGATAGCAACAAGGTTGCGGCGGATGCATCTGAAATGGATGAATTGGCAGAAATGACAGATTACTGTAAGGCACAATATGCGGCATGTATGGATAATTATTGCAATGTCTTGGATGAAAATCAGGGTCGTTGCAGTTGCAGTGCCAACCTAAAAAATTATGCCAAGGCCGAGGCCGCATTAAAACAGGCGACCGAAGACCTGCAAGACGTTGCACAAAAAATACAATACATTGGATTGACCGCGCGCGAGGTTGAAACATTATTTAGTCAGACCGAGGCGGAATTAACAATGCAGTCCAAGGCCGATACAAGCCAAATCAAAACCAGCCTTGATAAAATTAAAAATATGATAATAGAGGTCAAATCTGGTAACGCAACCAGCAGTTCCAGTGGATTAAGTTTCGATATCAGCGGGTTGCTTGATTTCAGTATCGACAGCACCGGGTTTGATTTATCGTCGTTCTTGGGTGGTTTGTCTGGTAATTCAAATGTAAGCAACCAGCGTGGCGAGGAATTGTATAAAACAGCAACCAACCGTTGTAAAACGAACGTATTAAAGGCATGCACCGCACAGGGTGTAGATGCATCGTTGATAACAAACGCATACGATTTGGAAATAGACAAAGAATGTATTGCGTATGAAAAGGCGCTGAATGATTCCAACGATCAAATGACGGCGACGGTTCGTAACGCCCAGGGTGTGTTACAAAAGGCACGTTTAATGGTTGCGCAGGCCAAGAATGAATATGATATGCGTGGATGTATAAATGCATTGGATTCATGTATGCAGGACGAATTTGTATGTGGATCTGATTATGAAAACTGCCTTGACCCAACAGGACGTTACATTGTTAATGGTGACATAGTCGTTGGTTCACAACCTGGTCATGCCATAGATCCATCATTATCATCAACCGTAAGCAGCGTTATGACAAGTGACGTTTGTGATGTGAACCTTTACAGAACTTGGGATTACGCGACAGGTTCATGTAATAGTTATACCAGCACATATACATCACCGATGGATCAAAACAATGCATGGGGTGCCGGAACGAATGATACATTGGCGAATTATATTGAACAGACAGTAACCGCAACGGCGGCACGTAATGCCAGTGTGAATATGTCAGAATATTTGCAGAACAAGATAGGTTACATAGACGGGGATCGTAATTATGGTATGTGCGTATCGGTATTGAACAAGTGCCAAGATTACACATATACAGGCAAGGGAACAAACCTGAAATATAATCCGACAAACGATGTTATTAAGCAATACCTTGGTCGTGTGTTGGTTCAGATAAAGGCGAAACAGGACGAGGTCTTGTCTGAATATGCCGAAAGTTGTATAACCGATGTAACATCATGTTTGGCACAAAATGGATATCCAACCGAAGAACCAAGCGAATGGGGAACCAGCAGTAACGCGAATGCACAAATGCAAGCGAACATAGCGATAAACGCCTGCCGTTCAACAATAGTTACATGTATGTCAGTGAATGGGTATTCAATTGATACACCAACACCGGGCGAAATGAATTGCTGGGTCATGGGGTTGCAATTTAACACTGTAACTGGTGATTGCCAAACTAATGTAGGTGGTGGTGTAAGTGGTGGTAATGGTAACAGCGGGGGTAACGGTAATGGTAATAGTGGCGGTACCGCGTATACTGTGGCATTTAGCTGTGGACAAGGTTCAGGAAACATAAATTCGCAAACGACTACTAGCAGTATCACATTACCAAAATTTGGGTGCACTACGCCGGCTTATTGTGCATTTGACGGATGGACATGTGGTAACAGTTCAACTGTTTTAGGATATCTTACATCATATACCCCAACGGGGAATGTAGTCTGTACCGCACACTATAATTGCACTAGCACCCCAAGTACACCAACCACTTATACGGTAACATTTAATGATAATGGCAGTACCGCATGCTCGCAATCTTATACATCGGGTTCGGAAACGACACTAACTTGTTCAAACCACGGCAGTAATTTTAGTGGATGGTGCACAAGTCAGAATTGTGGCGGATCGTGTAGTTCAGGCAACAGTGTTAGCATAAGCGCAAACAAGGCGAGCAATTTGACTTATTATGCGTGCTATAGCAGCACACCACCATCGTCATCTACCCCATCATGGGTTACGGTGACTTTGGCTGATGGCGCTATTTCTTCACCAAGTTCTCCAAGTTATATATACTATGATAAAAATGGTGTTTGCAACGGTTGGTACAAAGATACTCCGGCAAGTGGCTGTGGTACCGCAATAACATCGATAACAAAACCAGTTAAACCAAATAATACATATGGTGGACATTACTATAATAATACACAATACATAACCGCTGGCGGTGTGATAAATACTATCAGCAATAAACCAACAAGTGCGTTCACTATAACGGCAAAGTGGACAGAAAACACATCATCATCATATACGGTTAGTTATAATTGTAATGGTGGAACCGCGGTAACAGGCTCATCACCGGTTACAACTACAACGGCCAGTTTCACATTGCCTACAAATATAGGCGCATATTGCAGTGCACCATCCGGTCAAAAGTTTGATGGTTGGCAATGTGGGGGCAGCAGTTCAACGTCTGCAGCGGGTGATACAATTACATTATCGTCGGCATCGACAACATGTAAGGCAATATGGGTTGCAGATTCTGATGACAATTTGCGACTTGTTCCGTTTGTTGCCGCTCCATAATAAATTAAATAGGTCAGTATAGTTTGTCATTGTAATGGGGTGCCAAATGAAAAGGTGTATTGCATATATTTTGGGTATTGTTCCAGTGACATTTGTATCAAATGTGTCATTTGGTGACGTCTATTACTATGAAAAGTATGGTGCATGCGAAGGGTTATACCTGAATATTCCAACCAGTGGCTGTGGTACCACGTCTGACAAAGCCAGTAAAATTTCTGCATCATCACAAGACAACAAAGATTTTGATGGTTTTTACCTTAATGGTGAAAAAATAGTCGATGTTGATGGGACGATTTATGGCGATATAAGTAAGTTAGAGCAAGCCGGGTTGTTGGGCGAAGATGGTGCAACGCTTTCTGCAACATATTATGATTCCGGCACGGTTTATTTGCAATATGACAGTAATACCGGTGACATTGTCGAGGCTAATGCCCCAACAAAGGGACGTTCAACATGCGATGCAGTAAAGATTGTTGTATATCCGCATAAAACCGATCAGGCAAATACATATGGTACATGCAATGCCAGTAAAGATGGCGCCGCCGTGGTCACATTATACTATAAGAAAGGCGAGGGGTATTTCACAGATGCCGCACGCACACAGCGTGTTAATGATGCAAATTATTCGGGCGGAACAAATATTACAATGCCAACAAACAGCGGATATCGCCTGCGTGGATTTTTCACATCAAAATGGCCGGGTATGGTTACCACGGAAAGTACAACTACTGGTGCGGCATACGTTCCGTTGAATACCACTAATAATGGACTTTACTTGCGTGCACCAAATTGGGTTGTTTCAACAAATACATCATGCGGCAAAGAGGATTATTATCCAATGCCACTGTGTGCCGGTTGGGCCAAAGAATGCGCAGATTCCAGTATATGCAGTTTGGATGTGAAAAATGTTACTGCCAGTGTAATGGATCGTGGCGATGTAACATATACAATCGGTCAGTGCAAAACGGGGACTTTATCCGGATCAGGCGCGAATGCGACATGTACAGGCACAACACCACCGTCAACAGAATTAACAAGGATAAATCTGCGAATTTACAATAGTTCCGGCAATGCAACAACGGTTGGATGCACAATCGGCAGTACAAATGAAGTAACAATACCTAGCAGTATTATAGGTGAAACAATTGTCGCATTCAGATACAAGGGTGTTTCCGGGGATAGTACGGTGTTCTATGCTGGATCCAAGGTTCCTTGCCAGGTTGGCACCAATGGTTTTTCACACGGAACAACAAGTGGAACACTATATACGGTTGAATTAGAACCATTACCAAAAGACACTGATGATGGAAACAAGGTTGATGTCGTTTTAAATACTGGGGCAGGAACCATTGGCGGTTCAACATCGGTTGAGGTCGATAAAGGGGGAAGCCTTGGAGATTACAGCACAGGGACCCGTGTCGATGGGGCAGAATTTGTTGGTTGGTATGAACAGGGTAAAAGCGCATCAACGGCAAGTCGTACACCAGTTGTAAGTTCTGAAAGCGCTGGCACCGTCGTTTACAATGCGGCATATCATTGCCCAGATGGTACAGAGGCAAATGATAATGGCGTTTGTGTAGAACAAAATGGTGAATATTTAAATCCACGTGGTGAAACCGTTCCGCCATCTCAATTAACATGCTGGCGTTTGATAAATGGTGAATATAAAAATTATTGCTATTGGAAAGTTAATATGAATTTGCACGATAAACCAAGTGGCAATTCTACAGTCGCTGTTCGTGATGGAAATGATGGGTTGAAATTGGCATGTTATGGTGGCAAAGGGTGCAAGGTCGTAAGTGGTAATTGCTGTGTCCAAGATTCAACGACATGCAATGTTTCTACGGGCAATTGGTGTCGAAATATTCGTACACCGCATGCAAATAATGACTATACTTTCCGTGGTTATTTCATGGATCCAGTTCCACAAAACGTCGTAACTCAAATCAGCACAACCGAAGGCGGTGCCTTTAACAACTTCTTTCCAAAGAATTTGAATAATGTGACAATATCGGTTACCGGACATGCAATCGTAGTTATGAGTGAAACGGAAGTTCCAATCATATGCGAAGGTACATTGGTGAATGGTCAATGTGATGGTGAGCAAACAACTGCGCCAATTACCATAGATGTATATGGCGGTTGGGCGCGTAATTGTGCCCCGGGTGAAAATGCAAACTGTACATTGAAAACGGGTATTTGGTGGGATACATATGACAACTTGGGTAAGGGCGACGTCAGATATGATACATCGTGCAATAATGGTTACACGGTATCCGATGGTGGCAGCACATATAACCCAACATGCGAACGTGAAAGCGGTAATGTAAACATAACTTATGCATTCAAGGATCAGTGGGGCAATAATGTTTCTTGTTCGGGTCCGACACAAACGTGTTCACTGGGTGATAATTTCAGTCTGACTGGTGTTAATGCGGTTCAGACAGCGTGTGGCAGTAACTATACCCTGAAATATTTAATTACGAACAAAACGAATTGGTATCATCCGAACAAGATGGCATCGTGCAGTACCAATGAATTTGGGACGATTAACAATAGTTCTGCAACGATTATGGGAACCGTATGCAATAATTTCTGTACAATTGGTCAGTATTATAGCGATCTACATGGAACCTGTGTTGCGATTAATCAAGGAGATACTCAAACTAGTTTGGGTGTATCTATGCCCCGTACTATTGTATCGGGTGGTACGACGTACTATGTTGTCAGTGGCAGTTACATGATAGAGAATTTATGGGATGGTTGCCCGACATTACAGTGTGATTCAGGATATGGTATAAATACAACACTTGGCAGCCCAACATGTATATTAAAAGGGAGCGTAGGTGACGGCTCGTCAAGTGTAAAACCATAATAAAGAAGTAGTTATGTTACGCAAATTTGGGTTAATCTTTTGTGGTATATGTGTTTGTTCTGGTACAGCTGGGGCGGTAACCCTTTATTATGAATTACAAAATAAGTGTGATGGTTTCTATAGTTCAATTCCGACAAGTGGTTGTAATGGAACCAAGGTAACATCAATTAGCAATTTGTTACCACAAACATCACATGGGAGGTTTGATGGTTTTTATATTGGCAACACACGTGTCGTTGGGTCATCTGGAACAATTGAAAAGACCCCCAGTGAGCTTATTCAACAGGGCGTTTTAAGTGAAAAAAGTACCGCGGCTTCATCAAAATATGAGTGTGATACAGGGTATACGCAATCGGGTGGTCAGTGTGTTCAGAATTCAGGTCAAGGTAATACTCAGCAGGATTGTGTCGCCAATGGTGGAACTTGGTCTAATGGCCAGTGCACATATCGGGTATATTTTGTTCAAAATGCGGGAATGCCGTATCAAGAGCAAAGACCTGTATGCAGTGGGACATATATCGCAGGTCAAACGACACAGATGACATGTGATACGCAACTTGGCGTGGGAACGTTTTTCGGATGGTGCTTGGATGACCAGTTGAAATCAGCATGTAATACCAATACACACAGCAAGACCGTTATAATACCACCAACTGCCAAAGGGCATTTGGTGTATTACGCAAAGTGGCAATGTAATGACCGTGCATGGATGACGGAAAATTATTGCGCATGGCATATTTATGAAACTACTTGGGTTGAAACTACACCTGCAACTTATGTACCCGTTTGTAACAGCAGTGACACCAGTGGTTGTATGAACAATAGTGAATGTTCGTCTGCGGGTGGCACATGGGATTCTGTTGCAGGAATTTGCTACAAAGGCGATACTTTTGGCTGGGACGACAGAACAATTACCGTAAAATTTAGTTGCGGCACAGGCAGTCTTAGACGCAGCGATCGCCCAATACCAAGTTTCACAGGTAAAATGGGTGATTCATTTACGGTTCCAAATGCCTATGAATATTGCAAAGGTAAAGAATACACAGGTCCGAATTTTGTTGGTTGGCTGGTTGGCCGTGGCGTCAGCGGTGATAACAATGCTACACTTTCATGGGACTCGGATGCTTTCGTGCGTATTCCAAAAACAAACAATCCAACTTGGATTTACTACAATGTGACCGCAAAGTGGAGTCGTGGTTCCGAACATGCATGTCCCGATAATTACCCGGCACAAACAAATACCAAGATGCATCATTCTGGAAGAGTCGCGCTTGGGTGCCCAACAACCAAATGTGGTGATGAACATTATTATGGTGATTGGTCAGATTGTACATTGTTATATGAACGCTCGACACACAAAGAATTTGTAGGTTGGTGTTCAAATTCTGCATGGACATCAGGCTGTTCTGCCAACCCATTTGCCAGTTATACAAATACAAGTCAATTTTGGGATAAAGATTTTTATGACAAGTGGGTATGCACAGAAGGTTATACACAGAACAGTACAAATAAAGAATGTGAATGTACACAAGGAGAAACGGACATCTTGTACGAGACATACGGTGGTAATAAATCATCACGTTGTCCGACCAAGGTATGCGGTTCTACACCGACAAAACCATATAATGTAACCAGTTCAACCGATAACTATTCATACCTAGATACATGCAATATCAATTTTAGCGGTACAGATGCACACAGAAAGTTCGAGGCGTGGTGCACAGATGCAGATTGGAATAACTGTGCAACAAGTATTCAGTTCCGCGCAGGACAGACATATTACGCAAAATACGGATGCTATAACGGATACAGTTTGAATGAAAATCGCCAATGCGTCAAAGATGAATAATTTAATGGTGCGATATTAAATGCGCCACAATCCCGCCGATAGTTATTATTGTTATGCAAATCAATATAATTTTTTGTGTACGGTGATGGTGTGTGTTATTACAGTGTTGGCATTCGCAGCTTTCATGATTGAAATACATAATCCACGATAAAATCAGCATCAAAAAAGAAAATACAAATAACCATATTTCCGCACTTTCTGGAATGATTTCATGGTCTGCAAAATCTGGTGCAATCATACCAATAATTCCCAAAACTACCGGCAATACACAGCAAAACAAATGTGGCAAAATGCCGGCAATAATCCCAATTCCCAGGGCACGATTTTTTTTCATGTTAGATCCATTTTTGTTTTTGGTATCCCCAGTTGGAATCGAACCAGCATCTAATTCTTAGGAGGAATTTGTTCTATCCAATTGAACTATGGGGACACAACTTCTTATATTCTAACCACAGATTTTGATATTGCAAGTTATATTAAATCTTGTATAATACTCAGACATCGCAAAGAATATAAAAAATGGGAAACAGACTAATTGGATATGGATCTTATTTGCCCGCCCGCGTCATGACTAATGCGGACTTTGAACGTGTTATGGATACCACAGATGAATGGATTGTTTCGCGCACTGGCATTCGTGAACGTCATTTTGCCGCCGAAAACGAAACTGTTACTGATATGGCAACAAATGCGGCGCGTGCGGCGCTGACCAATGCGGGTTTAGGCATAGATGATATTGATATGATTATCGTTGCAACAACAACGCCTGAACTTGATTTCCCATCTGTTGCGGTCCAGGTTACAGGTCGATTAAACGCAACAAAAAATATTCCGGCATTTGATGTTCGTGGTGCATGCACTGGTTTTATTTATGCATTGCATTGTGCACGTGGTTTCTTTGCCGCCGGTATTCATGAAAGAATAATGATTATTGGCGCCGAAAAAATGTCACGTTTTGTCGATATGAATGATAGATCAACGGCGGTTTTGTTTGGTGATGGTGCTGGCGCATTGATATTTGAACGTTCTTCGTCCAGCTATTCTGGGATAATTGATACGGTTGTGATGTCTGATGGCAAGAAATTCGATATGTTACATGGATCGCCAGATCATAGAATAATTATGAACGGCCCCGAAACATATAAGATGGCGGTATCATTGATGCCTGATGCGGCACGTTATATTATGGAACATGCCGGCATTACCCAGGATGATATAGATTGGATTATTCCGCACCAGGCGAATATTCGGATTATTCAATCATGTGCGGCACGCCTTGGGTTTCCATTAGAAAAAATTTTAATTACGGTGGATCGTCATGCAAATACCAGTGGTGCATCCGGTGCATTAGCACTTGCATATGCATTTGATAATGGTATTATTAAGCATGGTCAGTTAGTTTTATATCCCGCATTTGGCAGTGGGCTAACATGGGGGGCAACTTTAATAAGGGTGTAAAAAATGGCAACAATAACAAGAAATGATTTGGCATTAAAATTGCGTGATAAATTCGGCTTTACGGCATCTCAGTCTGGAAAGTTAATAGATTTAATTTTTGATGAAATTTGTGAATCGTTAAAAAATGGCGAAGAAGTGAAATTCGCAGGTTTCGGTACATTTAAAATTTTGGATAAATCGGCACGTATTGGGCGCAATCCCAAGACAGGTGAAACCGCAATAGTTTCCGCACGTCGTGTAACCTCTTTTCGTCCATGCAACGAATTTCGTGAGCGGGTATCCAAGAAATAGTGATTAGTGGTTAGTAAAAACGGCGCGTAGTGCGCCGTTTTTTCAACAACATTCTACCATAATCGCACACGCTCTGGGGGGGCAACGTACATTTTATCTGTTGGTTTAATATTAAATGCATCATACCATGCGTCAATATGTGGTAATATTCCATTAACACGATTTTCATTTAACGAGTGTTCGTTTGTCTTGGTTTGAACCAATGCTTGTTCGGGACGTATGTTCCCCGCCCACACACCCGCGTATGCGATAAAGAATCGCATATCCGGTGTAAATTCATCAATTGTTACGGTTGGTTTACCAAAATTTTTATATGCTGTATACGATATCGTAACACCGCCATAATCCGCCAAGTTTTCACCTAATGTAAATTCGCCGTTTGCATGAACGTCTGGGGTAATTACAATTTTATTAAAAAATTCACGCATGACATTTGCACGCTTTTCAAATGCGGTGGCATCGGCATCTGTCCACCAATCACGCATGTTTCCATTCTGGTCAAAATGTCGCCCAGAATCATCAAATCCATGTGTCATTTCATGTCCAATAACCGCACCAATTGCACCATAGTTAAATGCATCATCGGCATTCATATCAAAAAATGGATATTGCAATATACCCGCCGGAAAACAGATTTCATTCGTTGATGGATCATAGTATGCATTTATTTCGTGCGCATTCATGTACCATAATGTTGGGTCATTTTCTTTTCCAATTTTTGCTAACCAAAAATCATCTTCGAATTTTGCAACACGCATCATATTTTCAAATAAACTTTCATTCTCATCCAGTTTTAATTTTGAATAATCACGCCACTTGTCTGGGTAGCCAATTTTTGCCTTGAACGAATTTAATTTTTTTAATGCCTGGGCACGCGTGGCATCTGACATCCAATCAAGTTTTTCAATACGTAACGCATACGCACGACGTAAATTTTCAACCAATTCTTGCATGCGTTTTTTTGCCGATGCCGGAAAATATTTTTTTACATACAGGTGTCCTATTTCTTCGCCAATAGTTCCGTTAAGAATCGAAATTGCGCGTTTCCAACGTGGCTTTTTTTCTTTCTGACCGGACATTTCACGATTAAAGAAATCAAAAGATATATCATATGTTTTATCATCTAGAAAACCATCCGCTGCCAAAATTACGCGGTATTTAAGATAGTTTTTTATTAAATCTAAATTTGAATCATTTATTATTTTAACTGATTCTTTGATTGCGGATGGTTGTCCAACATTTATGTATTCCGCGGCATTCGAACCACGTGCAGTAAAATATCTTTTCCAATCAAACCCGGCGTATTCATCAATAAATTCTGCACGTGACATTTTATGATAATTCGCATGTGGGTCGCGTAAAACCTCTTTGGTAAAGAAAGATTTTGCCATGCGTTCCTCAAGATTATATATATCTTGGGCCTTAGCCTGAACGCCGAAATTTTTTAGTTGTGCCGTAATAAATTCAACATACTTTTTTCTAATTTCAATGGTGCGTGCATCAGTATCAAAATAATAGTCACGCGATAAACCTGTGCCACCCTGGTGCAAATTGTAAAGGAAATGTTCACTGTCTTGTTCATCCAACGCAACCACATCACCCCAAAATGATGAAAAGAATGCGTGGTTTTTTCCAAGATATTCTGGCAGTTCATCTTTATTTTTTATTGCATCTATTTCGGCAAAATATTTTTCAATTGGTTTTGTTTTTTCACTGTTCAATCGTGATTCATTCATCGCGATTTTGTAAAGAGTACCAATTTTTCCATCATCTGTTTCGGCAATATTACGCACACGTTCAAGATTTGTTTCATGCAATACATCAAATGTTCCATAACGGGTATAATCATCTGGAATAGGATTAGAACGGCGCCACCCAAGCGTTGCATAATCAAAAAAATTATTTCCAGGATTTGTCGTTAAATCCATATTTTCAATTTTTATTCCTGATGTCATTTTTTTGCCCCCTTTGTAACATATCGCGAATATTATCGCGATTACCACACAAACTATTCCAAAAATATTTAACCAAATATGCCGCATTTTATTTTACCAATTTTGTTATTAAATCGTCCAAAACGATTATTCCTTTATCTGTTGCAAATAATCTGTTCCCGTTGAAGCCTAGCATATCTGAATGTGATTTTGCAAATTCAATATTTATAATTTTTTTCACCCATTCATCAAGCAATACCCCACGCATAGTCCGCATCCCAGTAATTATTCGTTCCATTGCGCGTGTTTCATTTGTCATTTTTTCAAACAATTTACCACCGCCCAATTGTTCATACCAAGTATCATTAACAAAAATGCGTCCAGCAGCCCCTTCGCCAATACCAATATATGCGTCCCCATCCCATACATTTTGATTATGAC
The DNA here is from genome assembly GCA_017615655.1 of Alphaproteobacteria bacterium. GTDB lineage: Bacteria > Pseudomonadota > Alphaproteobacteria > Rs-D84 > Rs-D84 > Enterousia. The sequence continues at coordinate 16,228 of JAFZZS010000007.1, forward strand.
GACATTCATTACCAGGGGCGGCATAATTTGATACCTCGTACCTTGGTAAATTAAGATTCTGACCAATAGCCATATACATTTCTGCCATGACCTCATTTGTTGGCATGTCCATTTGCATTTGTCCAAATGGTGTGTTTGGTTCAATTGTTAATTCATACATCGAGCAATGTGAAATTCCCATGTCGTTTATTTGGCAACATGTTTTTATCACATCTGAAACACTATCCCCAGGCAGACCGTATATAAAATCCGCAGAAACCCTAATGCCACGGTTTATAGCGCTTTCCAAAAGCATTGTTGCGTCATGCGCGTTGTGAATACGCCCCAGAAATTGCAATTTTTTGTCATCCAATGATTGAACACCAACTGATAACCTATTCATACCAATATTGCAAAATTCATCCAGTTTAGATATTGGCAGCGTGCCTGGATTTGCCTCTAAGGTAATCTCTGCATCATGCGTAATGTCAAAATTTGCGTGAATTTCATTCAGAATTTTTGCAAATATTTTTTCTGGCATCAGTGACGGTGTTCCACCACCAAAAAAAATTGTAGGAACAGGTACACGCCCAAGTATTTGACCAAAAATCTTAAGTTCATCGATAATTTTTGCGGCATATGAATCCCAATCGGGTTCTGGGCAGGCACGTGAATAAAAAGCGCAATAATTGCACTTTTTAATGCAAAATGGCACATGAATGTAAATATTATGCGGTTTATTCATAAGTTACATCTTACAACCCATATATTTGCATGCAAGTTATAAAGTGCTTTTTATCAAGCGAATTTTGTGATATAATATGGCAAGAATGGGGATGAGAAAGGGATTAGTTTCTTTATTACCGCTTGTTTTTGTTCATTTTGCGGCATTTGGCGCAAATGAAGGGGTGCCTGTATACTATCAAACGATGGCCGCGGCAAATTCTAATCAAATGAATTATGGTGGGTATGCAAACCAAGGGTACACAAAATATGTTGGGGCATCCGGTTCAAAACAGGTAGTTGGTACCCGTACATACAGCTATACTAATGAACGCGTAAGGCAATATGTGCCACCAATATCGTACCAGGATGGCATGACATATACTAACGCCGGAATGATGACCGTAAATGGCGTTGCAACAACCCCCGAAGTTGATTACAAAACACATGTGTATGCCGCGTACAATCGCAGATTTGCGGATTTTGAATTTCAAACTGGGGTAAATTCGGTACTTGAATGGGACGATATGATATTTGATGAGATTCTTGTCGGTGCGCGTCATACCTTTTCACTGCGTAATTTCGATATGTTTGCGTTTGGTGAATATTCCTTTGGTGAAATGAATCATGGCGGAATGTCCATGGATTATGATTTGGAACCATATGATTGGTCTGACCCAGCCAATGGTATATTTACGATATCTATGGGTGATCAAACGGGTAAAACACAGCATTTACGTCTTGGAATCGGCGCACATCACATCTGGGATATTGGTGGGTGGAAATTGTCCCCAGTTGTTGGTTATGAAATTTTCAAACATGACCTAAAGATGTCCGATCATTTGTATCCAAATCAGGGTATCTATTTGCCGTTGATGACGGATCAGGGTGAGTACGTTTATGGTGACGAAGAAGGATACTATTACGCATTGCCTATTGATACCACCCCACCAGATACTTGGTACCAAGTATGTATGGGTCCCGAAGATATCAAAGTTGTCGTTCAGCCCCCATCCTCGATAGGTTATGTAACCGAATTAGGCGAATATTTGACCACAACAGATTATAATTCGGCAATGGGTGAAATACCATGGGGTGTTTATGAAGGCGATTGTGTTATCATTGGTGGTGATGGACCAATTAAGGTTGGTGGCGTGACACACATATACAATACTACGTGGAGTGGTTTTTACTTTGGACTTGAAATAGAAAAGCAAATGACCCTTGCAGACAAGTTACGTTTCTATGTTCAAGTAAGTTTACCAAAATATTCATCCGAAGGCATTTGGCCGAATCGTACAGATTGGCAACAAAGCCCAAGTTTCTTGGATGAAGGTAGTAATGGTGCGTATGCGTATTCCGCGGAGATGGAATATAATTTACGTCTTTCGTCACGTGTCCAGTTGGCATTAAAAGTCGATACAAATTATTTTCATGTCGGCAGCATTCCTGGAAAACTTTACATAGCCGAATATACAGACTTTGTATATGATGAAAATGGACAATATATGTTGGATGACAATGGATTACCATATCTTCAAACTGTTCCGGCACATACTGAATATGTCAGTAACTCGTTAAAGAATGCTACGTGGCAATCATTTGGATTACATATTGGTATCAAATATGCGTTTTAATTTTGGGGGATAGAAATGCGGCGCAGGTACTGTTTATTGGCGCTTTTAATCATGACATTTTTTTATGGGCATTTACATGCCGAAGAATGTATATTTAATTCAGAACGTTGGGATGCTGTTTTGGCAGATGTGCGCGCGCGCGCTACTGCGCAGGGAATATCGGATGAAACAATAAATGCAACTTTGCGTAATCCAGCATTTATACCTTCAATTGTTAAAAGCGACAGAAATCAGTCTGAATTCAAATTGACACTGAACGAGTATCTTAATAAAACCGTTAATTCTGTACGGGTAGTGCGTGGCCGGCAAATGCGTGAAAAATATCCAACAATGTTGTCACGTGTTGATAATACGTATGGACTGCCACCGCATGTTATTTTGGCATTTTGGGGCATGGAATCAAACTATGGCGAGGTGAAATCACGTCATCGCCTGGTAGATGCATTTATCACATTAATGTATGACGGACGTCGTGAAAAATTTTTTGGTGAACAATTGCTTGCCTTGATGAAAATAGCTGATGCAAATCAATTGGATATAAATAATATTCGAGGCAGCTGGGCAGGTGCTATGGGACATTTTCAGTTCATTCCAACGACACTTGTAACATACGGTGTTGACGGTAATAACGACGGTCAGATTGATATTATAAATAGTGTTGGTGATGCGATGGCCAGCGCCGGTAATTACTTAAATAAACTTGGGTGGAACAAATCAGAACGTATTGTTCGTCGTGTTATATTACCCGCGGATTTTGATACATCACTGCTAGATGGAAAAACAAAAAAGACTTTGACTGAATGGGCGGGTATGGGTGTTTTGAATCCTGATAATACTGCAATACCAACAGGTAATATGGTTGCAGGTTTGGTTGCAGATGTTGCAAATATTGGGACCGCATCGCCGGATGATTTTAATCCAGATACCGATGTTGCGCCACGTCCAGTAATAACCGCATATCTTACTTATCCAAATTTTTATCGCATAAAGCGTTGGAATAATTCAAATTGGTACGCAATTGCGATTGCTGAACTTGCTGATAAGTTAAAATAAAAAGCACTATTTGAACCTAAAAATAAAAATATTGCACACCAGGGCGATGTTTGGTATCCTATTTCTGTAATACAAAAGTATACCAAGGATACAGATATGGCTATTAAGGTTCGTGATTTTGAAGTTAGACTTGTGCGGAATAAAGAAGAACGCCGTCTGGTGCGTCGTTTGCGTTATGATGTTTTTGTAACAGAAGAGGGCGCGTCCGCGACCCCAGAACAGCACGAATTACGTGAAGAGTATGATTCATTTGATAAATATGCCGATTATATGGCGGTATTTCATAATGGAAAAATTGTGGGGGCATATCGCATCATAGATAAAAAAAATGCTGACAAAATGGGTGGCTTTTACACCGAAACAGAATTTAATATTTCCAAGATAAAAAAAGCTTCTGATAATATTGCCGAAATGTCACGTGCCTGTGTCGCCCAGGAATACCGCGAGAATGCGTTGGTTATGCGCATGTTATGGGCAGGACTTAGTGAATATATTTTGCGGCGTCGAATTGTTATCTTGTTTGGCGTTGCGTCATGGACAGGACAAAAGCCGGTTGAATCAGCCCAGGCGATATCATACCTTTACTATAATTATCTGTCCCCCATACGTTTGCGTGCGCGTGTAACACCCGAAAAATTCGCCGAAGGCGTAGATGCTCGTATGTCAAAAATGAACATATTGCCGCGCGCTTTTGTTGATGAAGATATGGCAAAAAAACAAATGACCCCTCTTATCAAGGGCTATTTACGTATGGGTGCAACATTCGGTCAGGGTGTATTTATTGACAAGCCGTTCAATACATATGATGTTTTTGTTATGTTACAGACAAAAAAAATGGATGCCGCGTATCAAAAGCATTTTTATGGGCGGGAAAATGCGTTGGAACATTTAGATGTAAAACCACGACCAATGCAAACACTTGGTAAAATTATGTTAATGCCGATTACTGGTTCATTAAACATGTTGGGGGCGTTCTTTGAATTCTTGTTGCGCGAAGATGCCGCTGATGCCGAATTAATCGAAGAAACACCAGAATCAGACGAGGAATAATAGTTGCATAATGTTAAAGGTCAGAAAACAAAATATCTTTAATACAATAACTGGTTCATTACGTTTTGCGGCGTTTTGGATAATGGTCGTCGTGCAATTACCAATAATTGCACTGTTGCCACGTCGTAAAACGATAACTGTAAAATATATGGCGGTATTTATGAAAATTCTTTTGATATTGGCCAGTATAAAGATAGTAAAGCATGGTCAAATATCTAAGAAACGTCCTTTGTTGGTTGCGGGTAATCATATATCAGTGTTTGAAATTGCAACATTTCCGGTAATGTTCGGGGGCAGTTTTATTTCCAAAAATGATGTTCGCCACTGGCCATTGGTTGGGTATATCGCAAATAAATTTGGTGTGGTATTTATTGACAGACGGCCTTCACATGCGGCCGAAGCTTTGAAATTAGTGCAAGATGAAATAGCAAAAATAAAATATCCTCTTTACATTTTCCCCGAAGGGACCACAACAAACGGTGCGTATGTCAAAGAATTCAAAAGCAGTTTATTCAATGTTGCCGAAGGTACTGATGTTACCGTTCAACCAGTTGTAACCCAATATTGCTTTCACGATGGTACACCAATCGGTGATGAAGATTTGGCCGAACATTATGCGTACTTTGATAACGCAAAGCAGGATATGGGACCCAAATGTTCCCGTGAACGCAGCGCGTTTGGTCAAATTTTTCATGTAATGGTTTTGGGTGGATTTACCGTAAATGTGTATATGTTGCCGCCACCGCCTTTGGCGGGTATGGACAGAAAACAAATGGCGCAAGAAATGCACAAACTTATCTCGGATAAATATACGGAAATCAAAGGTTAACAAATATGAAAATAGAAAATTTATGCGTAAGACGTCTGATAGGTGATGTATCAGGCGCGACAACACGTGGGCACAAAATTGCAATCAAGGGTGGATATGTATACCAAACTTTCCAAGGGGGGTATACGTTAACTCCACTGGGATGGAGTGTCATTCGTAAAATAGAAAATATAATTCGCGATGAAATGAATACTGTCGATGGGCAAGAATTATTATTGCCTGTCGTTTGTAGCGCGGATTTATGGCGTGAAACGGGTCGTTATGATTCAATGGATAATATTGCAAAATTTACCGGTCGATCAGGGACGGATTATGTAATATGCCCAACTCATGAAGAAGTTATAACGGATTATGCTCGTTCAGTTTTGACGTCGTATCGTCAATTGCCTTTTATGTTATACCAAATTCAGACGAAGTTTCGTGATGAATTGCGTGTGCGCGCTGGATTGGTGCGAACACGTGAATTTATTATGAAAGATGGGTATTCTTTCCACGAAACGCAAGAAGATTTGGATAAATACTATAAACGTTGTTACGATACGTATTATAGGTTTTTCAAACGATGCGGGTTAAAAAACTTTACGGCTGTTTTGGCATCGTCTGGTGATATGGGCGGTAAATTCACACACGAATTTCAATTGATTCATGAAATGGGTGAAGATACATTGTACATTTGTGATTGCGGTTTCCGCGCTAACAAAGAAGTGGTTGATGAAGAATCTGCAATTTGCCCAGAATGTGGCAAAGCATTACAAAAAGTTCGTGGAATTGAAATTGGCCAGGTTTTTCAACTGGGCAGACGTTATACTGAATCTATGCATGTAACTTATACCGATTCCGATGGAAATGAAAAAACACCTGTTATGGGATGTTATGGTATCGGTGTAACACGCGTAATGGCGGCAATATTAGAAGAAAGTTCTGATGAAAATGGTCCTGTGTGGAATATGGAAACCGCGCCTTTCGCGGTTCATGTTATCGGGCTTAATGGCAAAGATAAAAATGTATTAGAATTAGCACAAAAGGTTCACGATGATTTAATCGCAAATGGTATAGAAACTATTTTAGATAATCGTGATATTCGTGCCGGTGAAAAATTTGCGGATGCCGATTTAATTGCTGCACCAATTCGGTTGATTATATCTGAAAATAATATTGCGAAAAATGTAATAGAAGTGAAATATCGTGTTAATGATTTTGACACATCAAATATGCCAATGGAATTTAGTGTGTCAGATTTTATAACACCTATTCAGAAGGTGATAACAAAGCTTTCGCACAGGTAAAGGAATGGGGTTTTTACCCCATTTCTTAGTACTTGTTTTATAATTTTTTTATGTGTAAGATGTGTTTTATGAATTAACAAAGGTAAACAAAAATGAAAACAGCAATAACTCCGACTAGAGCAGAAAATTTTAGCGAATGGTATCAAAATTTGATAGTTGCCGCCGATTTGGCGGAAAACGCGCCCGTGCGTGGATGTATGACAATAAAGCCATATGGATGGGCAATATGGGAACTGATGCGCGATGAAATGGACAAAAGAATCAAAGCTGCTGGTGTTCAAAATGCTAATTTTCCATTACTGATTCCAATAGAGTTTTTTAATAAAGAGGCCGAACATGTTGCCGGCTTTGCCAAAGAAGCTGCGGTTGTTACACATTATCGTTTGAAAATGATTGATGGTAAATTACAGCCTGATCCGGAATCTAAACTTACCGAACCATATATTATTCGTCCAACATCTGAAACAATTATTGGCGAGGCAATGTCCCGTTGGGTGCAGTCTTATCGTGATTTGCCGTTAAAGTTGAACCAATGGGTAAATGTTATGCGTTGGGAAATGCGTCCGCGTATGTTCTTGCGTACATCAGAATTTAACTGGCAAGAAGGTCATAATGTTTTTGCAACACATGAAGAGGCAAATGAAGATGCACGTAAAATGCACAAAGTATATGGCGACTATATGCGTGATGTTCTAGCTATACCGTGTATTATGGGTGAAAAAACGCCAGAGGAAAGGTTCGCAGGCGCAGATCATACTTATACCGTAGAACAAATTATGCAAGATGGCAAAGCATTGCAGGCCGGGACTTCGCATGATTTAGGGCAACATTTTGCAAAATCCTTTGGTATTCAATATTTGGGGACAGATGGAAAATTAACGGATGCATGGACAACCAGTTGGGGAACATCAACACGTATGATTGGTGGTTTATTGATGACGCACAGTGATGACGATGGGTTAATTTTGCCACCTGTGGTCGCACCACATCAGGTTGTAATTATCCCGATTACACGTGGTGACGAAGACATGACCGCGTTAAAGGCGTTTACCGATAACCTTGAATCACAATTAACAGAACGCAATATCCGTGTGTTGACAGATGATTCTGATATGCGCAGTGCTGATAAAATGTGGAAGTGGATTAAACGTGGCGTGCCATTGCGGGTAGAAGTTGGTGCACGTGAAATCGAAACGGGAACCGTTACTATAACACGTCGTGATTTGGGCAAAGAATCGCGTGAAACTGTATCTGTTGTAGATTTTGGTGAGTTGGTCGCATCAAAACTTGATGCGATTCAGCATGATATGTATATCGCTGCAGACCAACGTAATAAAACCATGATTCATGATGTTAAAAATATTGATGAATTAGAATCTGCACTGGAAAATGGTAAAATTGGATTTTTCCGTATCAAGTATACCGAAACTCAAAACGAAAAGTTTGATGCATTAATTGAAAAATACAAAATATCACGCAGATGCTTAGATGACAGTGATCCAACTTTCGTATTTGTTGCAAAATCTTATTAATTGTTCGTAAATAAAAGGCGGGGCGGTTGCCCCGTTATTTTTTGCTGATACTAACCACTACCACTAACTGCTAAAATGTGCTATAATGCAAACAACAAGGGGAAATAAATGAAAATAGCAATTATAGGGGTTGGTTCGGTTGGTTCGGCGGTTGCGACCGCGGTTAAAAATACCGGGCTTGTTCATGAAATAGTTTTGTTTGATCGTGATAGTGCACGTGCGCGTGCGGCTGCTGAAGATTTGGGGCATGCGGCAACGTTTGGATTTGATGTAAAAATTTCTGCGGTAAATAATTATCGTGGTGTTCGTGGTTCAGATATAGTTATCATTTCCGCAGGCGCAAACCAAAAACCTGGTCAAACGCGGACAGACTTGTTACAAAACAATGCCGAGGTTATTCGTGATATTGTACCCAAAGTTATGGCAAATGTTGACCCAAAACGCGTCATATTAATTCTTGTTACAAATCCATTGGATGTTATGGTGATGTTAGCGCAGTCTATTGCAAAATTGCCGCCCGCCCGTGTAATTGGAACAGGAACAATGCTTGATTCTGCACGTTTAAGAACAATTTTGTCGCGATATTTGTCGGTGTCACCCCAGTCGGTACATTCATATGTCTTGGGCGAGCATGGTGACAGCAGCGTCGTAGATTGGTCATCGGTTACGATTGGTGGATTGTCTTTAGACGATTTTTGCAAACAAACAAAAAATCCATTATCTGTGTCGACACGTAATACAATTGAATATCGTGTTCATAATGCAGCCTATGAAATTATTCGTGGGCGCGGCGCAACATGGGACGGTATTGGCGCAGCTGTTGCAGATTTATTGCGGTCCATTATAAATGATGAACATCGCATATTAACAGTGTCAATTGTTTCAGGTACAGGTTCGAATATTTCGGCGATGTCTTTGCCACGTGTTGTAGGTGCGAATGGGGTTCTTGTTACATTAAAACCCAAAATGTCAGTAGCCGAATCAAACGCGTTGCGGCGCAGTGGTCGAATTATTCAAAAGAATTTTTCACATATCTAAATATTGGCGGGGAAAACATCCCCGCTTTTTTGGCAAACATTCATATTAAAGTTGCTTGTTGCTTGTGGTATTTTGGCATTTGGGAGATATAGAAAAATGCCATCGGATATAGTATACCAAGAATTGCAGAATAATACCGGTTTCTGTGCTACGTATCGTGGACAACAAATTGGTGAAATACATATAATTCCTGTCGGTTCAGACAGGCTTATTATTGAATCCACGCGAATAGAAAACCAAAATATTGAAACAGATTTATGTTATCATCTTGTAAAATGTGTTGTTGAGTTTGCACGCAAAAATCGTCGAAAAATATTATGTCTTTGCCCACGCGCACAATCAGTGTTTAACAGATATCCCGAATTTGACGATGTACGAATGATTCGTGTCGCAATACAAAAAATGCGGTAAAACTGCATTATTTAATATTCATATTATCAATTACAAATTTCCAATCTATCATGCTTTCAAGAAATGCGTCTACGAAATCAGCACGACGATTCTGCCAATCAAGGTAATATGCATGCTCCCACAGATCCAGCGTAAGAATAGGTTTCTTGTTATGTGCTATGGGTGTATCTGCATTTTTTGTTGCAACTATTTCAAAACCAGTTGTTTTATCATGTGTTAACCAAACCCATCCAGACCCAAAAACACTGTTTGCCACAGATTTAAATTTCTCTTTGAATTCGGCAATACCACCGAATGCATCGGAAATTATATCTGGGGTCATATTATTACCGCGTCCAAGACAATTAAAAAAGAATTCATGGTTGAACACCTGGGCGGCATTATTAAATATTTTTTCATCTGCGACACTGGTGGCTGAATTTACAATAATTTCATGTAAATCCATATCAGCATATTTTGTGCCATCAATCAATTTATTTAGGTTTGCGATATATGTTGCTAAATGTTTACCATAATGAATACGTATAGTTTCTGCGGACATATATGGTTCCATATTAGTTTCACGAAACGGCAACGGAAAATCACCAAGATTAAACATGTTTTTGCTCCTTTGGTAAATATTTTACAATAATGATTCTGTATCACCATAGGAAAAATAGTTTATTTTTTGTTAAAATTTACTTGCACATTATGGTGCGTTATTTCTATAATCAAACCACAAACAAAAAAGGAGAAAAAATGAAGAAAGTATTTGGGGCGCTTTTGGGTGCAGCATTGGCAGGGAACGCATTTGCAGCAGATGTAACAATTTATCATATGCCAACATGTCCGCATTGTCACCACGCGCGTGAATTCGTATCACAGAATTTGATATATGAATATCCAGAATTAAAGGTTACGACAGTCGATGTAACCCAAGAAGCAAATAGACAAGATTTTTTTGATACATTAAAAAAATGCAAATACGAATCGGGTGGGGTACCTGTTATAGTCATTGGCGAAGAATGTTTCCAAGGATATTCTGATTCTATGGGTGATAAATTGCGTACCGCCATCGAGGCGGATTTGGATGATGCTGCTAAATCAGTGGCCGCAGAAAATAAGAAGGCAATGGAGGCGGATGCAGACGCATTTCGTAACGCACACAGTGATAGACAGGCTGCGGTTACAGAACGCGAAATAGTTGCGCCAGCCGAAGAACCGGCTGTCAAGTCCGAGGAAACGCAATCAACAGAAAACAACGAAGTAAAATCCGAAAAGAATGTGGCAACTAAATCAAATGATAGTTGGGTGTTTTATTTAATTTTGATTGCATTGGTCGCAAGTTTGGGATTTGTTTTAACACGTAAAAGCAAAAAATAACAAGGTGTTGTAATGTTTGATTTAACATGGCTTGATTATACATATGTTGCTATATTGTTGGCATCAACAATTTGGGCGACTATACGTGGGGGAATTTATGAAACTGTCGCAACACTGTCATGGGTTGTCGCGGCGGTTACCGCACGCTTTGTATCGCCAATGTTGGATAAATTATTTCAAGGTTGGTTTGGCGTAGAAGAATCGACGGTTGGTACACTAGTTGCGTCGTACTTTATTGTGTTCTTTGTAATTTTGTTGATAGTTGGATTCTTTAATCAAAAATTACGCGATAGAATACAGGCCAGTATGATGAGTGTCACAGATCACACATTGGGTGTAATATTTGGTATTATACGCAGTGTCGTTATCATGGGGGCTGCCTATTGGGTCGCGTTGTGGTACTTTTCTGATGCGCCACGTATGCCACGCTGGATTGAGGATGCGCGGACACGTCCAATTATGCAAATGACAGCTGTTAAGTTGGACGAATGGTTTTTCCCTGGGCCAACCAGTAAATTGTTGTTGCGTGATATTGACGGGACACGTGAATCAAGAAAAATATATGATAATTTAATAAACCCGCGCGTTGTAGATTCTGGTAACAAGATCGGCAAGGAAACAAATGGTTCCAAACCATCACCAGCCCCGAAACAAAACGATGAAACCGGATACAAGAATTCGGAAAGGTCGGCACTGGAAAACCAACTGTTACAAATAGAAAGTGTTGCGAATGCGGTGGAAAAACATGAGAAAGAACGTGCAAAGCAGAATAATAACTAAAAAGCGGAACCAAATGGTTCCGTTTTTAATTCTGGTGCCGGTTATCGGACTTGAACCAATGACCTACTGATTACAAATCAGCCGCTCTACCAGCTGAGCTAAACCGGCGACACCGTGTAATTATACATATGCCGACCCTTAAAGCAAGCAAAAAGTTTATAATTTATAAAATAAATCTTGAAAATGCTGTTTGGTTGGCTAGTATTAAGCTCATGATAAAATTACCTGAACTTTTGGCACCTGGTGGAACTTTGGATGCGTTCAAGACCGCAATCCTTTATGGTGCAGACGCTATTTATGCGGGATTGCCGGGCTTTTCTATGCGTGCGCGTGCCAAAATTACTACCGAAGAGGTTAAAACTGGTATAGAACTTGCCCATGCGGCTGGTAAAAAGGTTTATTTGGCGTTTAATTTATTTGCGCATGACAATGAATTTGCAAATATGCCACGGGTATCAGAAATAATTCGTTATCTGAACCCTGATGCGCTAATTGTTTCTGACCCAGGGGTTTTAATGTGGGTACGCGAAAATCATTCAAATATGCCAATTCATATTTCAACCCAGGCAAATATTTGTTCGGCCGCATCAGTTAAGTTTTGGCAAAAGGCTGGCGCATCCTTATGTGTCTTGGCGCGCGAAGTTTCACATAAAGAGTTTATATCGATACGCAAGGCATGTCCCGATATAAAACTGGAAATATTTGTGCATGGTGCAATGTGTATGTCTTATTCTGGGCGTTGTCTTTTATCAAATTTTATTACAGGACGTCCTGCTAATCGCGGTGCATGCGCACAGCTGTGCCGGTGGAAGTATGATGTGATTCTTCGCGAGTGTGAAACCGGTATAGAAATGCCGATAAGTGAAGATGAACGTGGCGCATATATTATGAATTCTAAAGATTTATGTTTGATGCCAAGATTGGCCGAGGTATTAGAATCTGGTCCTGATTCATTAAAAATTGAAGGTCGTAATCGCAGTGAATATTATGTTGGTTCTGTTGTTCATGCGTATAGGTGCGCGATAGATGATTATGCACAAGATCCAGAACATTTTAATCCAGACAAATATATGGACATGTTAAATGTATTGGAATCCCGTGGATATACAACCGCATTTTTTGATGGCCCGGTGCCGCCGGATGCGCATAATTATAAATCTGCACGATCATTATCTGAATACCATGCCGCTGGGGTTGTCGTTGCAAAAAGTGATACAGAAATAACGTTAGAATTACGTAACGAAATTAGGGCAGGTAATGAAATATTCCTTGTTTTGCCCAATTCTGTAAATAATGTGAATATAAAATTACCCCGAATCATAGATGCGAAAACACGTCATGATTTGCCGAAGCTATCTGCGGGGCAAAATAATGCAATAATAATTCCGCGTGCCTGGGTTACGAATGATACTTGGGATAAAATATCACCTTTGGTGTTGGCATATAAACATAAATAGTTAAAAATTATTTATGATGCTGGCGCATAATGTATTTGTTGTAAAGTTTGCCGAAAAACGCAGGATCATTTTCCAACTTGTTTATATCTGCTTCGGTTGCGGTCGCGTTAACCCAATCATAAAAATTTCGCCCCCTTTTAATAGGTGGACAATGTTTAAGAACCAATGTTGTTTCAGTTAAATTTTGGGTTTCATCAGATTTTGCGCGACTAATTTCAAGTTCCAAATTCGTGATTGCGCTATTAACTTTTTCACTAAAGTCACCTTCGATTGGTTCAAGGACATCTTTATTGTCGGAAAGCATGGTGTTTTTTGCCACAATTCCCTTGTGTGTATTAAATAACTTGGTCAGGAACGATATTGCCGGTGCATCTTGGTTTTGGGCGTGCAATGACATAATTTCGCGCAGGACGCTGATAGCGTTAAATTGCGATTGACCGCGTGGGTTCCCTTTGGATTGATATGCCTGAACCAACGTGTTGTAAAGATTCATGTACGCTTTGGATAGACGAGCTTGTAATTCTTTTGATATTTTTTTCTGTTCTTGTTTCATTTTACACCCCATATAACGACACACTAATATAATAGTACAAATAAAAAATTTTTCAATTGTTATATTAAAATCTGCTTTTGACATAATAGGAATATTATGTCATTATGTTAAGGTCATATTCCTAAAAACACTATTAATCATAGACGGGGTGGAATATGGTACCAGTCTTGCCAATAATGGGGGTTGGTGATTAATTAACAACAAAGGATTATACAATGAAAAAAATTCTAAGCTTTGCGGTCGCAGCAGCGGCATTAACGACATCTGCGGTCGCAGCACAGAACATGGAAAACCCATTGTTCTTGCCATCTGGCGGTGAAGTGTATTCCAAAACATCGTTCGGATTAATGTTAAAAATTACTGATTCTACCGATAGTCAGGTATTGCGCGACCATGATGGTGCCACAGAATTTCCAATCTGGCGTCCAGTCCAAGAATTAGGTCTTGGTATAACAGATCGCTGGGCGGTTAATGGGGTTGTAGGATATACCTATGACGTTGATATCGACCGCAAGGGCTTTCATCTTGGTCGTTTAGGGACAACCTATCGGATTTTTGACGATATGCACAGTTTTATATGGGATGTATACGGCGACTTGCATATGGGTGGAATTGAAAAGATGAAAGGTTCACTGGGTCCGTCACCGGTAGATCCATCGAAATATGTATTTAACTATGATAATTATTCCAATGGACGTTGGGGAATGCATGTTGGAACAAAATTTGGTAAAACCTGGGAACGTTTAACCACAAGTGCATTTGTTGAAGTTTTGCGTACATGGGGCAATCATAATAATGAAATTGATGTTTCTGCACTTGGATTGCCGGGCATTCCTGACAAAATGTCGGTTGATATTAAATCCACTTGGGAAGTCAATGCTGGTGCAAACATATTTTATCAGATGACAGATCGTTGGTCAGGTGGATTGACGTTTAACTATAAATACCACGCAACAAATGGTTTGGAAGGTATTCATACAGACATCTCGGCCGCACCGGCCCCAGTTCAAGCGGGTCTTAAGCATATGTTGGATGAGTACAAGGATATGGAAGACCACTTTAACGAATATGCGTTGATGTTGACGTTGGCATATCAATTCCGTGATGGTATGCAGGTTGCATGGTATATCGAAGATACACTTGATACTGCGGCACGTTTGTCAGCAAATACCACGGATTTAAAAGTTGAGACAGGTTTCCGTCTGAATCTTAAATTTTAATCTGACATGAATTACAAAAAAGCAGGTCCGATTGGACCTGTTTTTTTTGTTTTGTATTAAAACACTTTTTTTAAGACCTTTTTTGTGATATAATGTTCCCATAAAGGTAGTCAAGAGAGAATGAGAAAAGTCAGTATATCTGCCGCTTTGATAAGTTTATGCGCATTTGCACCGTTGGGGGCGGGTGCCGTGTATCCGGTTTATCAAAATTATCAGGGCACGCAAAATGTCCCTCTTTATCAACAGCAATATCAACAGCAGTATCAGGGTAACTATACACCAGGTGTGGTGCAGTTACCCGCGACTAACAGTACAATATTAACGGTTAATTCGGCCGTTGCAACCGCGCCAACGCGTGTAACAGGTGCGTTGCCCCAGGTTGGTTCTGCGGCAACCGCGGCAGGACGTCGTTATTATCAGCCAGCTGATTACGACAGGTTGGCGGACAGCGGTTTGTATGTTGGTCTTTCGGCGGCGTATACAGCAAGTATCACCGGGTCTATAAGTTCGGATTACACCGGTGAAAAGGATGCATATGTTGTTCCTGGTGCATTTGCGGCGGCTGACTATGAGACAGATACTATGATTCCGCTTCAAGTTTCGGTTGGTGCGTCAATAAACAATGATTTGCGTATAGATTTTTCATATACTCGTTATTCTGGACTTAGCTATCCAAATAATGTGTTTACCGCTGATTACACCGGTAAAGCTAATGTTCCCGCTTCGGTCGAAGGTGGTGCAATTACGGCAAATACGACCATGTTGAATTTATATTATAATCTGGATTCTTATACCGGATATTTGGCGGGCGGCTCGTTACGTCCATATTTCGGTGTAGGTGTCGGAATTTCGTTAAATACTATATCTGACTATGTTGTGTACGATGGTACATATTATACAATTGTTGAAGATTTAAACGATACCATTGGTAATATGGGTGTGTTGACAGGTATATCTGATGTGTACGCATACCATAATGGCGGAACGAATGAACAATTGGCGTTCATGGTCGAAGGCGGTATAACTACGGATTTAGGTGGCGGTATAAAAATGGATTTCTTTGCCAGATATTCAAATTTAGGCAAGGTCAAAACATCGGGCAGTATCGTATTGTCGCAGACAGAATGGTTATCTGATGGTTATGGTCAGGAAGTGCAAGCCGATTATGACAGTGTTTTTCATTACACCAATTGGTACGAGAGTGGCCGGTTATCAATGGTTGATGTTGGTGCGCGCCTAAGGTTGCAGTTCTAGTTCCGGTTTCGTTAAAACAATTAGGAAAACGCGGATGAAAAAAGGTTTTTGTTCTTTGTTGGCGATGATTGTCGCGGTTGGTGATGCCGCGGCCGGTATCCGTGTTGGAAATTTGTCGCGAAATTATGCCGGTTCATATAAAAATACCAGTGCACTTGAACAACAGTACTATAATTCAGTAGCGGTTGAAGAAGACAGACCTGTGGATATTTCCTTGCCCGTGCCGGTGGCGGATGCTGAACTGGCCGAACAAGTAAAGCGTGGTGATGCAAATGCGCGCACTGATATGAATTCTCTTAATAAGTGTGCTCAAATTTATCCCGAGGGGGAATTTATTTGGGACAAGCCAACAATAGGGCGTAATGCCGGAGGCGCGCCAACCTGCGTCGCAGTTGTTGAAATGCGCGCAATTGGTGTAAATGGCTCATTAGAATATACTACTGTTGCACGTGGAAAACTTGCGGCGGGTGATTCTGTTCGGTGCAACATATCATATTTCCCATCTACTACATACTTGCCGGATATATCTAAGGTCGTTTTCCCTGCGGATAACAAGCCAACGCGTGAAGAAGTTATCAGCGTCATGAACGAAGAGCAAAAGAGCAAAGCGGGATTAAAAATCGCTGCTGCGGCATTGATTGGTGGGATTGGTGGAAATCTAGTTGGTAAATCGGCGCCAAACGAAGATAAATTGCTTGGCGCAAATCCAGAGAAATTAAAGACTACTGCAGCTGGGGCGGCAGCTGGGGCAGCGTTGATGGCGGCAAGTGCATATTCCGGTAAAGTCGCAGGTGATGTTATATTGCATACTGGTGTTAATGCGGCGGCTGGTGGTGTAATTGGAAATATGGCGCAATCAGGTGATGATGTGTTACGCGTTGAAAAATGTGTGTACCAAAATACAGAAACGACGTGTTTGTGGGGAAATTTGACCACTACTGAACAGTTAGTCGAAGGTCAGGTCTATTCGAATGTAAACGGCAGCGATGTTTTTGTGTGTACACAAAACAATGGGGAAACTACCTGTAAAAAGCAGAATAATTTAGTCGTCAGAAAAGTTGCAGGTGAAATCGTTGGTAAATATAGAATAGCCGGTGATGTACCTGCGGATATCAAAAGATACCATTTTG
This sequence comes from Alphaproteobacteria bacterium, assembly GCA_017615655.1. Classification (GTDB taxonomy): domain Bacteria; phylum Pseudomonadota; class Alphaproteobacteria; order Rs-D84; family Rs-D84; genus Enterousia. The sequence continues at coordinate 33,522 of JAFZZS010000007.1, forward strand.
ATGCACGTGGCGATATAGAAGGAAATAATGGAGACGGTTATTATTATTTCGAAGCCGAGGCAGAAAAACGTTCCGGATTACCCATTCCGGCGGTAATTGTCGGGTTCCAAGATGGTGCCTTTGGAACCAAGACTGATACGTGGAACTTATGGCAAGCGGCGAACAAAAGGACAGCGACAATCTGTAGACGTGATTCATCTGGGAATCCAACTGAGTGTAATTTGAAGAAAGCTGCAAAGGTCGAAGGGGAAGAAGGTGTACCGTATACAGTTGAAGATTTTACACCATTAAAAGTAAGCGCCGAAGATGGCAATGTTATAGATTTTTCAAACAAAGCACGTCTTGGTGCAACGGTCAAGGGTGCCGGTGTTGGTGCCGCGATGGGGGCTTTTTCTGGGTACCAGGGTGCACAAAGTGATATCGAAGATCGTCTTAATCAGGCAACACGCGAATATAACGATTCTTTAGAGAAGTTCTATTGTGGGACGGGTAAAAAATTCCTTAGTTTCTATAACGATGACGCTATAATTCCGACGATGAATAACAAATAGGGGTTAAATAAAAACGGGCAAACAAATGCCCGTTTTTTATATTTTTTTTATTTAATTGTACCAGTAGATATAATTTCTTTGACGCAATTTGGTACATCAGCAATTGGAACGCGTTTTTGTTCCATTGTGTCGCGATAGCGCAATGTAACCATATTATCTTCCAAAGTTTGATGGTCAACGGTTATGCATACCGGTGTCCCGATTTCGTCATGTCTGCGATAATTTTTTCCAATATTCCCAGAATTTTCTAATTCAATACGTCCAATACCGAGGTTACGCAAATCATTTTCAATATTTTCGGCGATGCCGACCAATTCGGGAACATTACGCGCCAGTGGTATAACCGCGGCTTTGACCGGGGCCAAGGCAGGTTTTAATTTTAAAACAGTACGAGTTTTGCCATCGCCAAGGTCCTCTTCGGTATAAGCTTCAATCATTAATGCCATCATCGCACGATTGACGCCCATGGCGGTCTCAATCACATATGGAATAAAACTTTCACCAGTTTGTGGGTCGGAATACGCCAGTTTTATAGTGCTGTCGGCATTTTCCATAACATGTGCTGCAATTTTAAATTCATTTTGCGATTTAGTATGTGAACCCAAATCAAAGTCCTGGCGATTGTGGACGCCTTCGACTTCGTCAAACCCATCTGGAAATTCGTATTCAATATCACCCGCCGCCTTGGCATAATGTGCCAATTTCTCATGTGGTGTAAAGCGTAGTTTATTCGCCGGTATTCCAAGGACATTTGTCCACCATGCAATGCGTTGATCACGCCAAATTGCAAAATATTTTTCATCTTCGCCCGGTCGAACAAAATATTGCATTTCAGCCTGTTCAAATTCACGCATACGGAATACGAAACCACGTGGTGAAATTTCATTACGAAATGCCTTGCCAATTTGGGCAATTCCAAATGGCAATTTATGTGGTGTTGCATCAAGAACATTTTTAAAATTGATATATGTTGTTGTCGCGGTTTCTGGACGCAGGTACGCATTTACTTCGCCATTTGCAACCGCACCGATGGAAAGCCCCATCATCAGTTGATATTCGCGTGGTGGCATTAAATCTGTTGAACCGCAATTATCGCATTTGGTTTGATCACGCATTTTATCTTGGCGCATACGGGCACCACATTTTTTGCATTCAACCAGTGGATCTGAAAAGCCACCTTCGTGTCCGGAATATTTCCACATTAAACGATTGCCAATCAAAGAAGCATCCAAACCTTCGATGTCATTGCGTGAATAAATCATAGAATTCCACCATGCATTACGGATATTCTTCATTAACTCAACACCATACGGACCATAATCGTATGTTCCACCCAGACCCCCATAAATCTCGGACCCAGTAAATATAAATCCGCGTCTTTTACATAGTGCAACAATATCATTTACATTTTTTGCCGGCATAATCAAACCTCTGTGTTTATAATTGCAAGTATAAGTATTATATTTTATTCCGCATTTTGCAATAATTTTTGCGATAAAAATAGGGGGCAACGCCCCCCACCAAATACACCAGTATTTATTTCTGTTCTGGTTCAATTGCACTAACTGGACAAATGGACGCACATGTTCCACAAGACACACATTTTGTTGGGTCAATAACACATTTACCGTCCTGAGCCGCAGAAATTGCCATCATCGGACACGCCGCCATACAAGAATGACACCCAATACATTTACTAGAATCTATTTTATAAGACATTTTTTACATCCTTTTAATTTCTATTTAATAACCCAAGCAGATACTGGAACATTGCAATGAATGAAATATACAAATGCAGTGCACCCAAAACCGCCAGTTGATCTTTTTGATAATCATCACCAAGTACCGCGTATGAACGTTTCAATGTTTGCATATCATATGCGGTAAACAGTGCGAATATTAATACACCGATTGCACAAACTATCGTAGAAAATGTGCCACCCAATGTCCAAATCATAGATACGATACCAACTAAAATTAAACCTATCATACCCATCATAAGAAATACGCCCAGGAACGACAAATCTTTTGCGGTTTTATACCCAAATGCCGCCATAAATCCGAACATTAACGCAGCGATTACAAACGCCCACACAATAGACGCAGGATTTACCGCCAATCCACCCCAAATAAGTGGTGTCAGCCCAAGCCCGATTGTTATCGCATAAATGAAAAGTAATATTGCCGCCACCGCAGGTCGCATTGAAAACGCCCGCGCCTGTGCCCAAATAGAAAATATTAATCCACCAAATATTATGATATAAAAGAATGGCGTCATACCACCGTTTGATACCAGCAACCTGATGCCACCAAGATATATGGTTATAAATGACGTAACGGCTGTAACCGCCACCGCACCGAACATTAATGCGAATATTTTCTTAAGGTATAAATCAATTTCGCCATTAGATTTACGCGTCTGTATTTTTGTTGACATAACTTTTCTCCTTGTTATTTACAGAATATATAATACAATGTTTATATAAATTCAAGAAGTAAACAAAAGGAGAATTGAAATGCCGAAAATTGATTCAAGGTATGATAATATTAACCGTATAGAACGCGACAAAGATCGCCTGGACGAAATTCATCCGCGGACCCGTAATGAACAGATAGAGAGAATGCATGCAGATTTTATAAAGGGTATCGCAAAATTACAGGAAAGAATCGCAAGTGGTGAAACAGATGCACAATTGGCTGTCGCACGTGAAAAATTAGGCAATACGGCGTGGAGTTTGGAACATCTGTACGATTATGATTTAACAGAATTTAACTTGGAAGCACTTGGCATCACCCCAAGTATGGGTACACATATCCCACGCGGAAGCAGATAATGTCCATCGTAATAACCCCAATTTCACCAGTTGCTTTTTCTGTATTTGGTTTGCCAGTGCGATGGTACGCATTGGCATATATTGCCGCGTTTGTTGTTGGATATTTTCTGTTGAAACGAATGATGCGGTCAGATAAATGCGCAATAAAGCTATCAAAGAAAGAATTAGATGACTTATTGACCTGGGTTATATTGGGGGTGATTATTGGTGGTCGGTTAGGATACGTGCTTTTTTATAATTTATCATTCTTTATTTCACACCCGTTGGAAATATTCGCGGTATGGCATGGGGGTATGAGTTTTCATGGTGGACTTATCGGTGTAATTATTGCGGCATTCTTGTGCGGACGCAGTTGGTCGCGTGGTTTAAAAATATTAGACTTGCTGTCCATTGTTGCACCAATTGGGCTTTTCTTTGGGCGAATGGCAAATTTTATAAATATGGAATTGATGGGACGCCCAACAGATTCATCATTAGGTGTGTTTTTTAATGGGGTTTCAGATGTACCGCGCCATGCCAGTCCAATTTACGAAGGCTTAACCGAAGGCGTGCTGTTGTTCATAATAATGGCACTGTTATACCGTTTTACGAACTTGCGACGTTGGCCTGGCGCGCTGTGCAGTATAATGGCAATGTGCTATGCAGTATTTAGAATATATTGCGAGCAATTCCGTATGCCTGATACTCAGATTGGTTTTCTGACATCGTGGGGATTGACCATGGGGCAGTTGCTGTCAGGCGTATTATTTTTATGTGGTTGCGCTCTTTTTTGTGTGGCGGTTGGGTATCGTCGCAAATAAAATCTAAAATTTATATTTTTACAAAAAAATACTTGATTTTATGATATTCACAGTATAATATACGAGAACGGCATTGGGGTTGTAGCTCAGCTGGTTTAGAGCGTCTGCCTGTCACGCAGAAGGTCGCGGGTTCGAGCCCCGTCAATCCCGCCAGTTTTTTTATGTCAGTTTTGGCCCTATCGTCTAATGGTTAGGACACCGCCCTTTCAAGGCGAGAATCCCGGTTCAAATCCGAGTAGGGCTGCCAAAAATCAAAACCGACCTTTTGGGTCGGTTTTTTCTTTGTTTTCTAATACTTTCACGAGTTCGTAAATTGGGTGGTAAAAACATAGCCCATTTTGCACATTTACGAACTTCTTTTAATCGAATTGTTTTAAATGCTTATGAACCCGTGCAAATGTTTCGTCAGGGGTTAAATTTGTAGAATCTAATATCAATCTGTTTGGACTTTTCGAATGAAAAGCACGTGGTAACCAATCCTGTAATAAAACACGGTATTTGTCTTTATTTGATATTTTGTTACGTTTTCTACGTTGTTCGTTGTCACACCGTTCTAGTAGTGTTTCGGCACTAACATCAAGTTCAATTGGTATGAAATCGGCATTTAAATTCTTAGCAAATTTCTGTAATTCAGCAGGAAATTTTTCGCCACGCACAATCACACCAGTAAATATATATCGTTTGTGTTGTTTTGTAGAATTATATTTGCTTAATACATCAAGAAAAATCTTACGAATTGCGATGATGTATTCAGAATATTCCTGCCATTTTTCATCCGAAACTTCGGTCAGACCTTCAAACAAATCATAAAAATAGTGGTTGTCCATTAAAATACCGCCGCATTTTTCCTGTATTCTTTTAGCAACAGTGTATTTGCCACTGGCGGGCATGCCGTATACCAAAACAACTTGATTCCGTTTCATAAAAACCTCTTGCACGACATATTATATCATAAATTTTGCAGAAATGTTTTTATTTCTTTCCCAACCAACAACAATTCATGAATAAAATCAACTCGTGAATTGCACAGATGGCCCTGCCAAAAATCAAAACCGACCTTTTTGGTCGGTTTTTTCTTTGTTTTCCAATCCTTTCACAAGTTCGTAAGTTGGATGTCAAAAACAACTACCATTTCCCACATTTACGAACTTTTTAATTTGTTATCTTTCATTCTCGTTTTTTGTTAAGAATAATTTTTTTCTAAATTCGGCATCCCAACGAATATCAGCAACACAATAGCAATATGTTTCTACCGCATTATTCCACATTAAATTTGGTACCCAATATCCCAATTTACCGTTAGTAAATTTTATACGACACCATGTATATTTTCCATCTTGTTGTGATGGCTGTTCATTTGTATTGTATAGTTTGGCTTCAGTTTTTGATGATAATACGTGACATTCTTCAATTACTGGAAATTTTTCTTGTAGATAAAGAAAATACGTTTGAGTCAAACTTTGTGAATACATTTTTTTGCCACGATAATAAATTGCAGGTTGTCCACCAACAAAAACCCCATCTTTTTTTATAGTGATATATTCTGTATTTGGAATATCTTGCATTTTATGCTCTTTTTGCATTCAAAAAATAGCAAAAATCGTTATAAAGTCAAGTTATTACCAGTTAAAAACACCTTAATTTCTTTCCCAACCCGCAACAAATCTTTGATTTCATCGGTTCGTGAATTTGGTGCCAGTTACGCATTTTAATGTATTGTGATAAAGCATTATCCAATTGGAAAAAAGAGAATTTTTTAGTATAATACTCCTGTACTATGTGGCGTAAAAATTTCTTTTTATCGGTGTTTGGATTGTGCATGCTAATGCCATTGGGCGTGTATTGCGAGGGATTTCTGCAACCAATATCATTTCCAAAAACTTTTGATGATTTAAGTTTAGCCGATAGAATGGCCGTCAAAGCCGAAGGATATGCGCCGTTTGCAGACTTGTCGGCGTATGATGTAATTACTATTTTGGAAACTGATGCAGGTATAGCCGCAGAAATCGCTGAAAACGAAAATCAAACTTGTGTTTCGGACACATGGTGTCAAGAGCCAGACCAAACGCCAGATACAAAACCAACAACGCCGAGTATACCAACAAAACCCGGAACATCAAAACCAACAGCGCCATCATTACCCGTTGAAAACGATGGTGGTGGCAGTTATTGCGCAATAAGAAATTCAGAAATTCCAGCGAACCAGCAAAATCCCGTGGGAAAACCGGTTTTTGAACGTGACTATAAATTCTGTTCAAGGTATGGTTACCGGCAAATATATGGCAAAAATGATCCTCATCATGGTTTTGATATAGGCTGTACCGAGGCAAATTTCGGAAATCCTGTATTTGCCATAGCTGATGGTGTTGTTGAAAAAGCGCATGTTTGTTCCAAGGGCAGTTCCGCAGGAAATTATATTTTGATTAATCATAAAAATGGGTTTAAAACGTACTATATGCACCTTGATAAAATGTTTGTAACCGAAGGACAGCAAGTATCCGCAGGCTGTCAAATTGCCGAGATAGGTTATACTGGCGGTGCAAAAGCAAACAAGCAAGCGTTTGCTAACGAGGCATGCCCAAAAATGCGCAAAAGTATTTCGCATTTACACTATGAAATTCATTACACAGGTAATCAAACATCACTTACCGCGAATGGTCGAACTATCCCAATAAAACATGGTTTTTCAGGTAACAATTCTGTGGATCCAGCGTATTTTATGGATGTACCCCAGCATATGTAATACAATAAAATATCAAATAAAAAAACACCGATTTATCCGGCGTTTTTTAAAGTTATACTATTATTTTTTCTTTGCGTTACGCGATTTTAACAATTCCGCACGCCTTTGGTTACATGCCTTTACAAAGTTCTTATAATCTTTTGATTTCATAAAGAACAGATGAGATTCTTCGTCGTTTGCCTCAATTGTCCGAACATCGCGCATGTCAGAATAAACTACATAATCGCCAACGGTCCATTTGATAGATGTAGAAAGAATTTCACCTTCGTATTCAAGTTTATCAACTTGTTTGAATACTGATACTGTAGGAATTAAATCCATCAAAGTTTGTACTTGTAATAAATATTCTTCATGAATGTTCGTGTTAGATTTATTTGCCATTTCTAATCCTTTATACCTGTTGTATTACGATGGTAATATAATATGACGTATTTTTATATTTGTCAACCAGTTATTACAAATTGCTTATTTGCTAGAGGTGTGTTATAATTCTCTATCATGAAGAAATTGTTGTTATTTTTTATTTGTATATCAGTTTTGGCGTTATCTGCGTGTGGTGTAAAGTCTGGCCTGGAACGCCCAAATGGTCCATTACGCGATTATCCGGTGTATTAATATGATAGAATCATTCAAAATTTATCGGGTTGTTAATGATAATGATGAATACAAATTGTTGCCCACAGATTCTGTGCCAGGTGATTCCGTATGTACGGTATATATTGGTGGAAATGGTATCATAAACGAAAAACGCGCTACCCGCCTTGGTGCAATCGTGGATAAAGAAATTCTACGCGACGTTGCTGATATCCCAAATTATGTGATTATGTATGATGCATTAGAAGTTGCCGATAATCGTTCAGAACGTCTGGTCGAGATGGATAAAAATGCAGATAATGTTTTACCACGAACTGATGTTTCGGCGGTAATTTATTTAAATGAAAAAAATATTGATGTCGCATACCGGCGTCGTGTTTTGCCGTTACTGATAAATAATGGTCCACGTGGAATATGGCGTATTCAGTTCGCTGTTGAGGGTGATAACGAAGAAATCGTGTCGCGTTTGATGCAAAAAATAAACACAACAATGCGATGGTTAAATTTTGATCAAGGCGTCATTTTTGCGACATTAAATATGGTGTTAACGCATTCGTACCAATATACTGATTTTACACCGCAGTACCCCGCCGAGATATTTGAAAAAATATTATTGCCGCGTATATCGGATGGGCGTGGAAATCGTATTGATATTGATACCGCATTACGCCAGATTCGTAAAATAAATCTGTTGGCACAATGTCATGGTGGGCACGTGGTGCGTGTGATGGAGCAAAGTATGACCGCGGCTATGAAAAAAATGGGGTACACTGAAACTGAAATAAATCGCATAATGTCCCAGGTTCTTGTTGCAGCATATGCGCCGTCATGTGCAATGGGAAATTCAAAGTTTCAATTTATTGGATTTATGTCAATATATGATTATGTTGTCGATGTGCCAAATAATTGGGTGTTCCGATTTATTTCTGATAACCGCGTTGCCGAAGCAGATCGTTTTAGTACCGGTGTCAAAGATTGGGAATGGAAATTGCCCCCGATGTTCCTTGGGGGGCGTGATGGCAATATATTTCTTGTTAAACAGCGTTTTAAATACCTTGATGCACCAAACTCAATTGGACGCGAAGAGCACAATGATTTACATTATTTTCCGACAACAAACGCAACGGATGATGGTAAATTGTTGGGGACTTTGGCGCATAATGTTATTGTGAACGGTATCAGAAATTCATTGACCCAGGATAATAGATACACACCACTCCCCCCGATTGATGAATTGATATTAGATAATCCAAATGATGCGAAAATAAAAAATATGTTTATGAAAATGACGGCATCTGGGAATGAATTTATGCGTAGTGTATATAACTATGCCCGAATGCACAATATCGAAATACATCCGCCGTACCAAGTAATACCGTACTCAGAATTAAAAAGGTAAACCCGCACATGTATGCGGTTTTTTAATTTTTGGTGGGCCTGGGGGGATTTGAACCCCCACGGGTTTCCCCACTGGAACCTAAATCCAGCGCGTCTACCAATTTCGCCACAGGCCCATGTGTTTATACGCCACAGTATGTTATGATAAAAAAGACTTGATTTCCAGTAAAAAATAACCTAAAATCGCGTGCAGTACAAATAAAAAAGGCAAATAAAATGGCATCTAAAAAAGGCAGCAAAGAAATTATTAAACTGGAAAACAAGGAAACCGGTTATTTTTACACTGTAAAAAAGAATAATAAAACCGCAACAGGTAAAGTAAAACGTCGCAAATATGATCCAAAATTGCGTAAACACGTTGAAATGACCGAGGCGAAAATGCCACACTAATAGTGTTAGTGGCTAGTGATTAGTAAAAAACGGCGCATTACGCGCCGTTTCTTTTACTAACAACTAACACTAATCACTTTCCACTATTTACCGAACTTACCACTGCGTGGGAAACCGACTGGTATAGTGTGTCCCTGGGATGCGCGTTTGCCAACCCAAGGTTTCCAATCGTCTAATTTTGTTGTGCCACGACCCGTTGTCCAACCAAAACCATTCGCCGCGTCAAAGAACATTACATCCAGCACATATGTTCGTTCAGCGTTATATTTCTGAAGTATTACACCCTTGCCACGAATCATTTCGGGGATTTCGGATGTTGCAAATATTAACAATTTATCATTTGAGCCCGACATTGCCACCGTATCACCCGTAACCGCGACACAGAATGTGGCTGGATTTCTATCATCAACATTCATAACCTGTTTTCCAGTGCGTGTCTGTGCAACGCAATTTTCACCCAGCACGATAAACCCATTTCCGTGACGCGACACCACAAGGTATTTTTCCGTCGTATCTAATACGAATGCAGATACAATGGTTTCTTCGGCACCAATGTCCGCCATCATGCGTACGGATTCACCAAATCCACGTGCCGATGGCAAATCGTTTGCCGTCAATGTAAACATACGGCCTGATGAACCAAACAGATTAATCTTATCGGTTGACATTGCATGAAATGCGAACTGTAATTCATCACCTTCTTTGAATTTCAAATCCAGGTTATTTAAATCCATGTGACCTTTGGCCGCGCGAATCCAGCCCATTGTAGACAGAATTACCGTAACAGGTTCTTTTTCAATAAATTCTTCGGCATTGACAACGATTTCTTCGGTTGCGGGTGCCCATGTGGTACGACGACGACCAAGTGCGGTCTTTTTATCATATTGCTTTTTAATATCTGCAAACCATGCCTTGATTTGATTATTCTGAATTTCTTCGTCCCCAAGCAGCGCAATCAGTTGTTCGCGTTCATTACGCAGATTTTTATCTTCGCGCCGAATTTCCATTTCTTCCAATTTACGCAATGCGCGCAGACGCGTGTTCAGAATTGATTCAACCTGAATTTCTGTTAATTGAAATTCCGACATTAATACGGCCTTTGGATCATCCTCGGTCCGTATAATTTCGATAACGCGATCCAAATTCAGATATACAACAAGCAGTCCGCCAAGAATTTCCAAGCGTCTGTCGATATTTCCAAGACGCCATTTCGTACGGCGTAGTAAAACATTTTTCTGGTGCCGGATAAATTCAGTTAATACATCGCAAATACCCATAACGCGCGGCGCACCGTTGGAATCAATCACATTAAAGTTCATATTAAACTTGTATTCCAAATCGGTCATCGCAAAAAGATGAGCCATCATCTTATCCGCAGGAACATTGCGATTTTTTGGTGTTATAACAATTCGAATGTCGGTGGTCGATTCATCAGAAATATCATCAACCAGTGGCAATTTCTTGGTATCGACCATTTCCCCAATCTGTTCCACCAATTTTGATTTAATAATGCCATATGGAATTTCGGTAATTACAACTTGGTATCCACCGCGCTCAAGTTCCTCTATCTCGTATCTGGCGCGAATTCTAAAAGCCCCCTTGCCAGATTCATAGGTTTTAACAATAGCGTTAAAATCGTCAACCAAAACACCACCGGTTGGAAAATCGGGACCAATCATTTTACGCATAACCTGTGCAGTCGTGGCATCTGGTTTATCAACCATCAGGGTCAATGCATCGCAAACCTCGGCCACGTTGTGTGTAGGAATGTTTGTTGCCATACCTACTGCGATACCCATACCCCCATTGGCCAGCAAGTTTGGAAAAGCCCCCGGCATAACCGTTGGTTCGGTAGTCGTGCCATCAAAATTTGGCATCATGTCAACGCTATCTTCGTCGATACCCTCCATAATCAGCATTGCCGCATCAGTCATTTTTGATTCTGTGTAACGGTATGCAGCCTGGGGGTCACCATCTATGTTTCCAAAATTACCTTGACCATCGATCAATGGATAGCGGACAGAGAAATCCTGGGCAAGACGAACCATGGCGTCATAAACAGACGAATCGCCATGTGGATGATAATGCCCAAGTACATCACCAACAACCGTCGCACATTTGCGAAACGCCGCTGATGGCGATAATTTCTGGCGCAACATGGAATATAAAATACGGCGGTGTACTGGTTTCAATCCATCACGAACATCGGGCAGGGCACGCGATACAATCGTACTTACCGCATAGGATAAATAACGCGTCGAAAGTGCGTCCGCCAACTGTTGTGAATCAATTTTTTCAACTATTTCTTTAACCATAACGATATAAAACTAGAACATTTCAAAAAAAATAACAACCAAAAAAGTGGGAATTATTGGCTAATTTTGTTTTTAATCTCACGTATACGTGCCAAAATTTCACGCAAATCTGCATCGGTTACAGATGGTGTCGGGCGGTTGCGAACCTCGTCCGCAAGGACAATACACAGGGTCGCCAACAGGGAACTTTCAGGTAACGGACCAATTTTATCCAGAATCTCTCGCGCACGCACGTCAACCATTTGACCAAGTTCAATCAAACGCCCCTCTTGACCGTCTTCACAGCCCATAGGATAACTTTTATTGACAATAGGTATAGAAACTACACTCATTTTAACGTCTCTAGTATTTCAATAGATTGGTTGATTAGTTCGCTGGCGCGCGCATTTTTTGAACGCAAAGTACGTACCTGTTCGGTCAAAATGGCAACCTCTAGGTCGGTTTGTTTACCGGCACTGACTGCAGTGGCGCGCAAATTGGCGGTTGCATCTTCCAGTTTTGCTAATTCTTGAAAAATCTGATCCTTTATATCTGACATATTGCCATTTTAAGATATTTTTTATATGCGTTCAACCTTAAAATGTGATATAATCCTCCCGAAAGGGTTGTGAGGAAAGCTGATGAAAAAGAAAATAGTATATATATCTGGTGCGGATGTGTTTGATGTAAAAGATGTTCGTGCCGCATTTGACGAAGTTCGAAATACTCTTAATCTGGATTCGGATACAATATTATTCGGGGTTCCCGTAGATGAGGAATCTGAAATGACCGCACCACAACGGGTTGAAGCTAAATCAGATAAAGTCGATATACCAGAAGTTATACAAAAAGTTGTGCCCCAAGAACCCATTGTTGAGGAATCTATTACAGAAGATGTAGAAGAGATTACCGAAGAAATAATTCCAGAAATTGATTTACATAATTCAAACGAATCGATAGAAGATGATGCTAGCGATACCGATTCGGATAAAAAAGATGCCCCAGTGGTGCCGATATCGTCTGTATTAGTTCCGAACAAAGAAGAAAAAACACCAAAAACCAAAAAGAAGCAAAAGGTTGAGGTTGTCAAAGAAGATGTTGCAGATACTATCGAAGTCCAAGAGGACGAGATTACAGACATGCTAAACGATGAAGTTCCAAGCGAATCTCCAGAAAAGACATTGGAAGAGTTGCTGGAAAGCATGGAACCCCTGCGTGAAGATATACAGCCAGATGTTCAGTCTGAATTGCCGTCAGAAATAAATGCTGATGAAGAAATTGATGCTACGTTGGAAAGTTTGGCCAGTGAATTTGCAGATAACCAATCAAAAATATCAACTAGTAAAAAGACTGCTGGTCGTGGAAAAATTGGCAAACTGAAAAATATATTGCCATTTAAAAAAATGAAACGTGATGATACGGGGCTTATGGGTGATTTGTTCGGTTGGGCCGGAATTGCCGCAAATGATGAAGATTTTACGATACCCGGATTCTTCACAAACGCCGCTGCAAAAAAATAATAAACAATGAATCAAACAAGCCATATCATAAAACTACTTGAAAATGCCGGTTTACATGTTCGGAATATTACAGGTGGTTATATTGTTATGGAAGATCCTGCGTGCATATCGCGTGGCTTTCAAGATTTCTTTCATGATGCGTGGATTGTTATAACGATTATCACGGGGCTGCTGGTGATGATGTGGGGCATATCCATGATACGTGGCGCCAAACAAGATATAAAGAACAATTTTAAAGTATTAGTTTTGATTCTATCTATTTTATCTGTGACATGGCCTATATTGAATTTGATATATGGGGGTGATTTATTAGGCGCAGGCTGCAAGGATATAAAAGTTTCAATGACCGAGGTTAAATCACTTGTTTCTACACGTGTCGGTGGGGATGCAGACGCGGGGCTTTACGAAGATATAGATATTTATGATTCAGGTCAGGTATATATTCAAGATGATGAAATGCCAGAAGAACCAGATATAGATTACCTTTTTGAAGAAAAACCCGATGAGCCCGAAGATGCCCCAGGCAATACATAAATGTTATTGCAAAAGCATTAAATCACGCATTGAATACAGAATTCCACCGGATACAACACAATGATCATGCAAAATAACACCAATTGCATCAAGTTTGTTTTTTAATTCAACTGTTATTTGGACATCTTCCTTCGAGAAAGATGTCTGTGCCTTGGGGTGATTATGCACTAATATTATAAATTTTGCCCCCAGTGTTATTGCGCGACCAATTATTTCACGTTCGTAAAGTGTGGTATAATCAATTGTTCCACGACTGTGCATTTCGTCTTCAAGTAATCTGCGATCGGAATCCAAATACAAAATATGCATCTCTTCAACGCCTTTGCCCCCAAGCAAAAGTTTACAATAATTATTAAATTGTTCGGGTGTATGGAAAATGGGAACGTCTGTACTTTCCATCTGATATCCGACAAGAAAAATTTTTTGAATGACTTTAAGAAATATCGCCGTATTTTTACCCATGCCAGGTATTCTGCATAATTCATCCAAAGGTGCGGAAAGTATCGGAAATATTCCACCAAATTTTGAATATAACATTCGTGCAAGTGGACGCACATCACGACGCGGAATAGCATAACTTAACAACAATTCCAATAATTCATAATTTGCAAGTTTATCATCAAGAAAATTTTGTCGCAATCTTTCACGATGTCCGACATGCAATGATAAATCTAATTTTTTATCCGCCATTGTTTTAGTCCACTAGGCCATTTTTTCTGTAAAGATTATTACACCATCTTCGGTTATACCAAGTGTATGTTCCCATTGTGCTGATAAGCCACCGTCTATGGTTCGCGCAGTCCAACCGTCTGCATCAATTTTACACTCTGGGCGACCGGTATTAATCATTGGTTCAATAGTAAATACCAATCCCGGAACCATTTTAACTTTATCCCAAATTTTATCATAGAAATGGTAAATCTGTGGATCGTCATGCATAACTTTACCAATCCCATGACCGACAAAATCACGCGATATAGAAAAACCATGTGGTTTAACAATTGTTTCGATAGTTTTGCCTATTTCCGAGAGTGGCACCCCAGGTGCACACACGGCAATTGCAGCATTCAGTGCATCTTGGCAAGTTTGTACCAGTTCGCGTGCACGCGGTGATACATTACCAATCATAAACATACGTGATGAATCACCATGAAACCCTTTGTATTCTGCCGTTAAATCAACATTAACAATATCTCCATCTTTCAGTATAACATCTTCACTTGGTATTCCATGAACGATTACGTCATTTACTGATGTACAAATGCTTTTTGGATATCCTTGGTATCCCAGGTCTGAAGAACGTGCACCGTTTTCGTGTAAAAAATCTGCGACCATTCTGTCTATTTCGGCTGTTGATATCCCTGCACGAATATATGGGGTTATATAATCAAAACAACGTGCAACCAAATCACCAACGACACGCAGACGTTTGAAATCTTTGGGTGCATACACAGATGATAACATTTTAATTCCTCCGTTTAATAGACATCTTGTATGTTTTTAATACAAGTTTTAATGCGAAATCACGTAACAATATTTCTGACGGCATACCAGTCGTTCTAATCTGTGCTTCAAGTTCATTAAGACGAATCAAAACCGCGCTTATGTCATCACTGGTCCATATTTTCATGGCAAAATTAAATTTGTCCGCAACTTTCCAAAATAGACGTGGCAATTGACCGTCAACAACCGCAGTTAGTAATGTTTTAAAATGCCTATCCAGCATACGAACCAACATGTTTGGTTCGGCGCCATCATATAATAACCTGTCAAGTGCCAACATTGTTTGTTGAATATGTCCGGCAGTCAAAGAGTACAGAAAATCATCAACATTAGATGCCCCTGTATCAGGCAGACATTTTTCTACATCATCCAAATCTATCGTTTTTTTATCGTCGACATAAAGTGCAATTTTACCAAGAAAACCACGCGTTATTCCGCGATCTCCACCAAGGTGTGTTGTCATGTAAATCATCGCATCAGGTGAAATTTCCTTGATACCGGCAACACTAAATAATTCTTTGCGTATCAAAGTTTCAAGTGTCTTGGCATCATCAGTATAACATGCAATTGCAGCAACATTGTCGTCCGATTCAAATAGTGTACGCAAAGAACCACCTGATCGTAAATCACCAGCCGTTACAACAACCATGGCATCAAGTCCAGGATGTTGGACCAAATCTTTTATAATTTTAGAATCTGAATCACCAGCGTTAGAAATGATAACCATTTTACGTCCACCAAACATTGATGGAGTGCAGGCTTCTGCAAAAAGAGCATCTTGTTTGTCACGTAAATCTGCAGAATCAATCGCAAAAATATTATCCTTTTCAATTTCAAGAACATCTATGGATTTATCGCAAAGTTCATCGACCAACCCTGCATCAGGCCCATAAATTAGAACTGCCTTGACGGTGCTGATACCTTTTGTAAAATCAGATTCTTTCCATTTCATTTTTTACGTTCATACGCAGCAACGTCTGCGATTGCGCGTGTCCCAATTTTATCAGCCAACACGGTTATGGTATTAGTAACAGCATTGTTATAAGAGGCGTTTGCTGCAACTAGATAACGAACAAATGTGTATGATTCCGATGCAACCTCGGTCCCAGATGCAATCGTTTCATCGCCATGTTGTAATGTATAATCAGCCTTTAGTTGTATTTCTTGCCACGTTGCATCGCCTGTAGGTTCCAAAGCTTTATATTTTGTTGTCGGATTTCGTAATGATACAGTAAGGGTATAAGGTGCGGTCGCATCTTTCTGTCCACCAAATTTGCTGTTTAATGCATTGCGTAACTCAATCCCATTAATACCACTGATTGCCGGAACGTATATATCCGTGTTTTCGCCCGAAAACATCGGTGTAAAACCACATGCACATAACATTAAACAACATAAATATTTCTTCATTTCTGTTCACCTGTTAAACAAAAATATAGTTTTCTTGTTGAAATTTATTCATATAATACTTAGACTTTTAGTAAATCGCAAGGGGGAATGATGAATATTTTTCTGATAATGATAATGTCAATATTTATGGCGGCGTATTACATGTTTTTCGCACCATCTGCCCGTGTGCCAGAGCAAGAAACAGATCATGCAATTGCGGTGTCGGATTTGCGCTCTGTGGTGGAGTGCGCATTGGCGGTTCATAATGCGCAAATTGCCGGAACTGTATTTGATGATATATGTGTTGAGCAAAATAGCATAAAAAGCGAATTTATTTGTTTAGATTCACGTCTTGCCATAACCTCGTGCGAGGCCAGCGGTCTTAAACGTCCCAATTTTAGTTTCATTATAACTACTACAGGTTCAATAGATAAATCAGATTACAATTCTATGATGGAAATATTAGAACAAAATTTTTCTACAAGTGGGTCATTCGGAATATATCAAGATGGGATAATTATATCTGGTGGAACGTCCGCAACGCGCGCGGTCCCAGATGCTATCCAAAAACAATTAGAATTACAAGATGGGCAAATTGTTTATATGACGCATTATGATGCACCTGATCCGGAACGCTTGTTTAGTGGCGACACGACAGATAACCTTGTGTGTCCGGCCGGTACAAACAAAACCTATAGATTTGGTCGTTGGCAATGCATAGGGTATAACATGAAAACAAGTTGTGGTGGTGATATGATATGGGATGACAGTCTGATGGAATGTGTCCCAGACGAATCACGTAAACCATTGTGTGCTGGGCGGCAGACAGCGGTTATTGTAGACGAAGTTTGGGAATGTGTGAATCCATTCGTTGAACAGCAATGTGGCGGCAACATGATTGCTAGGTTAAATTATGAAACGCTTGAATGGGAATGTGTTGAAGACCCAAATAAAATTTCTGCAGCAACAAAATGTAATATATCCGCAACCGCGGCAAAACGTGGTCGTGGGGGCGCGACAGTTCGAATCGCATCTAATATCTGCACAGATTGTGAAAAAATGATTTTAAACGAAGAAACATGTGAAACAACATGTGTACCAGATCCCCAGAAAGTTAGTGACACCCGTTGCTATCCAGGGCGCGGCACTGAATGCAAGGGGGCATCACGTGCGTTTTATTTCGGTTTTCCGAATCAGGCATATGTGCAAAATGTCCCAGAAGTTCCCGTATCTTCGGTTCCATTTGATACTGAACATTCACAGAATCGTCGCTTTAATTGTCTTGATTGTGGCGATGGTACCATAGATAGTTCAAAATCTAAGCCACCATATGTAGCGGTTTGTAACAAATAATATCGCTTTTTGGTGCTATTATAGTGGAAAAATTGGTCAAAAGAATCGGTATATTTACCTAATAATATGTATTTACGCATATTTTTATAAAAAAACTATATATAGTTATGTTTTAAAATTTTTTACCCATATATTGTAAAAAATGTATTTTTCGAATCGATTTTAGGTATATTTTTCCATTTTTCTTGACACAAAATACGTTTTGGTGTCCTGTTTGAAAATTTTTTATTCGCTGAATCGTGCAGATATCCGCCATTTTTAAAAGTAAAGTAAAAAAATAAAAAAAATTACATTTTATATATTGTTTGCAAATCACAAAAACTATATATTGGTATAGAAACGATAAAACAGACACAATATATTGTGTTTTTTGACAAAAATCGGAGTTTATATAATGTCAGACACACAAAAAGAGATAAAAATGCAGATTGCACCAAAATTTGTTTGTAATGTAATGAGTGTAAAAAAACGTTCTGGTGAAACGGTCGCCTTTGATGCCAAGAAAATTTATAACGCTATTAAAAAAGCTGCGTGCGCTACAAATGAAATATCAGATGAATACGTTGCCCAAATCACCAATGAAGTTTTGAATGATTTGGACAATAATTTTATGGGGCGGACACCATCTGTAGAGGAAATACAAGATATCGTCATCAGAAAACTTATGGATTCGCGTTCATACAAGACGGCCGAGGCATATATTATATATCGTCAAAAACATTCAGAAATTCGTAATGCTAACGTTGATGCAATTGAAATAATTGAAAGTTATGTTGGCGGTTCAAATTGGCGCATCAAGGAAAATGCAAACATTGGGTATTCTATTGGTGGGTTGATTTTACGTACCAGCGAGCGCGTCACAGCAGAATATTGGTTGAATATGTTTCCTGCTGAAATAGCAGATGCACATCGCAGCGCCGCAATTCATATTCATGACCTGGGGTGGTTAACTGGTTACTGTGCGGGGTGGTCTTTACGTGAATTATTATACGAAGGTTTCAATGGGGTACCGGGGTATTTGCAATGTGAGCCAGCAAAGCATATGGCAACGGCTATATCACACATGGTTAACTTCCTTGGGACGTTACAAAACGAATTTGCTGGTGCTCAAGCTTTCTCGTCCGTGGATACATACTTGGCACCGTATGTCCGCATTGATAATATGTCGTATGCAGATGTTAAGAATGCAATGCAGACATTGGTATTTAATTGTGCGGTTCCGTGTCGTTGGGGAACACAGACACCATTTATCAATTTTACATTTGATTGGACTTGTCCCGAGGATCTGAAGTCTCAACGTCCATTTGTCGGCAAAAAACAAGTTGATTTTACATACGGTGATTTACAGAAAGAAATGGATATGATAAATCGTGCATTTATCGAGGTTATGACCGAAGGTGATGCTCATGGACGTCCATTTACCTTCCCAATCCCAACATATAACATAACAAACGATTTTCCATGGGATCATCCAAATGTTAAACCTTTGTTTGATTTAGCGGCTAAATATGGAATTCCAAATTTTCAAAACTTTCTTAATTCCGATTTGAACCCGACGGATGTTCGTTCAATGTGTTGCCGTTTACGTTTAGATGTTCGTGAATTATTAAAGCGCGGTGGTGGTTTATTTGGATCTGCGGAAAAGACCGGTTCTATTGGGGTTGTGACGATAAACTTGTCGCGTCTAGGGTATACCCACAAAGGCGATCGCGAAGGCTTATTCCGCGAGCTTGAAAGATTGATGAATATGGGACGCGAAGTTCTGGAAATCAAACGTCGTGTTATAACGAAACATATGGAAAATGGGCTGTATCCATTTACAAAACGTTACCTGGGTAATTGGAATCATCATTTTTCAACCATTGGTGTAAATGGTGCGAATGAAATGGTACTAAACTTTACAGACGGCAAAGAAAATATTGCAACGCCATTTGGTAAAAAATTGGTTCTTGATTTAATGGATTTCATGCGTGACCGTTTGGCAACATTCCAAGAAGAAACCGGGAATCTGTATAACCTTGAAGCTACACCAGCCGAAGGTTGTTCTTATCGATTTGCAAAAACAGATGTTAAAAATTTTCCGGATATTATAACGGCTGGCACGCGTGAGGCACCATATTATACAAATTCCACGCAGTTGCCGGTGAACTTTACCGATGATCCATTTGTTGCATTGGAACATCAAGAAGAATTGCAAAGAAAATATACTGGCGGAACAATGTTACATCTTTACATGGGTGAACCAGTATCATCTGGCGAGGCCGCACAGAAAATTGTCCGTACTATATTTGAAAACTACAAGATTCCGTACATGACACTTACCCCGACATTCTCGATATGTCCGAAACATGGGTATTTGCCAGGTCGGCACGAGTTTTGCCCTAAATGTGATGCAGAATTGGGAATAAACCCTGACGCAGCATCAAACAAGGCATAAGAATCAACACAGCAATACAAAACAAAAGGAAAGGAGAGTAAAATGATTGCAAACGAACAACAAAGAACACCTTGCGAAGTTTTTTCACGCAGTATGGGATTTATCCGCCCAACCCGGAATTTTAATATTGGTAAATATTCCGAATTCTGTGAACGCAAGACCTTTACCGAGGCAAATAGTTTAACTGCTGGGGCACGTCACAGCGAATTGATGAAAAAGGCGGCATAATGTTATGAAGGCGATTCAGATAGGTGGATTAGTATCGTTTACAACAATAGATTATCCGGGCAAATTAGCTGCAGTGTTATTTTTGGTTGGTTGTCCAATTCGTTGTGCGTATTGTTCAAATCCACATCTGATTCCTGTTGGGGACGGCGAATATGATCCCGACAAAATTTTAGAATGGTTGCAGTCACGCAAGGGCAAGCTTGAAGCTGTTGTGTTTTCCGGAGGCGAAGCATTGATGCAAGGGGCTGCAACCATTGATTATATGCGGCGTGTGCGCGATTTGGGTTTTGCAATTGGACTGCACACAAATGGGTTTTATCCGGAAAATCTGGCCGCGGCAAGTGAAGTTGTTGACTGGGTTGGCATAGATTACAAAGCAACAAAAACAAATTATGAAAAACTAACAGGTGTAAACATCGCTTATGATCATCTTTTAAAAAGTTTAGATGTTTGGTCGAAAACAGGGAAGCCGTCCGAAGTCCGTGTTACGTGTGATCCGCGTTTTGTTTCATTGGATGATTTATTAGAAATTGCACGTGACGTATCAAAACGCGGTTTTAAAAATTTTGCGGTTCAAAAATATATTCCGCATTTCGAAGATGAAGAACATAACACAACGTCCGCAATGCGCGAGTCATTTTTTAATAATGCCGAACTGCGTGACAAGATAAACAGCCTGTTTGACACGGTTATATGGCGAGAGTAGGCCATAAAACCAATAATTATGCATTTACCGCTTTTATGATATTTTGTAACACTGCGCCATATTTTATTATGTGTATTTCATCAGACGCAGCCAAGAAATCGTCAATTGTCACATTAATCTCTTGTTGGTCATTTTGTGTTATTTTGGTTGCATTTGTATGGCTGATTTTATTCATGAATAAATCTAAACATTTTTTTGCGTTTATTTTGACAACCCCATTAACTTCGGATAGTTGAAAATTAAAATTGTTAAAATCTTTGGGCAGTTTGTTTATATAAATATGCGAAAAAGCCCGGTCATGCCATGGTTTGTCATTTTTTATTTTATCTTGGCGCCAGAATGTAATTTCAATTGGCTGGGCATTTGTAACATCTACATCCAGACCAATTTCTTCGGCGATTTCGCGTTTAAAAGCGTCACGAACCGTTTCACCGGCTAATACATGCCCTGATGCAGTTGTATATAGTTTATTAGAGTCGGACCTTATTTGAAAATATACATTACCATCATCATCGTACATCCAACAATGAATTGTTTTATGCCACATACCTTGTTCGTGTACAATATCACGATCTTCTGAACCGATTTTATTCATATATTCGTCATAAATATCTAATTTTTCCATAATTGTTCCTTTGTGTATTTATGTGGACATAGTAACGCATATCAAGACAATTTAAAGTAAAAAATCCACACAAGGTGGATTTTTTCGTTTTATTGTGGCGGATGGTGAGGGATTTGAACCCCCGAAGGTCTTATTTCATACCTTGTCCGATTTCAAGTCGGATGCATTCAACCGCTCTGCCAACCATCCAAAACCGTTGGCATCTTAGGTGCCACAGACGCAATAATATAGCATTTTTTTTCAAAACGCAACTATAAAACTATCGCGTCAGGACATAGCGAGCGTTTTTTACGCTTGGCTGGTACTCTCGTATATTATCAATATCACGTAGGGTTTTACACACTGCGGAATCGTTCTGGTATACGACGTTATTCAAACTGTCTATTTGTTGCAGATAATTGTCGTATTCATTACGAATTTTGGCAAATTCTGGTATTGAATAGTTTGGAACGTCATCATCATCAAGAAACCCATCATACGATTCAGCCAAGAAACTTTCGAACAGTTCCGCACGTTTCTTATCTGCGAACATATATAAATGCCCATTACTAAACACCATATCAAATGGTGCAAGTTCTTCGTCTTTGACCCCCAAGATATAAACCATTTCAACAAATGTATTTAATGGTAAATCTTTGCGTATAGGCATATTCATTTTTGCATATTTATACCCAAAATCTGACTCGCCCGCCATTTTTTTAATATACGGTGTCATTACATTATTTAGTTGGGAAATTTCCTTTGGAGTAAAGAACAACCCCATTGTATATTTTTTATCTATGCGGTCAAAATATTTTTCCTGGGCGATATTAAACAAATTCGAACATGCGTCATTCAATGAATCAAGTTTGTATTTCGCCACTGTGATATTAGACTTTTGATTTTGTTTTTTTGCTGGTGCATTTTGCGCCATTGCTGCGTTTGCTAAAACCGTAAACGCGATTACGCATCCAAGTTTTAAACCTGGTATAAGATTATGCCAATATATTTTATTCTTTGAATTTTTGTTTTTCATAATTAAATATTCCTTTTGAAATTATAACAATTTGCCCATTGCAACGGCGGTATCACTCATACGATTTGAAAAGCCCCATTCATTATCATACCATGCTGTTACATGAACCAATTTATTGCCCAATACACGCGTCTGCGTTGCATCAAAAATAGAACTATGGGCATCATGTGTAAAGTCAATTGATACCAGTGGTAATTCGTTGTACCCAAATATTTCAGATGATGCAGCGCGCATCGCATCATTTACCTTTTCTACGGTTACGGATTTGTTTACATTTACAACAAGTTCCACAACCGATACATCCGGTGTCGGTACCCGAATTGCGATACCATCAAGTTTACCAGCCAGTTTAGGCAAAACCAAACCAATAGCCTGAGCGGCACCAGTCTTTGTTGGAATCATAGATATCGCCGCTGCACGCGCACGACGTAAATCTTTGTGTGTTTTGTCCAGCAGTTGTTGATCACCAGTGTATGCATGCACAGTTGTCATCCAGCCTGATGTAATACCGAACTTTTTGTCCAGTACAGCGACAACAGGTGCCAAACAATTGGTTGTGCAAGACGCATTTGATACGATTATATCTTTTTTTGTCAGGGTATTTTGATTTACACCAAATACGACCGTCTTATCTGCGCCCACAGATGGTGCAGATATCAAGACACGCTTTGCCCCACAATCAATATGCACACGAGCTTTGTCTGCGGCAGTAAACAATCCGGTGCATTCCATGACAATATCAATTCCCATTTTTCTCCATGGCAATTTAGCTGGGTCTTTTTCTGCCAGACATTTTATATGATGTTTTCCGACAATAATTGTATCGCCCTTTAATTTTACATCCATTGGCAATTTTCCATGTACAGAATCGTATTGCAACAAGTAGGCATTTTGTTCTGCTGGTGCCAAATCATTTATTGCGACAAATTCAATATCATCACGACCTGATTCTAATGCGGCACGCAGCACAAGGCGACCGATGCGTCCAAACCCATTTATTGCAACTTTTATTTTTGCCATAATATTCTTCCTTTTTGTTTTCCGAAGAAAATACTAGCATGATATTAACAAATTTCAAACCAGAATTTTTTTGTTATCTTGAAATTCAAAAATATGGCGGTATAATCAAACAGATGAATATGAAAAAAGCATATATAATTACAGGCCCCACCGCATCCGGCAAATCAAGTTTTGCACACGAACTTGCAAAGCGCGTTAATGGAGTAATTATAAATTGCGATAGTGTGCAAATGTATCGCGGCATAGAAAACATATCGGCAAGTCCGTTTGCAAATCATACAATTACAGATGTCATAGATGGCGTTCCGTATAAATTGTTTTCTTTTTTGCCATTATCAAAACAAATAAGTGTTGCAGAATATATTAAAATAGCGCGCCAAGAGTATGATGCAGCAATCGCGAAGAATCATGTTCCAATATTTGTTGGGGGTACAGGTTACTATATTAATGGTATTACAAATGGTATTGCCGAAATTCCCGAAATATCGGTTCAAAACAGAAATCGTGCGCGTGAAATGGTTGCAAATGATTTGAATGCTGCACATCAATTGGTGCCTAATTGTCTTGCAACCGATCCGCAACGTATCGCGCGCGCATTAGAGGTATTTTTGGAAACAGGTCGTCATTTGGTTGACTGGCAAAAAGAACAAAGGGCGGGTGCCATTTTACCGACCCCATTTAAAATATTGATAAATCCCCCACTAGAAGTATTACATGAACGTATCGCCTTGCGGGTACCTGATATGATTTCTGGGGGTGCATTGGACGAAGCAGAATATATAATAAAAAATAATTTTGATGCACGTCGCGCTATTGGTGCTGAACAGCTGTGTGCATTTTTGCGTGGCGAAGTGAATTGCGAAGACGCAATAAAAAACTGGATAACCAAAACTAATCAATATGCAAAACGGCAAAGAACATGGTTTAAAACACAATTCTTTGCCGATTTGGTCATAAATCATATACCAAACACAGATGATATAGATTTAGTTTTAAATTAATATTATCTTGAATTCTTTTTTGCAAAGTCTTCAAACAATCCTGTACGCTTTTTCGCGAAGTCTGCAAATGCACGTTTCACTTCGTGTGGGTCAGAATCTAATATTTGTTTACCTTTTTTGTTTGTGGTGCGACGAACAAACGTTTGACCATCTGGGGTTGCACGACAAACAAATCCAGCACCAAGACTTTCTGCGGCTTTTTTACGTTTACGATAGCCGGCCTTGGTTGCAGCCTTTTTTTCACGTTTTTCTGTAAGTTTTTGCTGTAATAACTTGATGTAATCAAAATCATCAAACAAGACGAGTTTTAAATCTTTCTGGGCTGCGTACCACGCCGCATTTGTCTCTGGATCGCGAACATCATCGTATTTTGAATCCTGTTGAGTATATACAGCTAAGTATTTTGCTATCCATTTGGCAAGGTCCCTAAGGAAATCTAAATCAGTATTAGAGCACGTTCTGATGAACAATTTGGAACGTTGTATAACAGATTCTGTGATTTCTTTGGTATAAGGCGCTTCGTTACGCCACGTAGCGCGAATAGTTTTAAGTGGTGGGACAATTTTTACATAATGCGCATCACGTAATGTTTCGGCAATACGAAATGTAAAATCGTCTTTTTCCAGTTCCAATGAATTCTTCATAATTACCCCCTTGGTATGTTTAATGTATAGCACAATAAAGTATTTTTGTCAAGTAATAATATGAATTATTTCAGAAATTTATTATACTCGGTGCGAATAACATCGCCAATGCCGCTGTTTTTCATAGATTTTGAAAAACGGGTGCAATTTTTAAATTCGGTGTCCAAATAGCCCCACCCAGCATATTCCCAGTCTATTATCCCTATGATTTTCATGTTTCTTGGGTTCACAATCAGGTTGTTACAAATATCGTTATGGTTCCATCCGTCTCCTTGGGGGGTTATCAGGTCTTTGATTTCTTTTGGTTTGGCGTTATGGATTTTATATATGAATTCAGCAATCTGGCGTCCTAATGCGTTCCGATGCCTTAGTATTGTTTTGTATCTAAAAGTGTTCAGATTACGTCCGCGAATAAATGGGTATTTATAAAATACATATTGCCCTAATTTAATGACCTCTATATCAAGAACTTGAATTGGTGAAAATGGTGCTAATGCCGCGGTTATACGCTGTTGCAGAATAATTTTTTCATGTGGAATATTGGTGTCAACTTGTTTACGAACCTTAAAAACATATTTTTTATCGATTATAAATCCGATATTCCATCCGCCTTTGACCATTTTTGTTTTATGAAAGTTCAAGTTTGGAAATGCCTGCTTTAATGTGTGATATTTGCGGTACCAATCATATAATTTTACCTGACGCAAATATGCACGACGTTGGCGATTTGGTATAAATCGACAGAAAAAGTCACAAATTCTAAAGAACCACATCCACATAAATTACCCCTAAAAACTCGTTATTAAATGGTATTGAAAAAAAAGAAAAAAACAAGTAATTTATAGATATGTTTAAATCAGGAACTGTTGTAAAAGTTTTATTACCTAATGTTGTCAATTCCGGGTATGACTATCGTCTGACCGTGGATGCGGATTTGGGATCTTTTGTACGCGTTACATTAATGAATCGCCCATATATCGGGGTTATTTATGGTGTTGGTGATGGCCAAGTTAGTCCAGAAAAAATCAAAAATATAACGAAAGTATTTTCGTCAAAATTATCTGTTTCCGATTTGCAATGGATAAGCAAGATGTCCGAATGGACTTTGATGACACCGGGCGCCGTACTAAAATTGATTGTGAATGTCCCCGATGCATTTGACGAACCTCGTACCGAACAATTATATGTTTGTAATACAGAGCATAATGAAACAAAAATAACTGAAAATCGCCAAATGGTACTGGATGCGTTTGATTTGAATGATAATGAACCAATGTCTGTATCTGATATTCAAAATATTTCGCATGTTAGTCCATCGGTAATCAAGACCATGATTGCACGTAATATGCTGATTCCAACTGCATCACGTCATATTGTAAAATCTTTTGCATATGATTATAAAGATGTTGGTAATATAGAATTGAACGCGGAACAAAGTGCCGCCGCGAATAAAATTGGCACCGATATTATGCGTGGTGGTTTTTCTGTGAATTTGCTTGATGGCATTACAGGCAGTGGCAAGACACAGGTTTATTTTGATTCTGTGTGGCGTGCATACAGTGCCGGAAAATCGGTATTGTTAATGATGCCGGAAATCGCGCTTACCGCACAATTTATGCAAAGGTTCAAATCACGATTTGGTGCGCCACCTGTGGTATGGCACAGTAATCTGACCGCGGCACGTCGTCGTGACATTTGGCGTGGCGTTCTAAGTGGCGAAATAAGAATGTTGGTTGGAACACGCAGTGCATTGTTTCTACCATGGCAAAATTTAGGACTAATTGTCGTAGACGAAGAACATGATTCTTCGTACAAGCAGGAAGATATGGGAAACTATCATGGACGCGATATGGCAATTTTACGTGGAAAATTGTCAAATTTTCCCGTAGTTTTGGCAAGTGCCACGCCATCCGAAGAAACTATGCACAATGTGGAATTGGGGCGTTATGGGCATATCGTTTTAAAATCGCGATATGGTGGTGCAGAGTTACCAACAATTCAAACAATTGATTTGCGCGAACATAAACCCATTGACTATCACATTGATTCAGAGAAAGAAGAAATGCGTACAGGGGCGCTGTCTCAGGTACTTTGCGATGAAATTGCTGCGACACTGGCAAAGCATCAGCAGGTTATGCTGTTTATAAATCGTCGCGGATTTGCACCAATAGTTCAATGTAAAAAATGCGGGTGGGTCGCTACGTGCCAAGATTGTTCGGTTAGTATGACATATCATAAAAACCTTGGTAAATTATTATGCCATATTTGTGGACGTACAATGGCGTTACCTGATAAATGTCCATCTTGTCATAATGAAGTATCAATGCGTGGAACCGGATTGGAAAAAGTAGAAGAAGAAATTCATGCAAAATTTCCCCATGCGCGAACTGCATTGGTATCAAGTGATACCATGATGTCGCGTGGGGCATTGGAACGGCTGGTATCCAAAATGGAATCTGGGGAATTAGATATAGTAATCGGAACACAAATTTTAGCCAAAGGGCACCATTTTCCAAATCTTACGCTTGTTGGTGTTGTAGATAGCGATATTGGATTATTTGGTACAGATTTTCGTTCTGCGGAACATACGTTTCAGCAATTATTCCAAGTTGCAGGTCGTGCAGGTCGTGGCAAAGTTGCAGGTCGTGTTTTGTTACAAACGTATCAACCAAATCATCCCGTATTGGTTGCAATCTGTGCAGGTAATCGTGATGAATTTTTGCGCACAGATATGGACGCAAGACGCGGTGCAAAAATGCCACCATTTGGTCAACTGATATCTGTTATAATCGAAGCCAAGAAAGAATCTGTATTAAAACAATTTTGTAATGACTTGGCAACAAATGCGCCGAATGTAAATGGGGCTAAAATAATGGGACCAGTGATGGCGCAACTTTACCAAGTTCGTGGTTGGTTTCGTATGCGCTTCTTGGTTGCAGGGGACGAACGCGCGGCACTACAGCCAACAGTAAAAAAATGGCTGGAACGTGTTCGGGTCCCATATAATGTACGTGTGAAAATTGATGTTAATCCACAAAACTTTATGTAAAAAAACACCTGCATGTGCAGGTGTTTTTTATTTGCCACGTGATTGTTGAACTGGGAAATTTTGTCTTCTTATAACCTTTCGAATTGCAACAAAAATTTTGGCCAATCTGCCTTCTTTTTGTTCTTTGTTCGCCAAATCCGCAATAACTTTTTCTTCTTTTCCATCACTAAAGTCTGTATTAGTAGCAAAAGATTTAGCACGTTTAACAGATTCTAACCAATTCAACGTGCTGTATGTAATATTCGTAGAATTTGGATCATACCGTTGCATTTCTAATTCGTTTAAAATATTACGGCATTTATCAATTGCGGCATCCATTGTGCGTTCAAATTTTTCTGTATTTATTACTTTACCTGTTTCATCCATGGCACCTGTATTTTGTAATTCTTGTTTTAAAGTGCTTGTAATTTCATCAAGTTGTTTTTGTGTATCTAGGTAACTCATTTTTTACTCCTTTTTATATCTTTTGTTATACAACCTCGGTTACGGCGCGCAAAGAACCATCGCGTGAGAGTTGCACAACACGTATCTTTTGCTTCATTTCTGTAATTAATTCTGTACGATCATATGCAGGTTGCGTGTGTAAAATCCGGTCGGCAAAAGCGGCATACGCGGCATCAGCACTTTCGGCATGAATTGTCGTATAAAAATGTTCGTGCCCTGTGCCCAGCATTTCCCACATTACCGCGGCATTGTCTGTTGAAATTTCACCACCAATTATCACATCTGGGGTCATACGAACCACCAAATCAAGCAATCTTGCATAATTAAAATTATTTGTTTGCTCGGTACGCGAAAGTACAAAATGAACACGATTTTTTTGTGGAACAATAACTTCACGTGCATCTTCAACCGTAATAACGCGACAATTCTGATCAATAAGCGTCAACATGTGGTTTAAAAATGTCGTTTTGCCGGTTGCGGTTGCGCCACTTATTAAAATTGGACTGCCGTCATTTATGGCTGACATTAATCTATCATAAGGGTCATCTGGGCGTGTTGTTTCGCGTGGCTTCACCTTTAAAAGTTGTTCGCCATGTTTAAGATGATAATTTTCAAATGATGTTTCTGAAACCCCGCCACCACGAATATTAAGTGCCACACCACCTGTTACATCACGTTCATCATATTGAACATTTGGACCCGCAATTGCGCTAAAACGATGATTACCGGGTAATGTCGCGTACACAACCGGCATCCCATGAATCGGATCAAATGGGCGTTCGTATATATTAGCAATCGTATGTATCAGGTCCACAAGGTACTGTTTTGATAATACCGGGGCGTCATATGCAACCCATGGAACGCGTGCACCATGCAGGCGCATCCATACCTCACCCTCGTGATTTATCGCAATTTCTTCAACAAAAGACGGGCGATAAAAGTCCGATAAGGGTTTTAATAAAGAATCTAGTACAACATTTGACATCAAAATCATTTTATCATAAATCCTGACTTGAATCAAAAGAGTTTATTTGATAAAATACAAAAAAAGAGAGAAAAATATGAAAAAATCATTTTTACTTATTTTGTGCTCGTTGCTTGCGTTTGCAGGCTGTGCAAGCGATACACCGTACAATGTTGACGATTTCGCAAATGGCGGCGAAGATGCCCCGATATATAATGAACGTACAAGTACATTCATGCAGGCAGATAATCCATTTGCAAGTGTAGATTCCTATCGACCAAAAACTGAAATAGAAAAAGAAGAAATGAATAAACGGTGGAATACGTCTCGTATGGAGACCCGTTGGCAAGAATACAAGGGTGTTATGGTTCGTGTGCAAATACTACTTGGCAACACCGATTTACGTGAAATGCGTTTACGTTTAATGCAAAATGCTGATGGTATGGATGTTGATGGTGATATTCGTACCGTGTTAAGCAAAGTGGCTGATTATGAAATGAAACGTGTTTGTGGGCGTAATGCCGATAGCATAGTTTTAGTTTATGATAAACCATCATTTGAATCTACACGTCCTACGCCGTTTTTTGACTATCGCATAGAGGCTGATGGTGTCACAATGCGCGAATACGGCTTTAGATGCGTTTTTAACAATTAAACAAAAAACAAAAGGAAAAAAAATGAAGAAAATATTAAGTGTTTTCGGTGTGTGTGGTGCGCTTTTTTGCGCGGGTTGCGATGCAGGCGATATGACCGCACAGCAGGGTGATACAGTAATTATCAATTTTGCGGGTTACCTGGATGGTGTTCAATTTCCAGGAGGAACCGCAGAATCGTATCCATTAGTATTAGGGTCGGGTGCATTTGTTCCAGGCTTTGAGGATCAGTTGGTTGGTGCCAAGAAGGGCGAAGAACGTGATGTAAATATTACATTCCCAACGCAGTATGTCCCAGATTTGGCCGGAAAAGATGTTGTGTTCAAAGTAAAAGTACTGGACATCAAAAAGAAATAATGTTCACGATATAAAAAGATGCCGGATTTTTTCCGGCATCTTTTTATTTTCGTTTTTCACGCATTTCATTAACCAATTGTTCAAATTCGGCAAATGATTTTATTCGTGTCAATTTATATGTTGATATTTTTACATTAAGATCGTTCAAAATTACACTTTGCCAATAGTTCATAGACAATGCCGCGCGAATCGTAGCCCATAATGGATTGATAGATTCATTTTCAATGCGTGAATCTGGCGCTTTGCCTTGGGCAATAAAAGATTGTTCTGCGGCATTACCAATATTATAAATTCGCATGCCAATATCTATTTTGATATCAAAAAACCTTTCCAATTCCTTTAATTTACTGGTCAATTTGGTAGAATCAAATCCAAATTCTTGGGTCTCACGTATAAGGTCACTAATTTTTTCTGTTGATTGAACTGGGCGCCCACAAGCAGTTTTAATGTTACCAAGAATATAACTAAAAATCATACGGCGGTTCCATTGTTTTCCTTTGCCGGATGTTTTTTTAACAACAGGTGTAGGTACACTGGGCACTTCGGGTATTTTTGTCGAATCTGATGTTTTATTTAGTTTGTTTTTTGAATTTAATATAAATATAAAAACAACAGTGTAAAGTTCTGTTACCGTCATATCAGATATATTTCGTGATATATTCAATTTGAATTGGTTCCTGATTCGTTCTTTAATAAGGGCGATGTCTTCGGGAAATGTAATTATCTCGGATATTCTTGAAAGCGGATTAATAGTTTCGGCAAAGGTAGAATTTAATAAAATATTATTTACTTGCCTTTTAATAACAGCTTTAAGTTCTTGTGGTGTATTCGGTGCCATGAATTCTTCCCCAATTATCTATTTTTATCACGTGCTTTGACAACAGCATTTTCCATCATTAAATTACCAGTGTTTGTGCTGTCATATGGTGTATCGACCATACGTCCCCGTTTAGACAGTGACCATTCCGCTATGGATGCGATGTCGTCCATTGTATAAGATGCATAAATCTTGATTTTAAATGCGTTTTCTATATGACGTAATTGTTTGGTGAGTTTTGCAATTTTCACTGCGGTTTCATCAAATTCTGCTTCGTATAGCATACGACCGATTATCTCGTCCGGGGCAACGTACCGGTGCATAGCATGCCCAATACGGTATGTTATCATATCGTATATTTGGCGCGTTGTCCAAAAGGGGCGGGGTTTTAATTTTGGTGTAAAACTTTCGTCCGGTGAACATAAAGAGTCAGTATATTCGTCCATTTTATCCTCTATGCAATTACAACGGAAATATTAAACAAATAAATTATATTGTCAACAAATTATTCATTAACCGCTATTATAAAAATACCCCGTTTATCCGCAGTTTTGATAACATTTTGTTTGTCCACAATAAAGCAGGTTTTCGCATTAACCACAATACCTTTTAACTTTGCATCGGCAACCGCATTTACTGTGTCCACACCAATAGCGGGAATATCTATGCGCAAATCCTGTCCAGGTTTCGTCATTTTTGCAAAAACCCCACTGTTCTTTTTGTGGTTTTTACGCATTTTTACAACACGGTCTAGCATTTTGGCGGTTCCTTCAGCTGCCTCGACTGCGATAACCTGCTTGTCAACAACCACAGATGCGCCGATGTCTTGACCTCCTATGATATGTGATACCTCGATTGCGCGATCAATATTTTTCTTATCGTTGCGAGTCGGCTTGTGTTTAGTCATGCATCCTGCATGCTCAAACGTCAGTTCTGGCGCTAAATCCTGTGCCGCAACTACTTGGTATCCAGAACGTTCAAGTGTTTTTGTAAATGCAACAGCCATTGAATCATACCCCCGTTGATTTTTTAGTATACGAAAAAGTGCGAAAAATGTCCACAAATCCGGACGTAAATCTGAAAAGTTCGGATGTCCCAACGCACCAACAAACGTCATTTTGTTTATTCCGCGTCGTCTGAATTCACGTAATGCATGGCCGCCGCCGCCAAGCCGAACAACCATATCAGGCTTAAGCCTTTTGTCGTAAAAGTTCTTTAATCCAACGACAAAAACATCCCATCCGTTTTTTCTTAACGCATCACGCGTATAAAACGGTAAATCAAGCGCACCCGCCACCAAAGCTATCTTTTTATTATCGTATTTCATCATATTAATGATATGTTAAGCATAAATCAGACTGGAATCAAGTTAGTTTTTATGATACAATCAATACGATAGAACGAGTGTCAAATGAAGAATAAATCCTGTTTTGCAATATCACTTGCGTGCATCGTTGCCTGTATGAACGCTGATGCTACAAGTCAAAGTCGTCAGTTTAAAAATGAAATTCGGGATGGTTTATCGCCCATTGATCAAGAGTATGTCAATGCCCCTGCGTATTCATATGCGCCGTATATTCCCGAAGATACATACGTTCCATATAATCCAAATGCGTATGTATGTTCATGCGCAAACGATATTCCTGTGTATGCAAATGAATTAAATGTTTCAGAGCCTGCGTATGAAACAGAGGCTTCTACGTGCCCATGTGCAAATGAAGTTGTGGATGCATCGATACCTAATCAAGACGATTATTACGAGGCAGTAAATCAAGAAGTTTTTTATGATGATGTCGCATATAAGGATATTGAATATGATACATTTGTTCCAACAAGTATGTATTTGCGTATTGGTGGTGGAATGAATCTTGCGATGGCTACGACAAAAGCACGTGTGGCCGATGAAAAATTTAAGTCAAAAAATTCATGGAATGTATTACTGGGACTGGGGTGGAATTTGTCACCGTATGTGCGTACAGAAATAGAATTCCAAGATTCTGAATTCAAGTTCAAAGATTTAAAAGATGCCAGTGCAACTTATCATATGCTTAATGGAATGTTCTATTTTGATTTTATCCGTCGTTATGTACAAGATGGTGGTATGGCATATCGTCGCACGTTTGTGCCATTTTTGGGAATCGGGGCCGGCATTGGTGAATATGATTTTTCTGGATCAAATGGCAGTGACGGACTGGTTATCGCGGCACCACGTGCTGAATTGGGTTTCAATTTAATGATAACTGAATTAATTGGTATTGATATTGCGTATCAATATCAAATGATGATAGATAAGGGTTTCGGTTGGAATACAAAGCGCACGGGTGTTGATCATATTAGTAATGTTATGGCAACATTTCGTGTGAATTTCTGATAAGGAATGTGTTATGAAAAAGATATTATTTTGCTTATTGTGTATACTGCCAATGACCGCTGGTGCAGATGTTATTTATGATACCCAGCAAGCCAGCTACACGACCAGGGTTACCAAAAACAGCGATGCTTTTGCATCGGTGCACAGGTTTTACCTTGGCGCCATGTACGATTTTTCAATGTGGATGGATTATGTCGGGGATTCGGATATTGCACATGGTAAAAATGTGTCGGGTTTCGATATTGTTGCCGGCTTTCGACCATACGATATAATTCGTATCGAGGCTGATTATATGAACACGCGTGCAAAATGGGATTTGTTTGCTATAAACGCAAATACATTGTTCATTAATACAATTGTTGATGCACGTATAGATAATCTTTACCGCACGTTTTATAAACAGCACTTAGTCCCATATGTCGGTGCAGGGGTGGGGTTGACGTGGACCGGCAGTGACGATGTTAACGTAAAGAATGATACAGGTGTATCGGTTGCGGCAATGGCAGGACTAGGAATAGAATGTAGCGAATATTTTACGATTGATTTAGGATATCGCTATGTTTACATGTTCAAACCAAAAATTGAGCCGATGCCTGATTTGAACCCGGCGTCACATCAGATTCGTGCCGGTGTAAGAGTAAATTTCTAGGAATTGTCCTATGAGTCTGTGTCCGTTGTTTTCAGTATGTGGTGGTTGTAAATTTGATTTTACGTCGCCCGAATATCGCAAAGGCAAACAACAATTATTGAAACAATGGCCTAATGTTGCGCAGTTTTTTTGGACACCTGCTGGATGTCGCCGCCGTGCCGATTTTTGCTTTTCAGATAGCGAATTCGGTTTTTTTGAACGTGGAACCAAAAATATTGTACCTGTAAAGACATGTCCGAATCTTGTTTCAGATATAAATTTATTAATACCTAAATTAGCAAAATTGCCATGGGGATGCGCAGGTTCCGCATTAGTTACAGCATGTGAAAATGGTATAGATTTAGCGGTAATATCAAACGTACCATATTTTACGCGTGAATTTAAGGATGCTGTTCAGAAATTGGATTTACTGCGTGTGTCGTGGAATGGTGCTATTGTGGTTCAAAAGGCGATTCCACGGATAAGATTTAATAATTTTGTTGTTGATTATCCTGTGGGGGCATTTCTGCAACCAACAACAGAAAGTGAAAGTGCTATGCGTGATTTTGTAATTAAACATGCGTCAGGTGCCCGACATATTGCAGATTTATTTTGTGGTATTGGTAATTTTACTTATGCTCTTGCTGCAGATGGGTTTGATATTGCAGGAATCGGGGTAAAGCGGGATTTGTTTAAAAATCCACTTACTATAAAAATGCTAAATACATATGACTTAATTGTAATGGATCCGCCACGTGCAGGTGCATTAGCCCAGGTACGTGAATTGGCGCAATCCTTGGTTCCAAAAGTTATATATGTTTCTTGTAATCCTGTGACACTACGGCGAGATACAGGAATATTACTTAAGGCGGGGTATAAAATTACAGATATTGCCGCATTTGACCAATTTGTTGGTACGGATCACTGGGAATTAGTCGTTGTTTTTGAAAAATAAAAAAACACCGCCGTTTCCGGCGGTATTTCCGAATGCCCTGAAAGGAAGGAAAGGAGAAAAAGAAATGGGCATTCTAAACTTGCTTTGGGGTCCAGAGTCCAGAGGAGAGAGAATGTAGGAGGGAGTCTGGAATCTCTGGGCCCCACGAACATTTTATATGCTCGGTCAAAGATTGTTGCCTCTCTGACGAATCGAAATATAATACAACAAAATGCATTTGTCAAGTGTTTTTGTCAAAATATTTTTTTGGTCAAATTAAACCTGCCGGTTTTCCTAGGAAATGGTGCTTGTTGTTGTTCAAGGCAATCTGTCATAAAATCTTTCTTGTAATTAAGGGGGGGATTTATGACACACGATGATGTTTGGCGGGCAATAGAACAATTTGCGATGGCACATGGAATGTCATGTTCAGGTTTAGCACGCTGTAGCGGGCTGGATCCTACGACTTTTAACAAAAGTAAACGTTGGACCAAGGAAGGTCAGCCACGGTGGCCGTCAACAAATAGTATATCTAAAATATTGTCTTCGACAGGCGCATCTATCCAGGAATTTACCCGATTCATCGATGATAAAGGCAACGATTTCTCAAAATAATGTGAAAAATCATCCCGTTTTGTGAATACCGGCAATATAAATGCCGGTTTTTTTGTTGGACAGTCTGTTTTTAATAGATTATTCTGTAAGTATGTTATCAGGAATTCGAATTTTCTCATCCGATAAATATTGGCAACGAATCGTTGCTGAATTGAATGCGACATTGGTCCAAGATTCAAAATTTGCGGATATTAACCTGGATACCCTGAATTTATCTCTACCCATTTCATTAATTGAATTAAAATCGATAATGCTTTCTGTATCCGATGGGGATGCGGTTTTAAAAAAGATTTTTGATAAACCTGTTAATCTATCACCATTGCAAACTCAAATTGTGGTTAAACTTTACAAAAGTGGTGGCATGACAGCGGACGAACTTAAAATATCTTTGGGGTACGATATAAATGCAACCACACATACAGTTGAAACGGCTATATACAGTCTGCGTAAACTATTTGGACATAATTTTATAATAAATGACGAAGGAATATTTAAGATTGGCGGGATATAAGGTATTATCTTTTGATAAAATATCAAGTACACAGACATACGCACATGACATGATTGCCCAAGGGAAAGCATCTGACCGAATTGCAATTGTTGCAGCGGCACAGTATGCTGGTCGTGGTCGATATAGACGAAAATGGGTGTCTCATCACGGAAATCTGTACGTAAGTTTCATTTTCCATTGCCCAGAACGTGATCCGCGACTTTCATATGCAGTGGCGGTGGCAATTGCAGAAACGGTTATTTCTTTTGGAATATCGCCTTTGATAAAATGGCCAAATGACATTTTAATAGATAATGCCAAAGTGGCAGGCGCATTAATAGAATATGCTGGTCGATTCGTTATTGTTGGTATCGGAATAAACGTGCATACTAATCCCACAGTTCCAGAATATAAAACAACACGTTTGGACAAGTATAATGATATTGAACTAACAGACCTGATGTCACGACTTGTAAAGAATTTAGACAGGTTTATAAATGCGGATTTTGATTTGGTGCGTAAAAGGTGGATGGAACTTGCCGCAGGATTGAACAAACTTGTAAAATATCGTGGCGAAATGGTGGAACTTATTGGGGTTAATGATAATGGTGCATTGGTCGTACGTCGTGGTTCTGAATATTTATTGATTCATGGTGACGAAATTTTAATGTGATGTATACGGCAGAAAACCGGTGTTTTTTATAAACTACTTGACTTTAGGTCCTTTTTATGATATTATGATGTACATCAAGGGGAAAGATATATTCACACGCAGGTGTGGATTTTTTTTTATACCGCACACATGTGCGGTTTTTTCTTTGTAACCAAAGGAAATAAAAATCATGCAATTGGAAATTACTGAAATGCAGAACGGGACAATCTGTTTGGCAAATGCTATTGCGCGTATTGTTTATGCCGAAACTCTTGCGGTTTCTTTGCGGGTGATAGAAGCATTAACTTCCATGATTGCGAATGCAACACTAAATAACCGGCATGAAATAATAAAGATGTTATCAGATAAAAATATTTTCGAATCATTGAATACCGAATCATCGCGACATAAATATTTATCGGTGGATACATCAATACGTGGTTTCCAGGTTTGTGTACGTGTTGCAATTAGGATGTTGCATGGTAATTTAGATGATAGGTGTAATCACGCAACAAAGTTTCATCGGTCAGAATTATTACCCAGTTGGGCGATTGCATGTGGTTATGTCGCAGATATAGATGGAATATTGTTCTATGCATAAATTCAAAGGAATCGTCATATGGAACGTTTTATCCATGGTGGTTTTTTTGCGAATCGCAAAATACAGATAATGACATGTGTCGGAATAGTATCCGCGTTGTGTGCATATCTTGTTGGCGATTCGGATATATATGCCACCGCCCAGGCAATTATTGCGGTCTGTGGTGTTTATTGGTTGCATAAATCTAAAACTAGTAAAGGAAAATAAAATGGAAAATATACCAGAAAAATTTTTAAACAAAGACGGCACACTAAACAGTGATGCATTGATGAAATCATATTCTGAACTTGAAAAAAAGATTGGAACGATGATATCTGTTCCTGATGACGAATCAGATGAAGCAACGCAAAACCGCTTTCGTCGGGCGATTGGTGTTCCTGAAAGTGCTGATGATTATCCACATAATGAATTATTTGATAATGAAAATGTACGTCAAAAATTTCATGAAATTGGTTTAACAAGTTCACAAGTTGAAAAAATTTATGATATCGCCGAAGAATTTTTATCACCGATGTTTTCAAGAATTTTTTCTATTGAACAAGAATCAAATGCGATGCTAGAACTGAAAAAATTTTTTGGCTCAGATGAAAAAATGCGTGATGCATTTATTGCAATAAAATCTTTTGGCGAGAAATTTTTACCTGTAGACGCATTTAATGAATTATGCGCCAGCCCCCAGGGAATACAAGGCATTTACAAGATGATGCAATCAATGGAACCAAGTGTTGAAACTGCTACATCAACTATAGAAAATTTAACTGATTCTGATTTACGTCGTATGATGCGTGATCCAAAATATTGGCGCGATCACGATGAAGAATATGTGCGTAAAATTGAAAACGGATTTAAAAAATTATATTCCTAGTGAATATTTTTGATAAAAAAATTACTTTTCTTCTTTACTAATTTTTTTCTTTCGTATAAAATGAAATCAAGAACAAAAGAATTTGTTCTATCCAAAAAAAATACGAAAGGAGAGAAGAATGGCATTCACATTCTTGAAAACCGCTGCAAAGAAGCCTGCAGCAAAGAAACCGGCAGCAAAGAAACCAGCTGCAAAGAAACCAGCTGCAAAAAAAGTTGCAGCAAAGAAACCAGCAGCAAAGAAACCAGCTGTAAAAAAAGTTGCAGCAAAAAAACCAGCAGCAAAGAAACCAGCTGTAAAAAAAGTTGCAGCAAAGAAACCAGCTGCAAAGAAAGTTGTTGCAAAAAAAGTTGCAGCAAAGAAACCAGCTGCTAAAAAAGCTTGCGCAAAAAAATGTGCAAAGAAAAAATAATAATGTTATAGACATTATGAAATGCCCGTAAAATCGGGCATTTTTTTATATTAAAAATTTTCAGTCAGATATAAAAAGTCTGACTGAATCTTTTTATGGATAATCCATTTTTTATGGACCCAATTCGATTTGTTTTCGGCGTCACATCGACATAACCGCTAATAAATTATTTGGCGGGCAAAATTTGTTTGCCTTGATTTAATCATTTTAACAAAAGGAAAAATTATGTCTGTTTCCATAGATCAGGTTTTTGTAAAACAATTTGAAGCAGATGTCCATTTGGCTTATCAGCAAATGGGAACAAAACTGCGTTCTACGATTCGCAGCAAATCTGGGGTCGTAGGCACTTCTACAACATTTCAAAAAATTGGCAAAGGAACTGCCAGCACGAAATCACGTCATGGTATTGTGCCAGTCATGAATCTTAATCATGCACCCGTAGAATGCACATTGCAGGATTATTACGCAGGTGATTGGGTTGACGCACTGGATGAATTGAAAATCAATATTGATGAACGTCGTGTTGTTGCATCTGCAGGCGCGTATGCATTGGGTCGCAAAACAGATGAATTAATCGTTGCGGCAATGAACAATGCAACCACATATGTTGGTGATTATTCCACAGGTCTTACCAAAACGTTAATTTTAACAGCACTGGAAAAATTAAATGAAAAAGATGTTCCAGATGATGGACGCAGATTCGGTGTTATCGGTGTAAAGCAATGGAATGAATTGCTTGGTATAACCGAATTTTCATCCGCAGATTATGTTGGAAACGATTTGCCATTCATTAACGGATGCGAAACAAGAAAGTGGCTTGGTATTACATGGATTATGTATAACGATTTACCAATCTCTTCGGCGCATCGCGATTGCTTTATTTATCATGCTTCAAGTGTCGGGCATGCGTGTGGCCAAGAGGTTAAGACCGATATTACATGGCATGGTGAACGTGCAGCACACTTTATCAGCAATAGTATGTCGCAAGGGGCAGTATTAATAGACAGTGATGGTATTGTGCGTGTTAAATGTGGCGAATAAAACAAAGGGAGTAGGCAATGGCTTTTCAGAATAAAAATTTGTCGGTAATTGCGTATGCAAATGGTTTTACGTTGTGGCATTACGCTGCGAATGAAACAATGGCAACCATCACAGCAAGTGGTTATTTTAATATGGTCAAAACATTGATGAATACAGGTGATGTTGTGATTATCAATGCATCTGATAAAACATCAATTAAAAAAATTGCTGTGGGTGATAGTGCTGTTACAACTGCCGCATTAGATTAATTTTTTTGAATCGGGCCGGATTTCCGGCCCAAATTTAATTTTTATAAATAAGGTAGAAAAATGCTAACGAAAATAGATTTATGTTCAATGGCGTTGTTAAAACTTGGTGAAAATCCAATTCAATCATTGTCAGATGATACCGCAACCGCAAAGCTTGGGCGTACGTTGGTCGATTTTGTTATAGATAGTTTGCTTACGATGCATCCGTGGAAATTTGCATGCAGAACATATAACCTGAATGCGAATATAGACGGTAGTTTCAATATACCCACAGATGTATTGCGTATTGTTAAAACAAATGGTCGCGTAATGGAAGATAAAATAATTTCAGATTCTAAAGAAATTAGTATTACCGCGATTGTGCGTATATCTCCGGACAAATTTCCAAACTATTTTTCATCGCTTGTTGTAACAAAACTAGCCACAGAATTTTGTATGCCTATTACAGGCGATCAAACCGTATTTAGAACACTGGTCGCACTTTATGAAACAGAGTTACAAAATGCAAAATTCATAGACAGCACAACGTCGATAAATCCACAAATAGAAAATTTTTCACTTGTAGATGTTCGTTTCTAGTGTACGGGGGAAATCATGGGAAATTTTATAAAAACACAAACTTCATTTGCTAATGGCGAGATTTCGCCCAATTTTTTTGCGAATGATAATATGCATGGTCTTGCATATATGGAAAATATGGATGTTATCCCGGGTGGGGGACTTACCAGGCGTGCCGGACTAAAATCATTAGCTACATTACCATCTAGTGCCAGACTGATTTCTTTTTCAGCGTCTGAAAATGATAATTATGTCCTAGCGATTATGAATGGAATTATTCGCGTGTTTTCTAGTGGCGAATTTGTGCAAGATATTATAGCGCCATGGACATCAAATGATTTGATGAAATTGCAATATGCGCAACGTTTTGGAACGATAATATTTGTTCATCCAGATTATAAACCGCGAATACTTTCTTGTGAATCCAGCTCATTTCAATTGCTAGAATTTACATTTACATATACCGATGATTTAAACAACATAAATATGCCGTTTATGCGATTCGAAGACTCTGAAGGTATAACATTAACACTTACGCATACAAATGACGGAGTGCAACTTACAACGAATCAAGATTTTTGGACTCAAGATAATGTTTATGGGCATTTATCATTGCTTGGTAAAACATTTCTGGTACAAAGTTATATAGATTCGCGGAATATAATCGCAGTATGTAATGGAACATTTACATACCCAAATACGCCAGTGTCTGATTGGAAAGAGGCGGTATTTAGTTATCGTCGGGGTTGGCCAATAAGCATAACATTTCATCAAAATAGATTGGTGTTTGGCGGATCCAAATCATGGCCTGGTGGTGTTTGGATGTCTTGTGTCGGACAGCATAGAAATTTTAATACGGGTACAGGACTTGATGACGAGGCGATATTTTTCACCTTACTATCAGGACGCAGGCAACATATTTGCACATTGGTAAGCAGTGATAATTTACAGATTCTTACATCTGAAGGCGAATGGGCGGTGTCCAATAAACCGCTGACACCCGAATCAGTAAATATAAAAATGCATACATCTGTGGGCAGTCCCGCGGATATATATTTGCCCCCACAAGAAATGGAAGGCAAAACGATATTCGTTTCTAATAACAAACAGGATATTCGTGAACTGACGTTGGATGAATTGGGCGAAAATTATAATGCGAATAATTTATGCGAGTTATCTGCTCATTTGATACAAAAACCAATTGATATTGCGTACAACAAAAAACAAAAGCGTTTATTTGTCGTTATGCAAGACGGTAACATGGCCGTGTTAAATCGTGATGTATCACTGGATATATCTGCGTGGGGCCGTTATACCACAAGTGGTAAATTCTGTTCGGTCGTTGTTTGTGAAGGTAATACATTTGTTGTTACGAAACGTGATACAACTTTTTATCTTGAGCAATTTTCTGATTCCGAAATGATAGATGCAACGAATCAAAAATATACGGTACGTGCCGTAGGGTTACCACTGATGTCGGCAGGGCATAATGCACACAAAATTCAAATAAGGAAGATTATTGCAAGATTGTATAATTCCAAGACGTTGTTTATAAATGGTCTGCGCGCAAATTTGCCCAATAATGCATATTCCATAGATTCTGGGGGGTATTCAGGCGACATTTCTATGAATACCATTGGAACATGTTTACCAATTAGTGACGCACCATGGGAATTATCTACGACAGATGCAATGCCGTTAACAATATTGTCTATAACAATATATGGCAGATATCAAATTTAAAATCAAAGGAGTAACAAATGGGACAAATGATTTCAGATGTATCAGATATATTGAATTATCAAAGTAATAAAAAAAATGCTAATGCAACAAAAAAACAAATTTTGGCCGATATTGTAGCTGATGAAAATCAGAAACAAAATCTTGTTAAAAAAGTGCTGGCAACGCAACGTGCAAAATACGGGGCATCAGGTATGAATAACAAGGGGCTTACCGAGGATGCAGTGTTAACAAGGTTAAAAAAAGAAACCGAACAACCATATGATTCGAAAAAAGAGGTCAATATTAGAAAGTTGAAAAATGCCAAGGTAAAAAAGAAAAATTTATTGCTAACTGCATTGGCACATTTGGACAAATTGGTCGGATGATAATATGAGTGTTTATAGCCAATTTTTAGATTCTTGGAACGAGGTAATCGGGTTTACCGCTCCGGAACACCATTATCATATGACAGATTTTCTGGGAAATGTTATTAACGGAAATTCACGTCATGGATTACTAATGGCGTTTAGGCATTCTGGTAAATCAACGATTGTTGGAATTTTTGCGGCTTGTACTTTGTTTTTACGTCCGGAAACGCGAATATTAATATTGTCAGCAGAAACCCACCTTGCTACACGAATGGTTATGCATATTCGTAATATATTGGAAAATCATCCATGGTGTACAGATTTGGTGCCAAAAAATAAACGCGAATGGGCGGAAAATAAAATAACGGTTAATCGAGCCATAGGAATTCGTGAACCATCGGTTGTTTGTCAGGGAATATACGGCAATATAACAGGAATGCGTGCAGATTTAATAATATGCGATGATGTAGAGGTTCCAAACACCTGTAACACCGCGAGAAAGCGTACAGGACTGCGCGACAAATTGCGCGAACTTGATTTTATACTTTCACCAAACGGTGCGATGATTTACATTGGAACCCCGCATACATTGGACACAATTTACAGAACAGACTAATTTTCTATAGAATTTGTCTGTTGGGGCAAGGAACTAATCAATGTGTGCAATTTCTGTAACAATTCGGATCCTTCTTCACCAAACATGGGTAAATATGTTTCATATTCTGGCAAATCTACCTGAAGTTGCGCACGCACACGATCATTTACAGGTTGCTTGATAAGGTCTTTGGCTTTTATCCATATATTATAAGCATTCCACATACGTGCAATTTGATCAAACTTGTCGAACATGTCAGTATCATTTGTCAGTATAGTTCGTATAGATGAAACCCAATCCGAACCAAAGCGACGAACAACGGGCGTAGATATGAAATTCTCTAGACCACGTTGATTCGGGGTAAAGGCGTTAATAGCAACCTTTAATTCTTTTAGTTCCGGTTCTGTTATTTGAGTGTTTATTGGGCGTTCCGCAAATATACCACCATATGGTAATAATTCGCGAGATATAGAATCCATAGGGGTCTTGCCACTGCGCAGGTTATTTATATGTTCAGATAATAATTTACCTGTCGGTAAATCTTTTAGTTCCTGGATTACGTCATCGGTGGCTTCGTCAATAAAAATTTTGTTTAACACGGACCAACCGCCTGCGATAACATGTGCTTGACGATAAAGGT
The DNA here is from genome assembly GCA_017615655.1 of Alphaproteobacteria bacterium. Taxonomy (GTDB): domain Bacteria; phylum Pseudomonadota; class Alphaproteobacteria; order Rs-D84; family Rs-D84; genus Enterousia. The sequence continues at coordinate 78,125 of JAFZZS010000007.1, forward strand.
TTAACAACTTCTGTGCGACAATGCTTGCTTTGGCTTTCATCTCGTTTAATCCCCCATATTTAAAGATTTATTCGGTCAAAACCATAATAACTTTGTGCATAGTTTTGGCGGTAATTTTCTCGTCAGGTGATATCATTTGACCATAAACTTTGCCCTTGGAGTCTTTACGAATCACTGCGATATTTGCACGAACAGTTTCTTCGGGTTTAAGTGCTTTGAAATCGGCGTCTATAAAGACCGCCAAATCACCAACCGTGGCATTTATCTTCGCGTCTGCAAAAACATATGATTTTTCCGGAATAAAACCACCAAGACGCTTTGAATTTGGAATAACCGCATAAACACCCTTGCGACCTTCAAGATTCGCAGGAGCATTTATCATTGTATTATCCGATTTTTTTAATGCGATATACTTGCCATCTGGATGACCAAATACGGGTACCAATTTACGACGTGCGGTTTCATATAATTTTGCACTGTAAAGGTGCCCTTGGGAATCACCGAAATCTGCGGACGAATCACCTGGAACCAAAATAGATTTTACACGTTCTTTGACTTTGTTCATTTGTTTGATAAGTTCACCAGATTTGTAAAGTTGAGCAATTTTATCAAACATCGTCTCAACAGAACAAGCAAACGAATTCGCAAGTGGTTCTATTTCATTTTGATATACTTCGCGCTGACCAACTTCAATTTTATGATAAACTGATAAGGTCATACCAGCATCTTTCGCCGCCTGAGCAATAGTCTTTCCGGATTGTTGGCGAATTTTACGTAACCCGCTACCAAATAATTTAAGACCACTGTCTTCGTTATCATTCATACGGCGTGTGATTTCGTCCTGCCATTTAGATGCAACTTCGTCTGTATCTTTGATAAAAATATCTGACAGCTTACAGCCCAAAATATTGCAGATATTCAACAACTGTTTTTGATTAAGGCGTCGGACACCTTTTTCAATCTTGGACACTGCAGACAAAGACAATCCTGAACGACGTGCCAGTTCAGTCATCTTCATACCTGCTGCAAGACGAATATTGCGAATATTGTTTGGAAAAATGATTTCTTCCTGGGCCATGTAAACCTCCTTGTATAAAATCTTGACAAAATGATAGTCAAATTTTGAAAACTTGGCAAGAAAATAATTATATAAAATTACAAATCGATATCATCTGGTATTGCATTGATATCAATTTTGGGAACATCGGCGACCTGTTCAGGTGTATTTGATGCGAAATCATCCGAGAACCCAGGAACATTGCTTTCCATTTCGTTAAGGTTATCAAACAAACTAAATTCTGCAAGGAAAGCAAGATGAACAGTATCTGTGCGCCCATGACGGTTTTTCCCAATGATAAGGTCCGCTTTGCCTTTGGCTTTTTCTAGTCGAGCCTGCCAAGAACCCACAGATTTTTCGTTTGGCGTATTTGATAAGCGGTAAGATGGATCCCGGTTCTGCAAGTAATATTCCTCGCGATAGGTGAACATAACAATGTCAGCATCCTGTTCAATTGACCCGGAATCACGTAAATCGGATAATTGTGGTCGTTTATCATCACGTGATTCGACACTGCGCGAAAGTTGTGAAAGTGCAATGACCGGAACATTTAATTCCTTGGCAAGCATCTTTAGACCGCGCGTTATTTCTGACAATTCTTGAACGCGGTTATCCTTGTTTTTGCCGCCTGGCGAAGTAATAAGTTGTAAATAGTCAATAACAATAAGCGAGATTCCATTATATTTTCTGGCAAGCCTCCGTGCGCGAGTGCGTATCATCGGAACTGACATACCAGGTGTGTCATCAATGAACAAAGGAATACGACTTATTGCATCGGAAAACTGGGTTAATTTTAGAAAATCTTCATCTGTCAAAGATTTACCTTCGCGCATTGCAGATGCCGGGATTCGTGATTGTGACGACAGCACGCGTGCAGCTAATTCAGAGGCCCCCATTTCAAGACTGAAAAAGGCGACCGCACCTTTGAATTGCGGATTCGCACGTCCAGAGTAAATTGCGTTTGCCGCATTAAATGCGATATTCATGGCCAATGCAGTTTTACCCATACCTGGACGACCAGCAATTATAAGCAAATTGGACTTATGCATTCCACTTATTGCACGATCCAAATCGGTTAACCCGGTTGTTAAACCAGATAAGTTGCCATCAGCCTTGTAAGCGATTTCTGTTTCAACAAGTGCTTCCTTTAGGGCATTTGCAATCGGAACGACGTCGCGACCAACATCCCCAGTAGTTGCCAAATTAAAAAGTTTTTGTTCGGCATTTTCAACCTGGGCAGACACTGGATTGTCCATATCTTCGACAAACGCATCATCCATGATAGATTGCGCAAGATTTATAAGTTCACGACGCGTTGCATTTTCATGAACAATACGACCATATTGTTCAACATTTACTACGGTTGCACTGGCCCCAGCAAGTTGAGTCAAATAATCAACACCACCAACGGATTCCAGGGTACCTTGTTGATCCAAATAATTCTTTATAGTGATTATGTCAAATGGTACACCTGCCGCAAACAACCGTACAGCAAGTTTATAAATTTCCTGGTGTGCAGGATGAGAAAAATCTTCGGGGCGCAGGAATTCGGTAACCTTTTCCAGTGCGCGATTGCTTATCAAAATCGCGGCCAATACGGCCTGTTCGGCCTCGATATTTGTTGGTAAAGTTTTGGGAGTAAAGTCCATGTCAAACATAGTATATGAAAAAAATGTTTTTTCAACCCCTTTTTTATCGGGTTACGATGAACTAAGAATCCCAATCATTAATTCCGACGGAAGACCAGTATGGCCCGAAGTATTTCCAATTGAAAAGATTGAAAAAATTCGTAAAACCGTTGGAGAACGACATTTTTTGGCCCAAATGATGCTAGATTATGTTCCGTCAGATAAAATTAGACTTGATCCGGGGAGCATCAAGTTATATGACGATGATTTTGATATACATAATTCCAAATTAGGAGAAAATCAAATCACTGGTATGGCAATTTACTGGGATCCATCCAGTGGTCGCAAAAATTCTGACAACAGTGTGTGTGTTCTTATTTATCGTGATGACAAAAATATGCGTGTATTTGTGCACGATATACTTTATATGATTGTTCCCGAGACCGTTGAATACCCATTGGCATATCAATGTAATCAGGCTTTGGAATTTGTGCGGCGTCATCATGGGCATAATATACATGTTGAAACAAATGGAATAGGTGGGGCTTTTCCAGAAATAATGCGAACCAATAATCCAAATTCGCAATACAAAGTTCAAATTTTGCCGATAAGTAACAGCCGGCGCAAAGAAGATCGGATTCTAGATACCATAGAGCCACTGTTAAGCACAGGGCGGCTTTATGCGCATCGCCGTATAACACAAACTCCACTAATAGCAGAAATGTTGGCATGGACCCCACTAGGCAGTGGGGAACATGATGATGGTTTAGATGCATTAGCGGGGGCAATTAATGCGCATCCAAATGTGGTGCGCCCAATGGCATCGACATTTCAAAGATATGTTGCCAACACAAACTTTAAAATCTAACAAATAACAAAAGGAATAATTATGAAATATGATTTACAAAAAATGTATACGCATGCATTGGCGGTTCGTGAACCATGGCTTAAAAGGTGGTACGATGCGCGCAAGTACACAATGCCGACATCAGATGAAGATATGGCAATGTTATTTGATGCGACCGCTGCGGATGCTGCAGATAACCTGGCAGCATGTATGTATTCTTTGCTTACGCCCCCGGAATCATTGTGGTTGAATCTTGTTCCCGAAAGCCCAGAATCACCAAATGCAGAAGTTGCAACAGCTGTACTGCGTGCAAATCTTAACGATTCAAATTTTTATACAACAATTCATCAATGCTATATGGATTTGGTAACATTGGGAACGGCCTGTTTATTTATGGCAGAAAGTCCAATTGGTGCATCCAGTGCATTTTCATTTACTGCAATTCCAATGAAAGACATTGCGATTTTGCCGAATGCAGTTTTTCATACCACATCTATTTCGATTAGTGACGTGATGGCGCGTTATCCAGAATGGACACCTACACGTGAAATTGCCGACAAATTAAAACAAAATACCGATTTTTCGGTACGTTTAGTCCAGGCATTAATAGGTTCTGATTTTACAGCGTGGTTGGATGTTGGTGGAAATCTTGAAAACAATATTGTATCGTGCGGAACGTTTGAAACAAATCCATACTTAATTTTCCGTTGGTCCGTAACCAGTGGTGAGCAATATGGTGTCGGACCAATTTTACGTGCATTACCTGATATAAAAACCGCAAATAAAGTTGTGGAACTGGTTTTGAAAAACGCAACTATTGCCGTCAGTGGTATATGGCAGGCAGACGATGATGGTGTCATAAATCTTGAAAATATTAATTTAACCCCCGGGGCAATAATTCCAAAAGCAGTAGGTAGCAGCGGTTTGACTCCACTTGCCACTGGGGCAAATTTTGATGTTTCACAAATTATACTAAAAGATCTACGCGAACGAATTCGTCATGCATTACTTGCCGATAGATTGGGATTATTATCTGAAAAAGAAATGACGGCCACTGAAATATTGGCACGTAACGCGGACATGTTACGCATATTGGGTGCGACGTATGGTCGATTATTGCACGAATTTATTCGTCCACTTTGTGACCGGGGACTGCAAATACTGTCACGTCGTGGTATCATAGATAAAATATCATTGCACAGTGATGCGGAGTTAAAATACATTGCACCAATTGCCCAAATGGTTGCAGAAAACAACACAATTATATAACAGGGAATTTATTATGAGAAATTTAGAATTGTCATACGCTAAGACATTTTCATCTGATTCTGGCGCAATTGTTATCGCACATTTGCGCCGAATAACAATTGAACGTGTGTTGGGACCAAATGCAACAGAATCAGAATTACGTACACTTGAAGGCGCACGCGCATTGGTACATCAAATTGAACAGTTGATATTACGGGGGCGGCAAAATGCAAAAACATAATGGTATCAGCGGAATAATAGAAACATTACGCAACAGTTGGTTTTTAATTGCGTTTATTGCGGGACTTATATACTGGGTTGCGCGCCAGGATAATGCATTGATCGAACTTGATAGGTTAACTGTTCGAATGACTACATTAGAAAATCGTACTACGGTATTAGAAACAGGAATAGGGCAATTACAATTAAAAATCGATGCAATCAAAGAAGATTTGACTCTAATTAAAACTGCCGTGATTAAGTAAAAAATCCCCCGCATTTTGCGGGGGAATAAAATGTTAATTACTAGAATGCATTCTTTATCCAGTCAACATGTAGACCATGAACAATAATAACATCAAATCTGGCATCACCTGACCATTTCTTTTTTATCAAGAATGTTTCTGCCGATAATCGTAATCGTCGTCGTTGTTGTTCCGAAATCGCATCCCACGCAGCATCTATAGTTTTACGGTGTTTGACCTCGATAAATACAATCAAATTTTTACGTTTCGCAATGATGTCAATTTCTGCACGACCAGTATGTTTCCCAGTTACATATCTTCTGCGTAAAATCCTAAACCCACGCAGAATTAAATAAATGCATGCAACAAATTCACTAAATAATCCGGTTTTATATGAATCCATATTCCTAGAAAGCATAGGGCTTTGCGGCAAAATTATCCATCGCTTGTTGAATGTTAGTTGCGCTGTCATCTGCCTGACGACCACAATCGACCAATTCTAATTCACCATAGTATGCTGTCATTAGCGGATCATATGCATTATCTGAACTTACCCATTTATCAGACCCCGAATTTGGTACGCCATATTTTTCCAAAACATTCTGCCACCATGCCATAATTTTTTTATTTTTTTGATTTTCAAATTTTTCGTCCATACCTTCTTCTTCGTTGGCATCATTCTTATAGACAATTTTCCACACGACATTATCTGTTGCGTTACTTGTAAAATAAACATCAATGGTTTCACCCGTTATATCACGCACAAGGTGCAATTCAGACGCATAAAGCACACCACGATTTCGTGCCAAAGATTTTATACATTTATCTAATTTGGCAGGAACGTAAATCTTTTGTTGGCGACATTCGTAATCAAGATTATACTTCCAGTCTTTGTGTATTGAATAAACGACGCTATCCTTTGGCCTATTGATATACAATCCATTTTCGCGTGCGACCATTTGCGCCTCGTCAAAGGTCATTCCCAACATTATTCCGGCAATATCAAAATTCGCGGCTGCCACAGGCGTTGCATCAGCATTTATTTGTACAGTTGTCATTCGACACTCTTCATTTCCGTCATCGTCGGTTTCAATTGAGTATTCATCGAAATTTTCACCACTTTCATCCTGTGTGTATTCATCATAATCAAATTCGTCCGCAATGCAAACTGGACACATAACAAGAATCGAGCATAACAGAGCAAAAAGACCAAATATACGTTTCATTACTATTTCTCGTCTATAATAACATCCTGGACATAAAACATAAACACAACCGCGGGATCAATTCCACGACGTAACGCATTTTGAACGGCATCGATAGGTTGTTTTATCTCACCTGTATAGTCAACGTTCAAATACATCGTACCCCGTTTCACAGTTGGGATTTCTGTCATGTCATTCGGTTTATACCATGTTTTTGTCTCATAATCAACCTGCAAATAATCACTTGCCTCTGGGGTTAAAATTTCATCAAAAACAGTAACAGTTCGGCGAACACCTTTTGATGCCTCTTCACGAATATCTTGTGCGGTTATTTGCCGCCATTTATCAAAAACGTTCGGTGACGACATATATGACAGTGGCGCATTTATACCATTACGTATGGTGCGTTGTTCAATATTTTCTGATCCTGGTTCAATGTACAAATATTCATATACAAATTTTTGTGCCAACCAATCACGCAGTTTTCTATACTGAACATCCGCCAATGTCTTGGGATTCCCAATTTGGTCAGTAGACAGTAACCCCAGCCTAAAGAAATATGGTTGGATTTCTATTTTATCACTGGTTTCATATATCGCACTGGCCAAATACAGACTTGCAAAAACGCAAATCATTGTCGCAAAACCGAAAAGATAACCAAATAATTTTCGCATTATTGCTCCCTGTATGCATTAAAGTCCGCCACATAGTACCCAAGTGTTTGCGGATATAGTTTTACATCGCGTTCAATGCGGATATAGGCAATTATTTGAAAATCGCCATGTATGCTTGAACGAACGCGTGCACGCGCAATCCAGTTACCACCATCTTTTGTAATATTGCCATTTGGCGTCACAATGATTCTTGATGGATTTACATACCAACGTTCACCCAACGCCGCAAAAGACTGATAAAGTGGTACAACATCGTCAGCAAAAGAACGATATAGATTTTCTTCGGCGAGACAGAATATATTACATTCCATATTTCTACGCAGTGTCGTCTCTACGCGATTTGCACATACTGTTTCACGATTGCAGGTGTTCCAACGTGCCTCGTTCATCTCGGGATTATCCGATAGCGTAAACCATCTTTCTGTAAAAACTCCGACCAGAGCGCGCTGCATCGAGGTATAATATGGAACAGGTTGTCTAATCTTTTGTTGCCCCAGCAATTCCCATTTGCCATTTGCCCCATCAACGTAAATTATAAAAGGCTCTATTGTCCGATTTTGTATAATCCATGGTATCGCAACACAACAAAAAAGTATAAGAAGAAAAGAAACAAATATCCAAATCCCCGCAGTTCGGGAAACGGCAATTCGTTTTCCCGCCGGAAATGCCGACGTTTCAAAATCTTCTGGATAATCCATACTCCCCCCTTGTGTGAGTATAATCAGACTAAGCGCGATAGACCATTATGCATGCACATGGGCTTAATTTCAGTTCGTTTGTATCATATCCCACACCAACAGGTTCACGATCATAAATCTGACCACAGCCCGCTAATGCCAATCCTACAAACACTCCCAATATAATTTTTTTCATATCCTTTCCCCTTGGTTTATTTCAATTATAAGAAAACTTCGCGCGCCCGGTCAAGTGTAAATAATATATTAAAATTGCGTTTCAAACGATAGCAAAAATCTGCGTTCACGATCATGTTTTCCCATTTTTAATGGCCAGCCCCAACTGAAATTCATCGGACCCATCGGGGTATTCCAGTAAATACCAAACCCAGCCGAAGTGCGAATGCCCTGATCAATAATATTAGGTTGCCCATTATAAGTATTTTCACGTGCAGGCGGTTTACCCAGTATGCCATAGTCGGTAAATATAAAACCCTTGACCTGATATTCATCAGGAATAAATATTGGGAAATTCAATTGTGTTGAACCGTTAACCTTCCACATACCACCAAGTGAATATGATTGGTACGCCCAGTTACGACTTCCTACACCGGCAATATCAAACCCACGTAACGATTCACCCCCAAGGAAATAGCGGTATACACGCGGAACATAATCATCGCCAATGGTTTGAATCCATCCTAAATCCAGCGAGGTTTTTAATTGCCACCTATCATCCAAGAATTTTACCATGGCTGTCGCATCAGCACTATATCGCATAAATGTTTGTGTCCCACCAAACCCAGTGTACGCTAGTCCAATATTACCAACCAAACCAGTATGTGTATTTTGTTCGAAATTGGTATCAAGATTATAATATTTTAAATATGTTCCCAGAGTGTATAAACGCGCTTTTTGCCAACCGCCAACCTGTAAATCATAGTTTTGATCAAACGAGGCAGACAAGCGCAAAGTTTGGTTCCAATGATCCGTAAGTTGCCATCCTAGGCGTCCAGAAACAGTCAATGAGTCACGATCATATCCAAATCCACCAAGGTGTTTATATTTATACATTGTGTATGATACATCAAATCCCGCTGATAATGCGCGTCCAAATAAAAATGGTTCGGTGAAACTAAACAGAGCCTGTCTTTGATATTGCGCAATAGAACCACGTAACTGAACCGTTTGTCCACGCCCCATAAAATTGTTTTCTGTAATTCCTGCGTCCAACATAAATCCGTTTATATTCGACCACCCAAATCCCCCAGATAATTCACCTGTGGGTTGTTCTTCAACCTTGATATCCAAATTCATCATGTTTGCATCGGCAATTCGGCTTGGAACCATTTGAACATCTTTGAAGTAACGTGTCCGCATTAAACGTTGGCGTCCTTGTTCAATTGTTTGCAATGAAAACGGATCCCCGGCACGCATCGGAATAAGTTGATTTACCACGGAATCAAATGTGCGAACATTCCCAAGTATGTTGATAGAATTCAGGTAAATGCGGTTTGTCTTCTGAATCTTAAAGTTTAAGTCTATTGTGTGTGTATCATCGTTTTTGGTTGGAATTGGTTCAACATTTATAAATGCGTAACCATGATCGGCGACCGCACCGCGTAATTCAGAAATTGTTGATTCGACTTCGTCGACATTATAGGTATCACCATCCGATATTTTTAATACTTTGCGAAGTTCACTTGTTGGAACGTCATCAAACGGATTATCTATATTTACTGTTCCAATTTTGTATTTGGCACCTTCGTCAACAGTAAATTCTACAGAATAATATTCACGATCTGGTGTAAAAGTTCCTTTGGCGTTCTTTACCATAAAATCAACGTAACCATTGCGCATGTAAAATTGACGCAATAATTGTTGATCATACATAATTCTATCTTCATCATACACATCAAATTGTGTCAAGAATCGCCACCATTTATGTTCACGCGATAGTATCTCGCCACGTAAGGTTCTGTCACTAAATTTTTTATTACCAGAAAAAGAAATAGAATCAATGTATGTTGGATGTCCCTCTTTGATTTCATAAACAACGTTTACACGATTATCATCCAGGACGATTTTTTTTGGGGTGATTTTCGTTCCAAAAAATCCTTTGCGTTGATATATCGTCAGCATGCGACCAACATCTGCACCAACTACGGATTCATCAAATGCGGAGCGTTCGGCAAGTTTTATTTCTTTTTTTAAATCATCCGTGGAAACTTCATCATTACCTTCAACTGTAACCATATTAACAATTGGTGCCTCGGTAATATTTATTTTAAGTATATTACCCGACATTTGAACAGAAACTTTGGAAAAATATCCGCTTTCTTGAAGATTTTTTGCAATTTTATTTACATGCTCATCATTAATATTATCACCAACTTTGACATTGGCAAGTATCCGCACAGATTCTGCGTCCATACGTTTATTACCTGATACATCAACGCGCGAAACCACCGCCGCATTTGCGATTCCAGAAAACAAAACGGCGATGATTAAAAATAACTTCTTCATAACCCGAATACTCGTGCCAAATCATTCCACATGGTTAATGCAAAAACAAATCCAAGGAAAATCCAACCACATACAATAACAATTTCCATTCCCTTGCCACCAAGTTTTTTGCGGGTTGCACCCTCGATAATTAAAATCAACAAGTACCCACCATCCAACACTGGCAACGGTAACAGGTTTATAATACCCAAATTGACAGATAGCAACGCAATAATTGATAACAGTGCGAAAAATCCTACTGCCATTGCCTGACCAGAAATTTGAGCAATTGTTATAAATGACCCCAGTTGTTTGGTTGAACGATCACCCGTTATAATCTGTTTCAAAACGGTTAACAGTGTTTTTGACTGATAATATGTTTCGCGTGCACCAGAATATATTGCACCAAAGAAACCCTTTTTGCGAAATTCTGTTTTACTGCCGTCGGCAACAAGTCCCCAACGCACCGCCGGCGCCAATGTTACTTTGACCAATTCGCCACTGCGCGAAACGACAACATCTGCGTTATGCATACCGGTTAATTCCTTGGCAATGACCAATTCGCCCCAATTAGTGATGGTTTCGCCGTTTATACGGACAATTGTGTCACCTGACTTAATACCGGCTTTAAAGGCTGCACTACCTTGAATTACTTGACCAACAACAGGTAATTGAACAGTACGTGGTTTGAACATAAATATGGAAGAATATATTGACCATGCCAAAATAAAATTCATAAAAACGCCAGCGCCAATAATAATAAATTGCTTCCATGCGGGAACAGACAAGTAATGTCCGACTTTTTTTTCTTTTGGTAATTCGTTATATTTCTTGCGGTTGAACATATCTTCTTGACCGTAAATGGACACATATCCGCCAAGTGGTAAACATGCAATCTTCCATACAGTACCATGTTTATCGTGCCATTTTATGATTGCGGGACCAAATCCAATAGAAAACGCATCTACACGCACACCCGCCCAACGCGCAGCCAGAAAATGTCCCAGTTCGTGTATGAACACGACAACCCCAAGAACGATTAACAATGCGATAATGGTCGTTATAGTATGCATACTCTCTATCCTTTTTTACATTAACACAAACCATATAATAGGCAACACATAAATCCAACCGTCAAAACGGTCGATTATCCCACCATGACTTCCAAGAACATGGCTAAAGTCTTTTATTTTCATTCTGCGTTTTATGCAACTCGCAGTTAAATCACCATACTGGGACAACAGTGAAATACTTATTCCAATCCATATCAATTGCGGGGCAAACGAGGTCAAAAACGTATTACCATATAAAATTGCTGCCAAAGTCCCACAAATCACACCAAAAATTTGTCCTGCCCAGGTTTTATGTTCGGATACTTTTTCCCAAAGTTTATCACCGCCAATTATGCGACCGAAAAGCCATGCCCCAATATCTGCAGCACATATTATCGTCAAAACCATCAAGATTATCATCGGACGGCGCCCAACCGTCATAAGCGATGCAAAATCTAATCCCAATAACCCCAAAAATAATACAAATAGTACAAGATTATTTACATTGAACATTACGTCACGCGGTGCGTGCCACAAACATCTTAAAAATTCAAAAATCATTCCGGCACCGACAAGTAACCCCAGCCAATATACAGCCGGGAATCCTTTACCTTCCAACCACGCCGCAACAATTGCTAGCAATATTAAACCCGATGCCACCAACACTCTGTTTGTTATTTCTGTCATGTCCTGTTCCTATTTTTTCTTGCGTCCAGAATAGTTTGCTTTTTTACCACCACCAAACCGGCGATTACGTTTGGAATATTCATCCAAAACGAATTGCCATAACTTTTCAGATTTTACCAACTCTGGCCAGTGTTGTGGCACAAAAAGCAATTCTGCATATGCCAACTTCCAAAGCAAAAAGTTAGATATTCTGAATTCATTACTTGTTCGCACCATTAAATCCACCGGCAGTAATTCCCCAGTATCAAGGAACGTTTCAAATGTTTCGCGTGTAACCGGTTTACCTTCGGCAATGGCACAGTTTACGGCACTGATAATTTCATCCTGGCCACCGTAATTAAGCGCAAAAACAACCGTCCCTGCGGTGTTTTCTGCGGACTCTGCCTCTAGTTTATTGCACATATCAGCAAGTTTCCTAGGCAACCGTTCACGCGATCCTATTACCAGATATCGCAAGTTTTTTTCTAATGCGTGCTTTAGATTCTTTTTCAATTCCGAGTAAAATAAATCCATCAAAAAATCGACTTCTTCCTTGGATCTATTCCAATTTTCTGTTGAAAATATAAAGAAGGTAATCGTTGTTACGCCACGTGTGATAAACCAATCAACCAAATTTTCAAAATTCGCGATGCCCGCCCGATGTCCCATAAGTGGCGGTAAACCGCGTGCCTCAGCCCAGCGGCGATTTCCATCACATATAAACGCAATATGCGATGGTATCTTCGCTGATTGGGTTGATATAGTTTTCTTTTTCTTAAACAAATTGAACATTTTTACACCGATATTTTATGTTAAACCACTTGTAACAAATTACACAGACATAATATCCGCTTCTTTTTGTTTGGCAATAGAATCTACTTCGGCACCTTTTGAATCAAAGATTTTTTGAATGTCTGCTTCATATTTGCGTTGATCGTCTTCAGATATTTCTTTGTCGGTTACTGCGCGTTTAATTTTTCCCATTGCGTCTTGGCGAATATTACGCATAGAAATCTTGGCTTCCTCGGCGTATTTGCCGGCAACCTTGGTAAGTTCTTTGCGACGTTCTTCGGTAAGAGGTGGCATGTTAAGGCGAATAACCGCACCTGCACTCATCGGATTCAATCCTAGGCCAGAATCACGAATCGCTTTCTCTATAGCACCTACATTTGCAATATCCCATACAGTTACAGATAGTGTTTGATTATCAGGCGTAGAAACCGTAGCCAATTGATTTAACGGCATATCAGAACCATAAGTGTTGACCCGAACACCATCAAGTAAGTGAACTGATGCCCGACCTGTGCGCAATCCAGCATATTCGTTACGCAAAACTTCAATTGTCTGGGTTGTTTTTTGCTCTATTTCATTTTTTAAAGATTGGATATCCATAGTATAAAACTCCTTGAATCTAATCGCAGATTAGCAAATATATTTGACATTTGGCAAGAAGAAATATAAAATACTTTCGCGAAATGGGGTTGTAGCTCAGTTGGTAGAGCACTTGCATGGCATGCAAGGGGTCGTCGGTTCGAGTCCGATCAGCTCCACCATCATATTTAGGCGCCCGGGTGGGCGTTTTTAAATTTTGATTTGATTTTCTGTTTTTATCCCCTAGAATGCCGTCTATGCTGTATATGGTAAGACATGGACAAACGGATTGGAACCTTGAACACAAAATTCAGGGTACATATGATATTGGGCTGAACGCGGCGGGACGTGCCCAGGTGGCGTTAACAGCCGAAAAATTAAAAAGATTTAATCTTGGGAAAATAGTATCATCTGATTTGCGGCGCGCCGTTCAGACCGCGGAAATCATGGGTAACATGTTGAATATAACTGTTGAATATGATGCACGTCTGCGCGAATATAATTTCGGGCAATTAACTGGTCTGCATAAAATGGCGATTGATCCAACGTTGGTTGGAATGTTCTTTGCAAATCCGCAAAAGTTCGACGCGGAACGGTTTGGCGATGCATTCGCGCGCGTTGGTGAATTTTTGGAATCAACCGATTATGATAAAAACACATTGGTCGTGACCCATGGTGGTGTAATCAACTTTGCAATGTGTTATATGGAAGATAAAAATAAATTTGACCCACAATCATATTTGCAAAAATGCCTTGCCAATAAAGTTGATAATATGGCGATATTGCGGATTAAAAATCTGGAATCAGGACTAGCGATTCTTAAAAATACGCGCTTTTTCAAATTACAGAAATCAAAATAAATTTATGCTACTAGGTATAAAACATATGCCACATAGGACAGCAAGAACATAATTCCGCCGAAACGGCGAATTCTGGAATTTTTTGCGGTAAAAATCATCAGCATAGTAATTGCCAGCATCGCGATTGCGCCATCTGTTAAAAATGCGGTATTAAACGGTAAAGGTTTTATTAATGCGGCGCTGCCCAGTACAAATAATATGTTAAAGATATTAGATCCCACAATATTACCAATAGCCATATCGTATTCATGCTTGATTGCCGCGATAACACATACGACCAATTCTGGCAAACTTGTTCCCAGGGCAACGACAGTTAGACCGATAACCCGTTCAGATACATGCAAATAATTTGCAATTTCTATTGCGGAATTTACGGTTAAATCGCTGCCGATAATCAACGCTGCAATTCCTGCGATTATCATAACAATTGTTTTTGTAATGGATGCTTTCTTAAATTCTTGAACCGGTTCAGTGCTTTTTCGTGCCATGCAAATTGTATAAAGGATAAAACTAACAAACAAAGCCAAAAATACCAAGGCTGCCATACGTGATACTGTTCCAAACCACAACCCGATTAAACACAGCAGCAATGTGATAAGCCCAACAAATGGTAACTCGTATCTTTTTGTGTTCTGGTGAATTGGGACAGAACCTATGACGGCGGTTAACCCCAAAATAAGAAAAATATTGGTGATATTGCTGCCTATGATATTACCAATAGATACCCCATCAGATCCGCGCAATGCGGCAACGATACTAATCCCCGCCTCGGGAGCACTGGTTCCAATAGCAACAAGTGTAGTTCCAATTATTATTGATGGAATATTAAACCGGCGGGCAACACTAACCGCGCCATCGACAAATACATCGGCGCCACGTCCCAACAACACAAGTCCAATCACCAGTAAAATTAAAGAGCTTATCATAGTATGTAAGTTTACCATAAATTTACTTTTTTTATAAGTCTTTTTATGATAAAATTATCACAGAAAAATAATATAGTGTCAGAGGGGGATATTATGCCATCAAATATTCAAAATGGAAACAATCGGTTATATCGTGAACGCGTGAATACTTCGGATGAAAATACATTACTGTTTATAAAAAATATTGCGCGTGTATATAACGAAATGGGTCTGTTGTCAGATGCTCAAAAGACCCAGGTAGATGGTATGGATAATGTTACGGCGGCTAATAGAATTATCGGCAAAGTCAAAGAGATGAGCCGTGAACAAACTTTGGAATTTAGTGACCGTTTTATTGGTAATGATTTAACGAATTTTAATGGTGCAACCCCTGCCATTCTTGCCGAGGCGTATCGTGCCGTATTTGCAAAGGCTAAAACTGATGAAACACAAAAACAGCGTTTGCAAAAAATTGCACAACACATAGATAACATGTCTGCTGATTGTGCGAATACTGGGGGGCTAGTTGTAAATTCAACAGTGGTTGATACAACAAATATTGCCGATGTATATCCGGGTTTTGTGGATATGATACATGCACGTATGGGCGATTTGGAAAAAGAAAAAGACGAAAAAAAGATTGCGGATAAACGTGCCGAAATGGCCGGGTTAGGTGTCGGTTTAAATGATTCAAACGTTAATCAGATGAATAAAAATCTGGAAATGCTTGGTGAGATAATAGATGAATACGATGATATGTGGGGATTAAAAAATATCTCGTCCAAGAATGCGTTTAGACTTGAAAAACGTTGGAAATCAATAACAGATGCACTTGCGCATGCGGAATTATCCGAAGAAACAAAAAAATTAATATCTAAATACAGGTTCTTGGATGCCCAGGGAAACGTAATTCCCCAGTTCAAATCTAGAAACAGGGCAAACAGAATAGAGGCTATTAATTATGCGAAACGCCACAAAATCATCAAAGATGGACGTCTTGCATCGGTCATAGAACTGGCGCGTCATGATGTTGCAAAAAGGCATGTTGGCAGGATAGATGAAAAAATAGATGCCGATGCATTAGAGGCCGAGTTAAATACGGAAATAGTATTAAAACTTTATAACATGGCGGTTGCGGACAAATTAGTAACTGATGCTATTAGTAATCCTGAAACGTTTGTAGCCACTGAAAATCCCGATGAAATTGTTCAGAGTTTATCTGTGAATGGCGGTGAGATATCCAATGATTCATACCTGGCTATGCTTAGGTCCCAGACCAATGCAACGGGTGGTTGGGCAGATCGTATCAAGGCAAAATCTGGCAGCGCCGGTGATTATCTTGGTGATGGTTTCTTTGATAGGGTATTTGACAGCATAGATCGTGTCGATGATATGGCTAATCTGCGTCTTACCAAGGTGCAAGTCGACGCAAATAAAACGCGTGCTGAATTATTCAAGGGCATATTAAAAGGTTTTGCATCTGCATTCATTGCCAGTGCAATAATAACCACAATCGCCACAGCTGCGGCAGCTACCGCAGGAATTTCAGTTGCGGCGTCACTTGCAATGGTTGGGTTTATTATTGCGCTTGGACGTGGAATTGCCCAGGTTCATCGTTGGCGTAAACAACAAGAGAAAGAAGGGCGATTAACCGCAGATTCAACCCCACGCGAAGTCATAAATGCTTTACTGCGGGACAAGCAACTTATTACATCACTTGGGGTAAGTGCAATCGCCGTGATTGCAATATGTTTTGGTGCGGCAGGTATGGCCGATGCGGCAATGGCACTTGGGTATGGTGCGTTAGCACTTGGTGGCGCAAAAAATATGTTTGATGCATATCACAAGGCACAAGATGCAAACATGTCAGTTGTTGAATCTTTGGCATGGGCAATTGCAACCGCAGGCGCAATTGCAGCAGGTGGTGTTACTGGACGTGCAGCCGCACAGGCGGGTACCGGTTGGGTAAATGAGCACTTCCAAAATAATAGAATATTTCAACGTGTAGAACACACAACTGAACAACACGAGGTTACCAAAGAAGTTGAACATAGTAAGATGGTTACTGATTATCCCGAAGAAGCGGTGCCGCGTGCCGAAACGGCAATAAAAAATTGGTATGCGGATAATCCAGAATTGTTACAACAACGTATAGACGCAATAGAATCATATAATGCCGAACATGGAACAGATATAAATCCATATCGTGCTTTGCGTGTTATGTCGTTGGCAGGTTCAGACCCAAATCATTTGTCATACACAGACGAATGGGCGGTACAGCACGGTTATACACCTGAACAAATAAATGCTATGGCCAATATTTTTGAACCGGGCAGCGCAGTTATGAATAACCCCGAAGGGATGGAATTGGTTCAACATTTTGACTTGACCCGTCTTGATGCCCAGGGACATATTGGTGGTGTAGATGGCCACGTATTGCAACCGCGTGATGTGTATTCAGATCTTGGTGATATGCCGACACAACACACCGAGACTTGGACCGAAACCGAAACACATACAGAAACGGTTGATACAACAACGCGCACACCAGTGGATGCGGGTGGTATGGCAATGTTCGGAACAATTACTTTGCGCGACAGATTAAAACGGTTGCGCAGACGTGTTGGTGCACATTTGGATACACTTAAAGAGGGTAAACTCAAACACAATCAAACTGTGTTACAGCCTGTATTGGAATCCGAACCTGAACAACATACGGAACCAGAATTAACCCAGAAACCTGAAAATATATCTGAACCAGAACCTGTTATTGAAACTGTTTCAGAACCAGAACCGACATCGGAATTAAAACCCGATCAATTACCGGTACTAGAACCCGTGTTTGAGCCAGAATCAGAACCAGAACCTGTTATTGAAACTGTTTCAGAACCAGAACCGACATCGGAATTAAAACCTGATCAATTACCAGTACTAGAACCAGTGTTCGAGCCAGAGTTAGAACCAGAACCTGTTATTGAAACTGTTTCAGAACCAGAACCGACATCGGAATTAAAACCCGATCAATTACCGGTACTAGAACCAGTGTTCGAGCCAGAGTTAGAACCAGAACCCGTTCAGGAACCAGTGATAAAACCGGAAGTGGTAACGAAAAAACCAATAGTTTGGCTTAATAGGTCGCAGTACAAGTCATGGCAAGATATGAATGAAAGGCTTAAAACCGTAAGAGAACGACGCAAGGCGAACCCAAGTCCAAGTAAAGCCGCGGAACTGCGCGCGCAAGAAGAGGATCTGAATCGACGGATTAACTATTTGCGTAATCAACTTGGTCACGCGACTATTGAAGAAATAGAACTTGGAGTTGAAAAAGCCAAAGATCGCGAATTGCTAGATTTATACAGGGCACAGTTGAAAAACCTGATTGCGCGCAAACCAGATTCTGCGCGTCAGTCAATTATTGATGATTGGAAACGCAGAAAAGCGGCACTGGAATCCCAAATCAAAGAAAAAGAAGATTCTTTGATGAAGTGCGAATTTTATTATCCAAATCCCGTCAAAGGTGTTCAGGCGCAAAAACAAGAAGAACGTGAGGCGCAACGTGTTGCAAGCATAAATGTTGGTGAAATTTTGAAAAAACGTGATGAAGCCAAAGAGGAACGCGCAAGACAATTTAGAATTGCTGAACGCAAAGTTCCAGACGCCACATTACCAAATACTTTTGATTCTGTCTTGGAAAGGGCGCATCAGAAGACAATTATACAAACCGTGGATAGTGAATATATTGTTCCAAAAAGTTTGCAAATTTTGGCCGAAAACAAGGATGTCGCCAATCAAAAGGTTGGAAAATATCATGATTTCCCGGTCAAATTTGTAGATATAACCCACAGTGAAAACCCGATTGGTAATAATGATGGAACCCCAATTGTTGCGGTTGATATTGCGGGTATAAGGTTATTATTTGCTTTGTCTACGGGTATGAATCCGGACATACCGGCCGCGCCAGGCTGCTGGTACCCTGTGTCCAGAATATCAAATAAGGACGGCAAATTTAATATGTCATTTCACG
The DNA here is from genome assembly GCA_017615655.1 of Alphaproteobacteria bacterium. Taxonomy (GTDB): domain Bacteria; phylum Pseudomonadota; class Alphaproteobacteria; order Rs-D84; family Rs-D84; genus Enterousia. The sequence goes on from JAFZZS010000007.1 coordinate 97,305, forward strand.
TACAGGATAGACATGCAAAATTACAAGATGCCTTGCTAGAAATAGCGGACCTGTTAAATACAAAAGTTGGCGATGTCCGCAATTGGAAAGATAAAAAACTTACCCAGGAATATCGTTCCCATGGTGGTGATGGTTTCATTGGTGGTTGCAATGTGATACCGCAAACCGATTTTACCAACGTGTTCAAAGCATTAGTTAATTCGGTTTATCATTGGGATGATTCTTTCTATGATAATTACTCTTGCTATAGTACAATGCCAGGCGACACGCAAGAAGCATCAAGATACGATGATCTGGTAAGTCGTGCATTGTTAGACGAGGTCCAAGGACCAAATTGGAAAAAGGGCAGGTTACTGAATCTGTTACGCAGACCGCGCGGTCGGGATGATGAACCCCAAGGTGTTCTAAGAGGTTTATTATCCAATATCAAACAAAAACTGAATAATTCACGTAAAGGGTAAAAGCGCGGGGAATTTTCCCCGAACTTTTTTGCATAAATATGTTTTTAATTTATTAATTTTGTGATATAATATAAGGCATGAGAAGTAGGATATTTTGTTTTCTTGTTTGTATGGGTGTGTTGAATACTGGTGTTGCCATGGCAAATTGGCAGTATTCTGGTGAGTACACATACAGTATGTCCGCATACGACAATGGACAACGTGCTTCAGTTGCGTTACGTGGGGGCATGTCTTACGCAATGGCCAAGGTTAATAACGATGTGGGCTCCATTGTGTATTCTTATTGCATAAATTCAACAACTGGCGAGGTTTTTCCCATAGATGCTGCCGGTGATTGTTCGTCGTATGTCGGGGCAACATATGCAGGAACTGGCAATTTTGGTGATTTAGGTGCGTCGGATTTGTCTGGAATCGCGTTTTCAGGCGGTGCAAGCGTTGGGTGGATTTTGCCTGATACACCGCAATGGCGCCTTGAACTTGGGTGGGATCACTATTCCGAAGTCGATTATAATAAATCCCCATTGTTTTCTGGAAATATGGAACTGTCGGGCGGTGATACAATATCAGTAGAAAGCGGCAGTGTTCAATCGACAATATCATCCGATATAATCAGTGTGATGGCGTATTATGATTTCTTTGATGGTTTGTATAAACCACTTAAGCAGATGATACCTTACATTGGTTTGGGTGTCGGCTATGCAGACAGTGAAACTGTTATGAATGTTTCTGATCCATGGGGTGATTTATCACAGGTCGAAGATTTAACTAATTTTGGCACTGTGAACGATAATGGGGTGTTACAGTTTTATCGTTCAAAAACAAATACCACGAATGTCGCTGCGATTGGTGCACTTGGTTTCTCATATGGATTAAATGAAAATTTATTTCTAGATTTTGGTGCCCGTGTGGCATATATTCCGCGTGTGAAATATCGTTTAGTAAATGTTGACGATTCTCGACGTATGGATTGGTTCAGTGCTAAAAATTTAATCTACGCTAATGTTATGTTGGGCATTAGATTTGAATTTTAGTTTGTTTGCTTAATTCCATATTTACCACGGTTAATTGGGCGATACGATATTGCTTCGGCCAAGTCTTGCATTTCTACATCTGGGGCACCACGTAAATCGGCAATCGTTCGCGCAATGCGCTTTATACGATTGTATCCACGCGCGGACATTCCCATCTTTTCTGCGGCGGTATTTAGAAAGTTTGTTAATTCAACGTTTAATGGGACATACTTTTCTAAATCCGCACCATCCAGTCGTGCATTAATATATCCTTGGCGCGTAATTTGGCGTTGGCGTGCAGTGACGACACGTGCGCGAACAGTCGCACTGGATTCAATATGTTCATTCGTATTTTTGTTCATTTCCCACGGGTTTACCGCATCAACATCAACATGCAAATCAATACGATCAAGCAGTGGTCCCGAAATTTTATTCTGATATGCTTCGGCACAGCGGGGTGCACGCGAACATGATAATGCCGCGTTTCCGAGATTACCGCATGGACATGGGTTCATTGCTGCAATCAATTGAAACCGTGCAGGGTAGGTTGCATTCCGCTTTGCACGTGAAATCATTATTTTTCCGGATTCCATTGGCTGACGCAGAATCTCAAGGGTGGCGCGGTTAAATTCTGGTAATTCATCCAGAAATAAAACACCATTGTGTGCCAAAGATATTTCGCCTGGTTTGGCATCCGAACCACCACCTGCAAGTGCCACAGGGCTTGATGTGTGGTGTACACTGCGGAATGGGCGGTGTGACATCAATGTCTTGCTGTCCAATCCGCCAGCAATTGAATATATAATAGATGTTTCTAATATTTCTTCGGATGTCATTTCTGGCAGAATTGTTGCCAAACGTGATGCAAGCATAGTCTTTCCCGATCCCGGGGGACCAATCATAAGCATTGCATGTCCACCAGCAGCGGCAATTTCTAATGCACGTTTTGCAGCAGCCTGACCATGAACTTCGGACAAATCGATATTATCATTTTTTATTGTATTTGATTGTATCGGCATATCTGGCACAGGCAGTGGATTTTTACCGTTAAAATGGTTTATCAAATCTAATACATGATGTGGTGCCAAGATATTTGTATGTCCGGCAAATCTGGCTTCTGTTCCCTGGGTGCCGGGGCATATAATACCATACCCATTTTTATTTGCCCAAACACTTGCCGCCAACACACAATTTGTTTTGACAATCGCGCCATTCAATCCGACTTCGCCGATAATGATATATTTTGATAGTTTATCTTCGGGTAACACATTAAATGCGCAAAGAATTCCGCATAGTATCGGTAAATCGAAATGCGCGCCACTTTTTTCAACATCCGCCGGTGAAAGGTTTACGGTCAAATGCTTTGGTGGTAATTGCAATCCCAGGGATGATAAAACATTACGAATACGTTCTGCAGATTCTTTGACCGCCCTGTCGGCAAGTCCAATTATATTAAATTCAGGTTTTGCCAAACCCGCAGAAATTTGAACCTGGACATCAATCTTTGTGGCATCCATACCATTAAAAATAACAGAACTTAACGAAATCATGATTTTTACATTATAAACTTGCCATAATTGAATTCAAGTTATAAAATGCGAAACATAAATTATTACCCAAAAGGAACAAAAATGCCTATGAAATCCAAAAATCGCATGCGTGAATGGTTTGATACATTGTTTTATGGTATATTAATAGCAATTGTTTTTCGCAGTTTATTTCTTGAACCATTTAATATACCATCGGGGTCAATGATACCGACGTTACACATCGGGGATCACATATTCGTAACAAAGTGGTCATACGGATATTCGCGGTATTCGTTTCCATTTGGTTCATGGAAATTGTGGAATGGCCGCATTTTCAAAAGCACCCCGAAAGTTGGTGATGTCATAGTATTTAGAAATCCTGTTGATGAATCATTGGACTATGTTAAACGTCTTGTTGGATTACCAGGCGACGTTATCCAGGTCAAAGAAGGGCGCCTTTATATAAATGGTCAAATGCTAGAGCGAAAAGATCCACGTCCGTATGTTGTGGCTGTTTTACCACGCTCGTTACGTTCAGTTGGTTACTATCAAGATAATATGGCAGTCAAAGGGAACAAAATATGGGTTGATAATGAACCCGCAACATTTAATTACACTATTGAATACAAAAGTGACAGACTGTGTCGCACAAACGAAGGTATGTGTGGTGTGTTTTCTGGTACAGAATATACCGAGATTCTGCCAAATGGTGTTGAACACAGTATTATAGAATTTACAGATGATGGATATTTTGATAATACCGAAGAATACTTGGTCCCAGAAAATCATCTGTTTTTCATGGGTGATAACCGCGATAACAGTAATGATAGCCGCGCTGATGTGGGTTTTGTTCCAATGGATAATGTGCTTGGACGTGTGTGGTTTGTGTGGTATTCTCATAATTATGCGGCACCAATGTTAACATTCTGGAATTGGAATGCGAAAATGCGTTGGAACAGATTTGGCAAAGGAATACATTAAGATGAAGTTAAAATACACATTTAAAAATGAGGGGTTGTTCGCGCTTGCCATGACGCAGAGCGGTGTTGATGGTGTTCATAATAATGAAAAATTAGAATTCCTTGGCGACAGGGTTTTGGGACTAAGTGTATCTGCGTTACTTTACGATATGTTTCCAAATGAAACCGAAGGCGAACTTGCCCGACGTTATGCTGTGCTAGTTTCTACGGATACATTAGCAAATGTGGCAATCAAACTTGAATTAAATAAATCATTACATCATGGGCATGTTACTGGTGGACGCAAGCGTCACTTGCTTGCCAATGCTATGGAGGCGGTGTTAGGCGCCATGTTCCTTGATTCTGGGTTTGATGTTGCACGTCGTTTTATATGTGATATTTGGCATGATTTGGCCGCCGCTGAGGCCGAGGCACCAAAGGATTCAAAAACAAAATTACAGGAATTTGTTCAAAAACATGCAAATGGTTTATTGCCTTTGTATGAATATATGGAACCAACAGGGGCGGCACATTGCCCAGTGTTCACAGCAACAGTTGCCGCAATGGGACAAAGCGCCACTGGCCAAGGTTCATCTAAAAAAGATGCAAGTACCGCAGCGGCGGCGGCTTTATTGAAAAAACTTGCAATTTAATATTTTGATAATTAAAATTGGGTTAAATAAAAATCAAAGGAATAAAAATGTTTTCAATTTTACTGGTACTGTTAATAATTGTCGCTGTGTTTATGACGGGGGTCATTTTATTACAAAAGTCCGAAGGTAGTGGTATGTCCGGATCTTCGGCAGCATCCATGTTTGGTGGTGCGTTAACTGGGGCAGCAGCGGGTAATTTCCTAACCAAGTTGACTACATGGCTGGCGGTCATATTCTTTGTATTATGTGCTGCATTGGCATTAGTTTCATCGAAATCAAATATAGCTAATCCACAAAATGATATTCGTGCAGAATTAGTTGCTGGTGAATCAGGCAATGAACTGACTGCCGAGGATATTGCCAAAGATGCGGGACTGATTCCTGCGGACACGGCGTCCGAGAGGGAAACGAATGAAGAGCCAACATCGTCAGATACCAAATCAACCAAGAAATAAAAAAAACGCCCAGATGGGCGTTTTTTTATCTTTCATCATAATGTGATAACCCCGCTAAGTACAGATAATTCTTTAAATCTGGTTGTTTGTCTGCAAAACTGGGGTGTCTGAAATTGTTACGTGCAATATCCAAGAATTGTTCATCAGGCTGTTTATGATACACTGGGTCGTTGGCTTCGGTAATTAATCCCGAAAAAACCTTTGTACCATGTTCCAGACGGCATACCTTTTCAGCGTTTTCTGTGGTTTTTGCTTCTGTTTTCGCCTTTTCTAATTCTGTTTGATAAATAGCTGCCTCGGTCTTTAAAGATGCCAGCATAGATTGTACAGGATTATCTTTCAGGGCTCTTATCATCCAAACATCAATAAGAATTGAACCTTTATCATGGCGACCTGTCTGTGTTGTTATGAACCATGAATTAATTCCCGATGGCAGATTGTATGCTGGTACCAAAAAAGATGCTTTGATATCATAAAATTGTTTTTTTAACATAGTACGCCTCCTTTTGCTATCTAATGTTACATATTATATAGCACAAACTACATAATTTGTCAATGTTTTTGTGTAAGTATTTTTCGCATACGATAAAAGAAACAAAAAAGACACCGCGTTGGCGGTGTCTTTTTCAATCATGGCGCACCCAGAAGGATTCGAACCCTCAGTCTTCTGATCCGTAGTCAGACGCTTTATCCAGTTGAGCTATGGGTGCAACGGACACTATTCTATAACAAATATTTTCAATTGCAAGAAAAAAACATTTTGTAATATAATCTAAAAAAATGGTACTATGCGATGTTTTTTCTTGCCTGGACGATAATAGTTTTACTAGCACTATTCGAAATTTTTATGTTATTTTCATTAGTTGAACACGTATATTCTTTACGAATTCGACACCAATACCCCCAGGTATCGTGTCGTGTTGCACATGGGCGCGCCATTGTAGATGATATTATAAAACATTACCCAAATGCACGCAGCGCGGTAGATATCGGCGCAGGTTATGGGCGGCTTGCCCGGGCAATGGCACGAATAGATGGTCTGGATATAATAGCAATAGAAAATATGCGTTTTAGCATTGTTGTAATGCGTATATTAAATTACCTTTTCGGTGCGCGCAGAATTCACGTGGTATTCGCAGATGCATTTGAATATATCAGGTGTTCCAATACAAAATTTGACATTGGGGTCGCATATCTTGGTCCCGGAATGAACGGACGCCTTAGGGAATTAAGTAATAAATTTAACGTCATAATTACACTGGATGTAGAAATTCCAGGGATTAAGGCGACGCGCATCATAGATGTACCCGGTGGCAGATGTACCCACTATAGTGATATTGGAAATTTTCCAAATCGGTTATTCGTTTATGAATTTTCTAAGATTTAATAATTACGATGGTGATATAAGTTAAAGAAATGCCGCTGACATACAGATTTGTAATTTGAATCACCCAATGCAAATTGTTCACCTTCACGAATAACATTACCCTTTGTATCAAAACGCAAATGATGTGTTGCACGGTGCATACAATTCGGCATTTGGCACATAGATTCCATGATTGTTAATCTAGCACCAACTTCCTGCAGGTGCCTTGATGCAGGAAACATGTGTCCATTGCTATCCACCAACAGCCCATAGCATATTATACGAACATCATGCGTGTTGACGATATCAACTAATTTATCAATATCTTCGGGGGTAAAAAATTGAATTTCATCAATTAAAACAACCTTGGTGGAATCTTGAATATTATAATTTTGAAGATTGGGCAATGCCACTGCATCCATAGATAAATCGCCGGCCCTAGATTTAATTACACCCGAACCAAAGCGGTTATCATATGATGGCTTTAATACCTCAATCGGTGTCCCGTTCTTGCGAAAATTATGCGCACTTATGATTAAGTCTGCGGATTTAGCGCTGCCCATTACACCATACTTAAAATGTAAATTTGCCATTTCTTTTTCCCCTTTGCTATTTACATAGATTCTAACCGTTTAATTCGTTCCTTGATGGGTGGGTGCGTTGCCATTAATTCACCCAGAAATTCTTTTTTACCCATCGGGTTAGCAATACATACTGATGCCATTGTATTTTGGTGACCCAGTGTTTCAACGTGCGAATTCTCTGAAATCTTGCGCAAAGCATTCGCCAATGCTTTTGGATTACGGGTAATCTGGGCACCACATGCATCCGCGGCATATTCACGACGACGCGAAATCGCCATGCGTAAAATAGGTGTAATGATAAAGTTAAAAACTGTAAATGCCAGCCACACCATAAACAATACTGCGGCACCATTATTCTTTTCATCATTACTTGGGCGTGAATATGTTATGCCACGTAGTAAAGCATCCGCAATAAATACAGTAACACCGATTCCAGTTATTAGTAGCATATCAAGCCGAATATCACGATTACCGATGTGTGACATCTCGTGTGCAATGACACCTTCTAATTCCAATCGATCTAATTTTCCAATTATACCTCGCGTTAGTGCGATGGTTGCATCACGTGGACCGCGTCCTGTTGCAAACGCATTTAATCCGGAATCGCTGATAATATAAACACGTGGAGTTGGCAACCCCGCAGCCAATGCAACATTTTCGACAGATTTATATATGTATTTATAATCGCCATCTTTGTCGTCAATTTGTTTGGCGCCCGCCATGTTCAGCATCATAGAATCACCAAATGCCCACGATATAATCATCCATACAATGCATGCCACGGTGGTGGGTATTGCAACAGCCATCGCAGTGTGTATTGCATTTTCCATTGGTTGAACAATCCATGTAAACAAAAATACCAATAGGATAAATATCAAAGGGAAAAGAATCACCAAGATTACCGTCTTGATATTATTATCACGAATATGATCATAAACAGTCTTGATTCTTTTCATAAGCTAGATAGTATTAAAAATTTTATTGCGGTTCAATAGATTTATTTATCATTTTAGGTTTATACTAATCGCCAACTTTGCGAAATTTAACGGCGAAACTGCCGTTATTTATTGGTCTGCATGATACGATATACGGTGATAATATGCTTTCGCTTATCCATTCTTGAAATTTTATTTTTAATATACCACTGGCACCTGTGATAATAGTCGCGGTTTTAGTCCCAGATTTTGCGATTTCCATGATTTCGGTCCACGCCTGTTCAATGGTGTGCATGTGCAAATCCAGGGTAATATGCAGGGGTAAATTCACAGATTTCGGGATTCTTTGTGAAAGTTTTAATTCTGCACGCACGCGTTTGCGCGTGGTACTGTCATCAAGCACAAAAGTTGCCCCAATCATCTCAGCAATATCTTGATCTGTAAGGTTACGCATTTTATTTATCAAGTTTTTTTGCCCAATCGCTATCTGGGAAATTTAATTTCAACATTTCTGCATACCCATTCGCTTGTTCCGGAAATCCGATAGCTGTATATGCCTCGGTCAGACGATACATTGCCTCGGCAGGCATTACTGTTTCAGGGGCATCAGTTATAACAGATTGAAATTTGGTAATCGCGCTGGCCCAATTTTCTTTTTGCATATCAACACGTGCAGAATACATAATCTTGACAGCGATATAGTTCTTTAAGATATTGATTTTATTTTTTGCATTTTTTGTATATGGTGATGAAGGAAAACGATTTACCAACTGTTGAAACTGTTGCAACGCATAAACCGACATCCCTGGTTCACGTCGAACATCACTAACCTGGCGATAATAACACATCCCGCGCAGGTAAAGCATATATGGCACATCCTTGTGTCCGGGATGAAAACGCATAAATCTGTCGACAGTCAAAATTGCCCCCGCAAAATCATTGTCTAGGTATTGTGAATACGCGGCCATTATTAATGCATCTGCGGCCCATTCGCTTGCAGGATATTGTGTTTCAACTAACAAAAATTTTTCCGCGGCTTCGTCATAGTTTTCTTTTTCGAATTGAGTATATGCGGCATCGTACAAATCTGGGATAGGTTCTTGGGCAATAATTTTTTGCGCGTCGCCACCACAGTTCGCTAATAAAATGCATGTAAAAAATGCAAGAAATATTTTTTTCATATCTATTTATTCCTGTCTTGATTTTGGTTATTTGACTTTAGTATAATCTAAACCATGAAACTTGGCAAACATATTTTCGGCGTTGGTCTTATGACCGGAATAAGTCGCATATTTGGGTTCATTCGCGATATGTTGATTGCGCGCGTATTGGGCGCAGGGCGGCTGTCTGATATTTTTCTGGCGGCATTTAAATTGCCGAATTTATTTCGGGATTTACTGGGCGAAGGGGCTTTGTCCGCAATTTTTATTCCTATGTACGCTGATTCAAAACATGATGAATCATTCGCTAAGAACGTGTTTTCATGGCTGATGGTTGTATTACTTGGTATAACAGTAATTTTTGAAATATTTATGCCTGTAATTGTATGGATTTTGGCACCAGGCTTTGCAGATGACCCAGGTAAAATGGAATTAACGGTTGTTATATCGCGTATTATGTTCTTTTATGTCATTTTTGTTTGCAGCGCGGCATTTTTATCGGCGGTTTTAAACGCTTTTTCACGATTTGTCTTGGCGGCGTTCATGCCTGTTATGTTAAATATTATGTTGATAATTGCGCTGTTGGCATCAGCATATCTTGGGGCATCAGATTCTGTGTTATACATAATGGCGGGAACAGTTGTCTTGTCCGGGATAATTCAGTGTTTGGTGCTGTTATCGCGAATTCGCAGCCATCATTTTGGATTGCGCCTTGTGATTCCCCATTGGACCAAGGGTATAAAGACCATGTTCCGCAGACTTGGCGTTAGCATCATAGGAAACGGTTTTTATCAAATTACGATAATTCTTGGAACCTTGGTGGCAAGTTACGAGAGTGGGGCGGTTTCATGGCTGTATTATTCTGATAGAATCGTTCAGTTACCCTTCGCAATGATTGGTTTGGCGGTTGGAACGGTTTTAATGTCATCAATATCGAATGCATTGGCTGAAAAAAATATGCGCAGCGTCTACGTTCAACAAAATTCATCTATGCGGCAATCCATGATGCTTATCATGCCATGTTTGGTTGGGTTATTTGTATTGGCCGAGCCAATAATAAGATTTTTATTTGAATATGGCGCATGGACGGCGCATTCGACACATGCTGTTTCAATAGCTATAATGATTCAGGTTTTTGTCCTGCCTGCGATGTTAATAAGTCAGATTTACAGCAAAACACTATACGCAAGCCAGGATGTTAAAACCCCCGTGAAAACCAGTATAATTTCACTTGCTGTGGCATCAGTTATATACTTGTCGCTGTTCTGGATAAACGGTATAGGATACTTGGCAATACCTATTGGGGTTGTGGTCAGTGGGTATGTCAAAAACTATCTGCTTGGACGTGCATGTCGTCGTCGGGGGCTTATTAAAATCGAAGGTCGTACCATTCGTGCAATGTTGGTATTTGCCTTGTTGTCAATAATTCTTGGTGTGGGACTGTGGTTTGTTCCAATTACAGGAATATTATCATTGGGTCTGGCAATTGCGGGCTTTGGTATCTTATACCTGCCAGCTGCATTTTTAATAAATCGCAAAATATAATTAAAAAAAGTTGAAAACACCCTTTTTATATGATACAATTACACCATGAGAATGTAAGGAGTCCCTAAATGAAGAAATTGGTATCTCTTGCGGTATTAACCGCTTTGCTTGCGGCGTGTGCGGAAACGACACAGTCCACAGGTTCTAATTATGGTTCAGATGGTTTCGGCGAAGAAACACTAGCAACCGAAAATTTGAATGATGCTTATTTGTTGGCGCCGGCACCCCGGTATTATATCGGTAACGCATACAAGGTGGAAGATGTTCAGTATATTCCTACTGAAGATTTTTCATATAACCAAACTGGTATGGCGGGCATAATTCCAACGGAATTAAACGGAACGAAAACAAGTAACGGCGAAGTTTACAATATGAATCAAATGGTCGCAACCAGCAAGACATTGCCTTTGCCAACTATTGCTAAGGTTACAAACCTGGAAAATGGTGAAGATGTTATTGTCCGTGTAAATAATCGCGGTCCATTTGTTAATACTAGAATAATGGATTTGTCTGCAGCAGCGGCACAGAAAATCGGTTTAACAAACCAATCCAAAGTTCAGATTCAAGTTTTACCAGAACAGTCTATCGCGGTAAAGAATGCGACACTTGGTGCAAAAGAAGTAACTAATGCTTCTGCAACCGAGGAACCGGCGGTTCAAGAAGAACCAAAACCGGCACCAGTTGCAACACCAACCGGTGATTACAGTGTCCAGGTTGCGGCATTTTATGCCGAAGACAGTGCAAATTCATTGCTTGCTCGTATGCGCAACTATGGTGATGCAGTCGTTGTTAAAGAAGGCGATATGTTCAAGGTTCGTATAGTCAATCTTGATGCCCCATCGGCACGCCGTGTGATTGATACATTACGCAGTAACGAAGGCATGGCCCCAGGTCTGTTAAAGAACGGTCGCTGGATAAATGCGGACAGCATTTAATAAAATTTCTTATGCTTGTGTGTAACTCCTAAAAAAATCCCCGAAATGTCGGGGATTCTTATTAGCGTGAATTATTGTTTACACCAAGTGATTTGTATTTGACACCAGCCTCGTTGAACATATCAAACGATATTTGCAAATCATCGCGCCATCCAGCAATTTTTTGTGTTTTATCTGTGGGCATATCAAGGTAAAATACTTCTTTGATACCACTTTGAATAATACCACGTGCGCAATCAGGACATGGTGGGAATGTAACGTACATTACGCAATCTCGACAAGAGGTACCAAATAAAGTCGCATTGAAAATAGAATTGCGTTCTGCGTGTTCGGTGTATTTATATTTGGCCGGGCGTTCATGGCGTTCTTCGATAGATTCATTAACGCCACGCGGAAAACCGTTATAACCTGTGGATCTTATTTCGCCGTACGGTCCTACTATAACACATCCAACCTTGGTGCTGGTATCTTTGGACCAGGTCGCGATCAATTTCGCGACGTCCATAAATCTACAATTCCACTTATCCGAGAATGAAAACCCTTTTTTTTCTACCATATTGTACCACCTTTGGTTTGTTTTACATCCTCTCTTGGATAATAATTTACAATAATCGTTAGAATTTTCAAGTTTTTTGTTCACTTTTGAAATATGTGTGCTATCGTATTCGTTATGAACAAGACGTATTCTGGATTTATTGCCATTGTTGGTCCGACAAATGCCGGCAAAAGCACCCTAATGAATCAAATCATGGGGCGCAAGGTTTCTATTGTTTCACACAAGGTACAAACCACGCGAACCAATCTGCGTGCGATAAAGATGGTCGGCACGCGGCAGTTAATTTTTGTCGACACCCCGGGTATATTTCGTGCCGCGCGTCGTTTAGACAGGGCAATGGTCGGTGCGGCAATGGATGCGTTATCGGATGCTGATGCGGTTTTGCTTATCATTGATGCTTCAAAGGGTATAACGGATACAGTGCGCGGAATTATCAATAAAATTCGTGATAGCAAGAATTTGTTCGTCGCACTAAACAAGACAGATTCTATTAAAAAGGCTGATTTATTACCAATCGCGGCAGAGTTGAATGGGTTGGCAGATTTCCGTGAAATATTCATGATTTCCGCAATGAAAAATGACGGAATCACAGAAATGTTAGCATCTTTGGCAGATGTTATGCCGGAGTCGCCATATCTATTTGATGCAAAAGATGCCACAGATGTTCCGGATAATTTGTATCTGGCGGAATTAACACGCGAAAAAATATATAAGTTTATTCACCAAGAATTACCTTATCATATAAATGTTGTAACCGAACGTGTTGATGTTGATGACGCAGGTGTTTTGGATATCTATCAAAAAATTGTTGTTCAAAGTGATGCGCACAAAAAGATAGTCGTTGGTCGTGGTGGTGCACAGTTAAAGAAAATAGGAACCGCCGCACGCCATGATATCCAAGATCAATGGGGTGTAAGCGCCCGTTTGCATCTGTTTGTTCGTGTAGAAGAAAACTGGGAAGACATTGCGGAAAATTACACCGACCAAGGATTAGAGTTTAAAAAATAAAGGTTAAATTATGAAAATTAATCGAAATATCAGGATTCACCCTGTATTTGCTATGTTGTGTACCTTACCATTTTTTGTTGCGTGCACAAGTGAATTTGAATATAAAACAGTAGTAAAAAAAGTTGATGTTAATAAAAAGGTTGTTTTAGTAAAGGATGCAAAAACAAAAAAGCCAAAATTACTCGATTTTTCGCTGTGTCGTCGTAATGGGACCAATTTTGTGCCATTTGAATACTTTGAACCAGGTGATACAATTGATGTGTTAATTAAGGGTATAAATGGTACTTTCTATGATGACCATCAGGTTTTATATGTTTCCGACAAAGATATAACGTTGAATTACAATAACGATACATTGCTTGCGCGTGTATGGCGTAACCCATTAAAAAATGTAAAGTGCGCTGGTACGAAAAAAAGATAAATGTTACATACATCAGATTTTGATTTTGATCTGCCAATTGATTTAATTGCGTCACATCCACTAACACGTCGCGATGCGTCACGCATGTTGGTTGTTACGAATAATGGGGTGCATGACGAACATATTCGGGATTTTTTGGATTATTTGCACCCGGGGGATGTAGTTATATTTAACAATTCGCGGGTTATCCCGGCGCGTTTTGATGCAGATGGTCATGAAATAACATTGCATACGGCTGTTGATGACAAGAATTGGTGGGGCTTGTGTAAAAAATTTAACAAGGTAAACATTGGCGATACATTGACAATGGCTGATGGAACAACTATTACCGTTATGGGTAAAGATGATGAAAGCGGCCTGTTATTACGATTTAATTGTGATAATGTTTTTGATGTATTAAATCGTGTGGGTAAAATGCCTTTGCCACCATATATGAAACGCGAAGCAGAACAGGAAGATCAGACACGCTATCAAACAGTTTATGCTGAACCTTTAGGTTCAATGGCTGCACCTACTGCAGGATTGCATTTTACTGATGAACTAATGCACGAAATAGAGAAACGTGGCGCCAAAATAGTTAAAATTACATTACATGTTGGCGCGGGGACATGGATGCCGGTTAAAACAGAAAACTTGAATGAGCACAAAATGCACAGTGAATGGTGTTGTATTACGCCAGAACAGGCGGAAATTATAAATAACGCTGCGCGTGTAATTGCGGTTGGAACGACTTCGTTGCGAACGCTGGAAAGTGCCGCGTGTAATGCTAAATCAGGTATGCGTGTTGCGCCAATTTGCCAAACAACCGATATATTTATTACGCCTGGATATAAGTTCCGCGTGGTTGATGTATTGCTGACAAATTTTCATTTGCCAAAATCAACATTGTTTATGTTGGTGTCGGCATTCAGTGGTTTAAATGAAATGAAAGCCGCATATGCCCATGCTGTCGCTGAAAAATACAGATTTTTCAGTTATGGCGATTGCTGTCTGTTATTTAAAAAGGAAAATAATGATTAAGAAAGAAAATATTACAAAGAAATATGCGTATTTTATTCATGAACGTTTTGCCGGAACTATATTTGCGTTGGCACCATTTCTTGATATATGGTTTGATAACAAGGAAATAGGATATATTGAAACAAAAATGCGAACACATAAACTTTATCGATTGGTTAATGGCAATGTCGCAGGAATAAGCAGTCGGGATAAAAAATTATTTAATTTTCAGCGCAGTTGGTTAATAAGTTTCCTAAATGATCCGGAAATCCCAGTTGGTGTTCGGGCTTTTATCATATGCTACATAGGGCATGAACAGGCGTGTATGAAAATAGATGATCAATACGATACGGTGCATCGTTATGCAAACAGCATAGCATATGAATTCTTAGCAGAAAGGTGGATGGAAATATGTCATTAAAATTTAATATTATCGCAACAGATGGAAATGCACGCCGCGGCAGTGTTGAAACCGCACATGGAACATTTCAAACGCCGGCATTTATGGCGGTTGGAACGGCGGCAACAGTCAAGGCACTTACCATGGACCAAGTCGCCGCAACCGGTACCGAGGTTATTTTGGGTAATACATATCATTTGATGATGCGCCCTGGGGGTGATTTAGTCGAAAAGATGGGTGGGTTACATAAATTCGGCGGTTGGCACGGCCCGATTTTAACCGACAGTGGCGGTTTCCAGGTTATGTCGCTGTCTAATCTGGTCAAGATGAAGGAAGAGGGCGTGGAATTTACATCGCACATTGACGGCGGAATTAAACATTTCTTGCGTCCCGAAGATTCTGTACATATTCAACACCAACTGGATTCAAATATAACTATGGTGTTGGATGAATGCCTGCATTTGCCAACGACACGTGAACGCGCAGAAAAGAATGTTGATATGGTTACGCGTTGGGCGCGCCGCAGCAAAGATGCATTTATTAATCGCGATGGATACGGTATTTTCGGTATTGTCCAAGGTGCTGATTTCAAAGACCTGCGTGAAAAATCTGCCAAGGCATTAACAGAAATCGGTTTTGATGGCTATGCAATTGGTGGCCTTGCGGTTGGTGAACCACAAGATGTTATGTTTGATATGATCGCAACCGTTACACCAATGTTGCCAACGGACAGACCGCGTTATTTAATGGGGGTTGGAACGCCACTTGATATATTAGGCGCGGTTGAACGCGGTGTTGATATGTTTGATTGTGTAATGCCAACGCGTGCGGGGCGTACCGCAATGGCGTTTACGAGACATGGTACAATGAATATGCGTAATGCAAAGTATCGCGATGATGACACGCCGTTGGATGATGAATGTGGGTGCCCGGCTTGCAAACTTTCACGTGCATATATTCATCATTTGATTAAATGCAACGAAATTTTAGGTGCAACATTACTTACGCAACATAATCTGTGGTTCTATCAAGATTTGATGCGCGGTATTCGCAAATCTATAGAGCAGGGACGCTTCCAAGAATTCAAATCAGAATTTATAAAAAAATATACTGGCGCGGAATAAATTGTCTGTTGATTTTATTTTTGAAATGTTAAAGAATCAATACATCAACAGAAAGGGGAAAAAGTGGTAGACGAGGAAAAAAGCAAGAAAACATACTTTTTGATGGCCTTTTTGGATGCTGTTTTGGTATTTGTACTGATACATGCTTTCATGTGTTCTGGTTTTGTTTATGGTGGCTGCTTGTGCCCAATGGACGTTGATATAGAATGCAGTTGCCGTACATTTTCACTCTTTACGAAATGTTTTTTTAGCTTTAATTATCATCACAATCTACTGATTCCGTTGATTCCGAGTATATGCGTTTTTGTTTTACTGATGCCGAAATTTAAATATTCTAAATTGATAAAATGGATATCAGCAGCAATTTTAATATCCGTTGTTTTCATCTTTTTAATTATGCTGATAAAGTAGACATATTTAACAAAAAAAGGAACTAACATGGCAAAGAAAGAAATAGAAGTAATCGATCGCGGTGGTGCAAAAACTGTCGCAAAAAAGACATCCGTTGTTACGCATGCAAAACGGATTTTTTTAATAGTCAGTGTTCTGTGGTTAGCATTTGTTGCCTGGGCACCATTATATGTGAAAAATCATTATGCAGGCCCAATTAAAAAATCAATTGTTGTGTCAATGTTCTTTGATTTGCAACGCAGTATTGCGGAGCAATATGAAAAATTGCTTGCTGGTATCAAGAAATCAATCAATCTTGAAAAGCCGGTCGGTATTGCTATTGAAAAGGTAAAAATTGTTGAAAAACAGGTCGATAAAGTAACCGATACCACCGCCAAGGCCAAGGATACCACCGCCAAGGCAAGCGAAACGACCGCGGGAGTCAAAGGCTTAACTGGACTTGCCAACAAATTTGGAATCAAAACTGGTGCGGTTGATAATGTCGTTGACAAGGCTGATTCCGCAATCGGAAAAGCAAATTCTGCTGTGGACAAGGTTGATAATGTTGCCAAGATGGTAAATGAAAAATTGGATACCGCAGAAAAAGAACTGGTACGCCTTAGTCAGATTGAGGTAGACAAGGTTATAGATGATGCGATTAAAAGTCAGTTAGATAAAAGTTCTGGCGGTCTTGGGACGACACTATTAACAAACTATGGAATAAAGCATGTTTATCCATGGCGTCCATCTTCGTGGCCAGTTGCCGTTAAAATTTACAATGATTTGGAAAAATCTAATGTCGGCGTAGTGCAAATTTTGACCCGAACAGTGAACAAGTATTTTGGTTATGTTGCGTGGGGATTGGTAATTGCGGCATGGGCATTGGGACTTTATATCTGGTCAATGATATATGGCAAATACAAGGCCGCGATTGCATCATTTATCGTATGCCCGCGTTGTGGTCATGCCTTTGCGGACAAACGTACCGCGATGAGTATGCTAAAATTATTACAACCTTGGAAATGGTTTTAAACAAAGAAAACGCTCCATTTGGGGCGTTTTTTATAAAGTTTATTTTTTGCTTGCAAAATGGTTTTTGGTATGTAAAAATACCCCATGCAATGCGAGCGTAGCTCAGTTGGCTAGAGCGCAACCTTGCCAAGGTTGAGGTCGAGGGTTCGAGCCCCTTTGCTCGCACCAGAAATTATCAAAGCGCACCTAATGGTGCGCTTTTGAATTACATGTTGTTTCCAAATGGATGCATTAAATTAAATATAGCGTTTTCATAATTTGGTTCTGGTTGCCAGCCACCTTTCGTTTTATGCCATTTTTTACCTTTCTCTATCAAATCTTGCAACATCTGACATAACAATGGGTATTTCGGATTTTGTTTCAGTTCTTCCAGAGCCTTGGCACATTCTTGGGCTAATCTGTTGGAATTGCGACGCAATACTATGTCCAGGTATGGATTGTATCCCTGTATTCCTTCTTTTTCTAATTTATCTGCATAGGCTAAATCTTTTTGCCAACTTTCTTCGTTCCCAAAATTGGGATCGCCTGGGTATTTTTGTGCCATTTCCCGATAGTTATCAACATCCCATCTGATGAATCGAATTTTCTGTGCCATGTATTCTTCGTGAAATCTGTATACACTTAGTGGCGTGCCATCTAGAATCACCGCGGCAAATGCCTTTGTATGTGAACTATGCATAATAAATTCGTAAATATCGCCAATATCCCCCGTTTTACATACAGTAACAAACCCCAAACCTGAAACCCCGATGTCTTCGAATTCTTTTTCCATCGAACCACTATGACCTTTGTTTCCGCTATTACCACGTATTCCTTGGGTACGTGCGGTTTTGGCGACAGTTGCGGATATGTTATCCTCGTGCGAGTGAACATATTCATAACCCATTGCTTTCATTGTTTTGCGCACCACAAATTCACGCAAAAACATTGTCAATATCATCATTCGTGTTTCTTCCAAAAGCCCGTGCAGAAAAAGATGTTTATCACCTGCGGCATCATAGGCTTTTTTTACATATTCGTCTTGCAACAATGTCTTTAACTCAAATTCTGGTAAATCACATTTATCATACTTGTCATATAATTCACGATCAGGTGATTTAACGTGGGATAAAATTATTTTGATTTCGTCATCTGTGAAATTGTCGGTCTTATACGTTGATACATTTTCACCGATACTAAATAATGTATCATTATTTGGTCTGACGATACGTGCATTTTTTGGCAAAATAAGACCTGTATCCGGATTTGGCACAAAGTATGTATCCTCGCTTGCAACTTCTTGGGGATTGCCATTTATTTTTACCGTGTCTTCATAGGGAGTTAATATAACAAACGGTGCATCATCCCAATTACCCCCCATATGACTGCTAACAATTTGATTCAATGTAAAATGAACGGTTGCACGTGCATATTTATACCCCGTCGCCGCCCCAGTAGTTTCAATATACATTTGACTATTTCTGTTGCGTTTGGGTTTATACTTTGTTGCATGGACACAAATCCAGTTTTCCGTATTTGACATAGGTGGTGTATACCGGGTAGAAAAGCCACCCCAATGCGAATCTGTCATATCTGCAATTGCTCGTTCATAGTCATCAATTTTTGCCATGTTGTCCACCATGTTCAACTAGTTTTAGTATATCATGTTTTAAAGGGCAAAACAATTTAAATCGTGTGTAACGATGAAACAAGAAACTCCTTGAATTTTGAAGATTTATCTGCTTATAATGACCAGACAAAGAAGGATTACGATGACACAAATTTTATCTGAAACTTACCTGGATTATTCCGATATTTTGATTCGACCAAAAATGGGTATAAATCTGAATTCACGTAAAGATGTAAACTTACAACGCGTTTTTAAATTTAAACATGGGCAAACCCGCACAGGTCTTGGGGTTTTTAACGCAAATATGGCAACAGTGGGTAATTTTGTTATCGCAAAAAAATTGTTGGCGCGTGGTATGTTTGCAACCATACATAAACATTACAGTGTTACAGAAATAGGCGATTTTTTTGAATCTTGTCGTCAACAAAATGTGCCAATTGATAATTTGTTCATAACAATCGGATTAAAAAATGCTGATGCAGAAATACAAAAATTAAAAGAATTAGAGTCTAAATATAAATGGTCAACTACGCGCAATATATGTATTGATGCGCCGAATTTTTATATTCAAAAAGCGTTGGATGTTTTGTCACGCGTCCGTCACGAATTTCCAGATAGCGTAATTATGGCAGGAAATATTGCAAGTGGTGACATTTGTCTGAAATTGTTGGACTATGCAGACATTATAAAATGTGGCATCGGCAGTGGGTCCGCATGTTTAACACGTCGCCAAACTGGGTGCGGAACGCCAATGGTATCGCTTGTTTTGGAATGTGCAGATATCGCGCATTCGGTAAATGGACATATTTGTGCCGATGGCGGAATTGTTGATGTTGGTGATATCTGCAAAGCATTGTGTTTGAATTCCGATTTCGTTATGGCGGGCGGAATGTTTGCAGGTACCGACGAAGCCGAAGGCGACATCATAGAAAAACAGTTTGAAACTAATGAAATTGTTAATGGCCAGCGTGTTATTCAAACCAAATATTTCAAGTCATATTATGGTATGTCATCCGAATACGCAAATAACAAATTTGCGGGTGGCATGTCCGACTATAAAACATCCGAAGGACGCGAACTGCTGATTCCCTATACGGGTTCATTGGACAAGATTTTACAGGATATTACTGGCGGAATAGCATCATGTTGCACATACATTGGCGCGACATCGGTTAAACATCTGTCGAAATGTGCGACGATAATTCAGGTTCACAATCAATTAAACAAAGTTTTTGAAAAGTATACAGTGTAATCCGACTATGACGGCTTCTAGCGCACACGTTCTTGGCGTTTTGCAAAGGCAAGAAGTTCAGTGCGATAGTTTTTCATTGACTGTTCGTTCACGAATTTTACAACCTGCACATATCCGCTTGTCATAAGAAGTTCAAGAATCCATTTTCCTTCTTGTTCATCAAATTTTTGCGATTGTATCTCTTTAAACATTTTTGAACCCTTCTATTTTATAACCCCACGTTTTTTTAATGCCATCATTAATGTAGGATAATATTCTGTGCGTCCACGCAGGTGATGATTATATGCCGTATCTTCGTTTGAAATCATAACAATATCAATATTATTATCTAAACAACTGGCTACTACACTTGGTGAATCATCAAAGCATAAATCTATATTGTGCTTTTTAAGTGCATTAATTTTTGGCGTACAATTTACAACGCGTGTCTTGTCGCAGATTATTCCTGCATTTTTTAATTGCCCCCAATCATCACCATCAGGACGTTCCGTGATATAAAAAAGCATATATTTTGGATCATTATATATTGTATTTAATGCGGCGGGAATTTGACCATCAAAAAGACTAGTAGAATAAATTGCATCAGAATGCAACATATCGTATAACGCATCCGCTACAGGTTCTGGATAAGAATTTTGGTATACATCATATGATACTGGCGGGGTGTACCTGCAATTGAGTTTTTCTATTGTGGCGCGATATTTCTCGGCCAGATTAAAAATAGTATTATCTAAATCAATTGCAATTCGTGTCTGCATATGTAACCCTTTGTTTGTGGTATTATAATTACGAAAATTGTCATAATCAAATAATTTTGGTGTTTTGTAATAATTGCTTTGACATTTGGGATAAAAACTTGCATAATACGGGCGTGCAAAGACGGCACCAGGTAATAAAATGGTACAAAATACTAAGAAATCTTTATCATGATGGTGCGACCATAAAGCAATTTACGGGCGCACCTTTGTGGTGCCCCGTTTTTTTAAAAACAAAAGGAAAAATTATGTCAGAAAATACATCTATGTCCACAAACGAACTAACGGCACGTCTGCAAAAGGCAGAAAATATCCGTGCGCGTGACGGGGTTGTATGGAAAGACAAATTTGACCGCACACATACAATTGAATCTGCACGTGAATTAGCGGATGGAACACCTGTTCGCCTTTGTGGGCGTATAACTGCGTTGCGTTGGCTGGGTAAGTTGATGTTTGGCCGTATTTATGACATAAATGGCGAAATTCAATTCTCTATGTCGCGCGAAGAATTAGGCGAAGAAAACTATAAATTTATGAAAACCAATGTCGATATGGGCGATTTTATTGGTATTACTGGCGAGCTTTATCATACAACCGCAGGTGAATTAACCGTCCGGGTTGCTAAATATGATATTTTGGCCAAGGCGCTGCGTCCGTTACCCGAAAAGTTTCATGGACTTACAGATATGGAAACCCGTTATCGTCAACGTTACCTTGATATAATATCTAATCCTGATGCACGTAATGCTCTACTTGGGCGTTTCAAAATGACCCAGCATTTGCGTGAGTTTATGAATGATAATGGATTTTTGGAAATTGAAACCCCTATTATGCAAAATATTGCATCGGGGGCGGCGGCGCGACCATTTACAACTCATCACAATGCATTAAACGCGGATTTCCAATTACGTATTTCACCGGAATTGTTCTTAAAGGAAGCTATTGGTGCCGGTTTTGACAGGGTCTACGAGGTTGCCAAAGATTTTCGTAACGAGGGTATGGATGCAATGCACCTGCAAGAGTTTACAATGATTGAATGGTACGCAGCATATTGGGACTATAAACGTAATATTCAATTCACATGGGATTTGGTTCAAAATTTGATTAAGCGGGCACGTGGCACATTGCAGATTGAATATCAAGGCACTAAACTGGATTTTAGTAAATATGAAATGATGGATTACACAGCAAAAATGAATGAATTATTCGGCTGTAACATTTTAGATTTTGATGATGTAAATGTTTTACGTCAAAAATTGGTGGACGAAGGTATGTTCCCAATGTCTGAATTAGAAGATTTGAAATCTTTGGCAACTTTGGTCGATTACGTGTACAAGCGTAAAATCCGTGGCAGTATTGTTCAGCCAACATTCCTGTACAATTATCCAACATATATGGTACCATTAGCGCGTCGTAATGACGAAGATGTGCGTCGCCTGGATATGTATCAATTGTTGGTATGTGGTGGTGAATTGTGTAAGGGATATTCTGAATTGGTTAACCCAATTCAACAACTAGCCGCATTCGAAGAGCAGGCACGCGATATCGCAAACGGCGAAGAGGAGGCATTTAATCCTGATAATGATTTTGTTCGTGCGATGGAACATGGTTTTCCGCCAATTTCTGGCGTTGGAATGGGAATAGATCGTTTGACAATGATTGTATTTGATCAGCCGACTGCACGTGATGTTGTGTTATTCCCAATTATGAAGTAAAAAGGAATATAATTATGCCAAGTGTCAAGGTTCCTGAAGTTGATATTTTGACGGCTGATCACGATAGACATAATCTTGCATACATAGATAAAGTAGCCGCATCGGGTCGTATAAATGATGAAGCAGCAACTTATCTAAGGCGGTTGTATGCTGATGGCATGTCTTGTTATCGTGAGGTTTTTCATATTCTTGGCAAATGCTTTGGAGCCCCAAAAACAGCGGTTACTGAATATGATTCTGAAACAGATTTACCTGTAAATAAACCGATAAAAATTATTGATATTAACCCGCTGTCATCATATTTGGTAAACCATCGTTTGGATGCCGACCCAATGCGTAACCAATTCTTTACTTCGGGTGCCGCACACAAAATAGATTTATCGGTATCTTCTATTGTCACGGTCATTGTTGGATCACAAAAAAATGTAGAACGTGCATTGGACAAGGTAACTGGAAAATATTATCGGTTTTTTACCGAAGATGTTATTTTGGCAGTTACGCGTGCAATGTCCGATATATATGATGAAAAATATATTGAAAAAATTATAAAAAAAATTCAGACGCGTTTCAGTGAGAAATACGTTACAGATGCGGCCGAAGAAGTTATTTCTGTTTTGGGTCCAAGTGATGATAAACTGGTCGTTAAAATTGTTCGTGAATTAGACAAAGTAAAAAAGCCCCATCTTTATCTTAATGATGTATGGCGCGTAAAATGTCTGTTTGATTTGATTCCCCAGGCGCGCACGTTTATTGAACGTTTGCGTGATATTATGCCAGAACGTATAATTTCTGTGCGAGATAAATTTTATGATATTGGAAATCCGCGTAATTATCGTGATTCTAAGATAATTGTGAATATCGGTACACCAGATAGTGTAATACCAATGGAAATTATATGCCAGGTTCGAACATTCTTTGAATTTGAACGTAAAACACACGATTATTATGCGATGTTGCGGGAACGTCCAGATGCCAAAAATTTAAAGATAGAGCAAGATGCTGCCGAATTGATGGAAAATGGAATAATACAATATAATATGGTCATTTGTCGTTGTCTTGATGACTTATTTGATAGAATGGGTTGGAACATTTTATACAGTCGTGGTGGCGATGTATCTTTATTCGAAGGGTTTCCACGTGAATGCAAATTATACTATCCGCAACCTATGCTAGAAAAAATCTTTACTAAACTTGATGCCGCGGTAAAAAATGAGATATTTCACATAACGCATTCATCGTCAAAACTTGATATGACCCAGGAAATTGCGATATTTAGGTTTATGGCTCGGTTTATTCTTTGTGCGGCGATGCCGCGCGCGCGTGCTGGTAAAAATATTCCAGGTGATAGATTATCAGTACGATTGTTTAACTTTATTATGAATGAAGTATATCGGTATTATAATACCAGTAAATGATGGACATTGTTTGAACACAGGAATAAAAATCCGATTTTTGTTATTTTCTTGATTTTACATTTTTGTTATGACACAATCAAAATAGATTTAGTCAAACATGGCTGAATCATAAACAAGGTAGCAAAGGAAAAAAAAATGCGCCAAGGTAAAGTAAAATGGTACAATGGTAAAAAGTGTTTCGGATTTATTGCGCCCGATACACCAAATGCAGACGGCAATACTGATGATGTATTTGTTCATTCAAGTTCGTTAAAAGAGGCCGGTTTACGTTTCCTGAACGAAGGTGATATTGTCGAATTCGAAGAAGAAGTTCGTAATGGAAAATTATCTGTAACAACAATCAAATTAATACAACGCGATGAAGAATCTGCAAAAAGATTTCAGGAACGTCGCGCGGAGCGCAGACGCGCACGCGAAGAACGCAAAGAACGTGAAGAGCATAAAGAAAAACGCTCGGGTTTCGCGTTCTGGAAAAAATAAATTAATCCCGCAATTGCGGGATTTCTTTTTATGATAAAAGAATATGATTTGATTTTAATCTAATTTGGTATAGAATAATAACGGTTAACAAAAGGGGGTACTAGATGTGGACAGTAATTGGTATAGTTGCGGCATTGATATTGTATTTTGTGGCGGTTTATAACGGTCTTGTGTCGCGTAGAAATCAGGCACGCGAGGCATGGGCAACAATCGATACTCAGTTAAAACGTCGGTATGATTTAATTCCAAATTTGATAGAAACAGTACGAGGTGCGGCTGCTCATGAAAAAGATACTTTGTCGGCGGTTATTGCGGCGCGTAATGTCGCAATGGCTGCAAATGGTGCAGTTGATAAATCCATTGCAGAAAAGGGATTAACTGGCGCGCTTAATAAGTTATTCGCACTGGGCGAAGCCTATCCAACATTGCGTGCAAATGAGAATTTTTTAGAATTGCAACGCGAGTTGACAGATACAGAAACCAAAATTCAATCTGCACGTCAATTCTATAACACGGTTGTGATGGCACTGAATACGCAGATAGAACAATTCCCCAGTAATATTGTCGCGCGTATGTTTGGTTTCGCACCGGAACATTTATTTGAAATTGACGATAGTGAACGCGTTGCGCCACGTGTAAAATTTTAATAAATTGGTGATATAAAAAACGCCGCCCAAACGGGCGGTGTTTTTTATAAATCAAATTTACATCTCTTCTGATTTAGGCATATGATGATGTCTTTCATGCATTTCACGTTTCATCGCTTCTTTGGTTGTACTAAATTCTTCTAAACTTACACAACCATCTGCATTTACATCGGCACTTTGTAATGCTTCAACCATTTTTGGACAATGGATTGATTGCATATCTAAACAGCCATTTTCGAAAACAGGGTGTATTTCTGGCATAGCGCGCATATGATGACGTTTATGACAGCATGTTACTTTTGCAACTGCGAACCCAAGTAAAAATACGATTACAATTACAACAAATTTTTTGAATTTACCATGACGGCAACCGCACTGGCATGCGGCACCACATTGGCATTCATGCGCTTCCGGTGCAATTGTGGGTGCATATTTTTTGGTAACTTTTTTTGTGTTTTTGATTGGTTTTCTTGGCATTTTCCTTCCTTTTTGTTTTGCGAGTTAATTGTATAAAAAGAATTTTTTAATGTAAAGAATTATTTTCAGAAAAAATCCCCCGCCATGCATAACGGGGGGATATATTTAATTAATGGTACTATTATTTTTGCACAAAGTGCACACTGTATTGCGGTTTTTTATCCGCCCCCAGTGACGCGCGCACAACTTTGTTTGCAGCGGTCTGTACAGTGTGTACAATATTATCTTGTACTTTACGTTCCGCCTTAGACATTGCATCTATAGCTTTGGTAATTTCTATCTGAATTTGACGTTTCATAAATCCTGTGGCATCAGATTCGAATATACCCGCACTGGAAACCTCGGGGGTTCCCTTTAAAAATCCACGTTTATCTATGGGCAATGTTACAAAAATTGCACCATTAGACGCGATTTTCTTGCGGTTTTTATAAACCTGATCATTAGCGCTGCGCTCGGTTTCGCCCTCCATGACAACGAATCCTGTTTCAATTGTTTCACAAACATATGGTTCCGCCCCATCTGCCATGGCGATCATCTCACCATTACGAACCAGCATCATATGTTTTGCACCACCGCGTTCCATTGCCATCTTGCCATTTAGCATTTCGTTTATATAATCGCCATGCATTGGAATTGAAACCTGGGGGTGTACCATGTCATAGAAACGTTCCATTTCTGGTCGACCAGCATGTCCACTGGCATGAACATTGTCGGTATCATAAATCGTATGGGTATGAATTCCCATTTTTGCTAATTTATTGTAAAGGAAAGAAACATCTTGTTCGCGCCCCGGAATGATAATCGCACTGAACACCACAGTATCAGTCGGCATCAGTTTCATTTCTTTAACTTGACCACGACACAGGCGGGTCAGCATCGCGAATTTTTCTCCCTGGGATCCGGTCAGGAATATGGCCTGTTTTTCCGCAGGCAAATCTTTGATTTCTGAGTATTCATATATGTCATTTGCATCAAGATATTTAAAATCTATTCCAATTTCACGAAATTCGGGCAACCCAACATATGGTACCGGATTTGGATTGCTGCGTTCTTTGATTGCCGCCATACGACCACATTCCTTGGCGGCCTCGGCAAACATTTTCAGACGTGCCAAACTGCGCGAATATCCGGTAACAATAACTCGTCCTGGGGCATCACGCATAATTTGGGTTAGGGTATCACGAACCTGGATTTCTGTGGTTTGCTGTGTTTGTCTTGATACAGATGTTGAATCGCACACACATGCAATTAATTTTGGATCAGAACCAATTTCGCGCAGTCGTTCATAATTTGTTCCTGGTTCAATTGGATTGTCATCATTAAAGGTCCAATCGCCAGTATGCAATATCTTGCCCGCACCAGTTTTAATAATCAACATTTGTGCTTCGGGAACAGAATGACTTACATGAAAAGTTTCAACAACAAAAGGATCAAGTTTAAGCGTTGCACCTGCAGCATCAAATTCTATGATATCCTTTTTGGGATCAAAATCCATTTCGATTCCCCGGAAAGTTCTACGTAAAATTTCTGCAGGGAATCGTGTGCAATAAATAGGCTTTTTAAACTTTGGCCATATGTATTTAAGGGCCCCAATATGATCCTCGTGACCATGTGTGATAACAAAAGCGATAACGTCCTTCTTGTGCTTCTCTAACCATTTTGTGTCGCAGTATTGCACGTCTCCGGCGCCGATTTCTTCTTCTAAGAACCCCATGCCGCAATCAACAATGATGAATTTACCCTTGTACTTATACAGGTACATATTTTGACCGACGTGTTCCAATCCGCCAAGTGCCATGAAATAAACCTTATCATCATTTTTATCAGATTCCGGGTCAATGTGTTCTTTGTTGCCTTTTGACGCATGGACGGTCAGGTCTTCATCAAAATCTGAATCTTGAACCACATCTGGTTCAACATGTAATTTAACCATTCATAATATCCTTTTTATTCTGTTTAATATTTCCGCAATCACGTGGATTCCATTGCGAATAAAGTGCGATTACTTTATTTGTAGTGAATCTGTGATTGCGGGACGGCGTGATGCATAATAACCGCATCACATCAAAGATAATACAGATATTTTGCAATAAATACAAGGAAAATCACGCGTTATAAAAAGGGCGGGGCATACGTCCCGCCATTAACAATGATGATTTAATCACCCCGGCACATTACTTTTAATTCATTTTTGCAAATGAATATTGCATCTTAAGGTGATCTGCATTATATGTTTTGTTCATAATACCCAGTGTATCTTCAACAATGACAATTTCTTCATTGGTTGGAATCATAAATATTTTAACCGGGCTGTCAGGTGTGCTAATTTCACATTCACCAGCATCCAAACGCGCCAAAGCCTTGGCATTTTTATCCATATCGATTTTAATTCCCATCTCGGACAAGCCTTCACAGAATTTACCGCGCAGGTAATCGTCGTTTTCACCAACGCCGGCGGTAAAGACTAATGCGTCAACGTGCCCCAGTTCCGCCATAAATGCACCAATGTATTTCTTTACACTGTGTATTTCCATTTCCAATGCCAATTTACAATCTGGATTAGATTCGCGGTTTGTTTCAACATCACGACGATCCGCAAAGCATTTTGTAATGCCCAGGTGCCCTGAATCTTTGTTTAAATGCTTGGTCATTTGCTCGGGTGAAAGTTTCAACTTTTCCATTACATACAGCAATGCACCTGCATCGACATCACCCGGACGTGTTCCCATCATCAAGCCCGCTGTTGGTGTCATACCCAATGTGGTATCAACTGCGCGACCATTTTTAATTGCGACCCCCGATGCGCCTGAACCAATATGCATGGTAATCAAATTGCATTGTTCTGCCGGTTTGCCAAGCATCGCCGCTGCACGTTTTGAAACATATAAATGACTTGTTCCATGAAAGCCATAGCGACGAACACCCAATTCGCGATACCATGCATCTGGAACTGCGTAACGATATGAATATTCTGGCATAGTCTGCAAGAACGCAGTATCAAAAACAGCAACTTGTGTCGCATTGGGCAACATTTGACGTGCGCTTTCAATTCCCATTAATGATGCTGGAATATGTAATGGCATCAAATCACGCCAGTTTTGAATTTCACGCATAACATCGTCAGTGATTTCAACCGAAGACGCAAATTTGGAACCGCCCATAACAACACGATGTCCAACACCTTTGATTTCATTCATATCAATAGAGGCTTCACGCAACATGAACATAACGACATTCAATGCCTCGTTATGATTCTGCATGGATGTTTCTTTTTTTTGTTTTGTTCCATCAGGATATTTCTGTGTAATAAAAGAATCAGGCGATCCTATTTTTTCCACATTGCCGCCAACAATTTGTTTTTTAGAATCTGCATCAAAGATTTGATATTTCAAACTGGACGAACCGCAATTAAGCGCCATAATATACATATTCTTTCCTTTTGGTTTAATTTGAATTCCGCCCAAAAGGTTAGCACCCCAAAACATAGATTTCAATTAAAAAATCCCCACCAAAAAGGTGGGAACAAAAATTTCTTAACTAAGCGTATAACCTGCGCGTTTGGCGGCTAATAAATCTTGGACAAGATTACTGTTTCTGGCTTGGATACGACTTGCACGACGGGGGCCAAAGCGAGTCAAAGACGGGTTTTGCAATGTATCCCAATAAGACGTTAATAACCAACGAATATCTTGATGCTTATCACCCCATTCATTAAACTTTTTCTCACGTGCCTTGATTTGTTTTTCTGCATCCTCGATATCTTTGGTCGCTTTACGAAATTTATCGATATGCTGTTGCCGTTCATAAATTTTATTTTGTGTATCACCAAGGTCACTTTGGGCATCAGTATAACCTGTATATCCGGTTGCCCCATAAATATAATTTATCATGGTTTCTAGATTATGAGAGGCTAGCCCAGGGGTATTCAATAAATCAAAGTCTGCACGTCCACCAAATAAACTTAAATCTAATTTACCATCATTACCGATACCCTTTAATTCCTCTTTTAATTTTCTGCGTTGTGCTTCAATTTCTTGTAATTTTGCGATACGTTGTTCTGGTGTAAATGCGCCCCCTGTGACAGCCACTTCTTCCGCGTCCAAATCTTCTAAATCTTTATACACATTTTGCGCATTAGAAAGGTTAGAAATTAAACGTTCATATTCCTCTACACGATTTTGACGCATATATTCTTCGGGTTTAAGTACATTGTTTATATCCAGTTCCGCATTACGTAAGATTTCGTCATCTCCACCAACATATCCCAATCCAGTCAAACCAGCCCTTGCGTTATTACGTTTAACTTCGGCTTCATCTTGTGATTTTTTATATGCAGAACGTGTATCTGGTGCAAGACCAATCGGTGCGGCTGCATTGTCGGCATCATGGTCTGCCTGGGCGGCGGCTTTATCAGCCGTATTCTTTGCCTGCCAATCACGATATGCCTGGCGCATTTTTTCATTTGGCAAATGACCATTGAATTTTGTACCACGACGACGCGCCCGGTTTACTAAAATTGTTGTGGCATACCCAACCCCCATGAATGCGGCGCGTACCGTTTTATCTATGGCAGTAGTTACAAATTTAACACCTTCGTTCTTGTTCCAGGATAAATCTTTGTTTGACAAGATATTAAATAATTCTTTGTCTTCTTTGATTGCGTCCATAACCTTGCTGGTTGTATAGCCATACTTGATAACAGTCAGCAATTCCAATGCAATTTCTGCTTTTCGAACCGTTTCAGGCTTGCCATCTTCGGCTGCGCGTTCAATAAGTTCCGCAACAAGTTTGTTCATTTGGCGTCCATTTTTCAATGCGCCTTTCATGATGTGCGACATGTTCGGATCGGCCTGGAAATCTTTTAGTGCGTCACTTAACCAACCAAATGCATCGGCTGCATATGGATTGGTACCGGCAAGTGCTCTTTTTATGCCATCAGCATTTGATATTACCTTTTCAAGACCATCGGTGGGCTTAATTTTTGCTTTGTCTATTTGTTTAACAATCGCATTTACTTCACTTGGGTGATGCAAAATTTTTGCGCCACGCAATCCTTCGTATTTCTTGAAATAGTCCGAGTATGTATCACCAGCCCATTTTTCTATCTGCTCAACCAGCGACAGTTTATCTTCACGTTTTGGTGGAATATAATTCTTAGAATTTTTATCGTTATAATCTATATCTTTCTTGGCCTTGTTAATGGCGGTTGTTATTGGTTTGGCGCCACCTTCTTTGGCGTCGAAGGCTTTGAAAACATCTTCGTCATTGTAGATTGGTTTCAGAAAATCAAAATAATTTGTTTTAAATTCGTTAACTTTTGCGACCGTATTAACTTGTGCTATCCATCCATAATACTCATTTGAAATGATTTCTAGATTTTGACTACGCACATATTCTTCAAGTTTTGTTGCTGGTGCGAATTCCCTTTGGACAATTCGATCTAATGCGCGTTTGGTGCTGTCATCTGCGTTAACG
The DNA here is from genome assembly GCA_017615655.1 of Alphaproteobacteria bacterium. Taxonomy (GTDB): domain Bacteria; phylum Pseudomonadota; class Alphaproteobacteria; order Rs-D84; family Rs-D84; genus Enterousia. The sequence goes on from JAFZZS010000007.1 coordinate 128,652, forward strand.
ATTTTCGATGATATTTCTGTAATTTTCTTACGAAATTCGGGATCGGTGTTATATTTTCTATCGGTTACTTTTCGACGCAGTTCAAGCATTTCTGAACTGCTAATTCCTAGTGTAGATAACACGTATGAATCAGTGACTTTTTCTAACAAATCAACCATTGCTGTAATGGCTGCTTCGGTTTGTGGTTGCGCGGTCATCGCTTCTTCGGCGACATCGTCAAAGAAATGCGCATTATTTGTAATAAATTGTTTCACAGAATCTTTATAACCCGCGTATGCACCTTTGTCATGCTTCATTTGATACCAGGCGCTTTTACAAATTTTATAAAGTTCTTCCCAATCTTTATCACTTAGATTGCCAAACGGCGGATAATCTTGAATTTTTACATAGCCGTCTGCTCTACCACCTTCGCGGTCAAATGGATCTGTGGAGCCGGGACCCGTTCTTTCAAGGTATTTTAACCATTTACGTTGATTATCATTCAACTTACTTGAATCCGGAGTGCCGGAACCAGCCCAGTCACTAAGTTGTTGCCATTGTTCTGGGTGGTCAAAACGCCACTCATTCATACGCTGAATTTTAAATACTTTTTCTAAAAATTCTGACGTTGTTGCCACCACGACCCCCTTTGGCTTGTACCACCACACACACTAGTATTATAGTATAAAAATGGCGAAAATTCAAGGGGCAGACGTGAAAAATCGAACAAAATGCGGACTTGGTTCACATGGCATATTATGGCACAGTGTGTCATAATTACAAATATGAGCCTAAATTTTCATGATCTTTTATTAAAAACTATACCATACATTATTTGTATTGCTGGTGGAATTGTACTTTTTACAGTGTCTTTAGATAATGTGCACGACCCATTAGTTGCCGACTTAATCACGAATATTTCTGCATCGTTATTGGCAATTCCCCTGGTGTTTTTACTTTATGATTATACGAATTATCGAATTTCACGTCGTTTGCAAGAAACTATGACTATCAGTATGGATGATAAGATAAATATACTTGTTCTGCATATCATACAGGTTATGCGAAAAATATTACGCATACAAGGGCGGACGACACTTGCGAATATAAATTCTATGCAGATGTTGCGTGAATCAAACATAACGAATAAAATGCGTATACGGGATGATTATATCAAACTGTTACAGCAATATTATGGCGAATTAGAAAACATCATATACCGGTATGGTCGTGAAAATGTTTTATCACCTGACAATTTGCACCTTTTAAGTGAATTGGCACGTGAAATATCACATTTAATTCATGAACATCATTTGCGTGGCAATAGACATGTAATTGCAAAACATTTAAAAAATATTGTTGAAAAGGTTATAGATTGGTTGGATTCGGGGGCTTCAATTGCAATGAAGTTTGAACAACTGTTGATGGGCGCAAAATTATCCGAGACATTGGCGTCAAACACCGGACCAGAAAAAAGCGAAGATATTAAATAAATTTTCTTGATTTTTTCTAAAAGTATGTCATAATTTGCCCCGAACTGCTGGAAAAACAGAAGTTTTGGGGCTATAGCTCAGTTGGTAGAGCAAATGACTTTTAATCATTGGGTCCAGGGTTCGAGTCCCTGTGGCCCCACCAAAAATCAAAACCGCTTTTGCGGTTTTATTTTTTGGTTTGGGAAAACAAGACGAGAACCCGTGGGTTCGACACGATAGCCGGTTTTGCAAGCATTATGCTTTGCGAAACCGTTGCGAGTGGAAGGGGTCCCCAACACTTTTGTTGGGGATGTGCAATCCCTGTGGCCCCACCAAAAATCAAAACCGCTTTTGCGGTTTTATTTTTTGGTTTGGGAAAACAAGACGAGCTGCGCCTATCACTAACACTGACCACTAACAACTATTTCTTTTTGTTTTTGAACTGAATATCACGCAATTTTTTATACTCACCGCCTAATGCGACCAATTCTGCATCGGTCCCTTGTTCGATGATTTTTCCGTCTTTGATAACACAAATAATATCTGCATCCAAAATCGTAGATAAACGATGTGCAATTACAAAGGTTGTACGCCCGCGCATCAAATCTTTTAATGCCGATTGAATCAATTTCTCGCTTTCGGTATCCAATGCGCTGGTTGCCTCGTCTAACAGTAGAATAGGTGCATCTTTTAAAATCGCGCGCGCAATGGCGATACGTTGTTTTTGACCCCCAGACAACAACGATCCGCCTTCGCCGACATTTGACGCATATCCGTCAGGAAAAGACATAATAAATTCATCGGCATTTGCCGCCCGTGCCGCTGCAACGACTTCTTTGTGTGTGGCATTTGGGGCGCCGTATTTAATATTCGCCTCGATAGTATCATTGAAAAGAAACACATCCTGTGAAACTTCGGAAATATTTTTGCGCAAAGAAGCAAGTGTATATTTTCTTATATCGCGTCCGTTTATGGCAATTACACCATTTTGTGGCTCATAGAAACGCTCAATCAAATTAAACATAGTCGTTTTACCGCCACCACTGGGGCCAACAAGCGCACAAACTTTGCCCGCAGGCACAAATAGATTTATATTGTGCAAAATTTGTTCTTCGGGAACGTAAGAAAAATCTACGTTACAAAATTCAATAGAAGGTTGTGTTGCACGCAATTTTGTTGCATTTGGCGCATCTTGAATTGCCGGTTTTGTGTCCAGAAAATCAAACAATATTTCCGCGGCCAGTAATCCATGCTGAACCGTATCACCGACACCTGTTATTGATTTTGCCGGTTTATACGCCGCAGTTAATGCTAGCAAGAATGCGGTAAAATCACCTGTGGATATTGCCCCGGTAACAATAAAATGTCCGCCCAAAATTAACGCAAGACACAATCCAACCGAAATCATAAGTTCCAACAATGGTGACTGAAGTCCGGAGGCCTGGGTACTTTTATATGAATTAACCATGGCATTGTTCAACACGACTTCAAACCGTTTGGTTTCTGAATCTTCGCTAGTGAATGCCTGAATGGTTTTAATACCATGCATTGTCTGGTTTAAGTGTTGCGAGACTTCGTTGGCAATGCCAAATGATTTGCGCGACAATTTGCGACGACGACGCAAAATTATTAACATCGGCATCATGATGGCAGGTACCAAAAATACCAATATTGCGCACATTTGGGGTGCATAATAGATCATTAAACACAGGGTTATTGCAAGTGTTGCAATCTGTTGTATTGTTTTAACAATGGTACTTGTAACCAAATTTAAAACTGCGTTTGCCTGGACACTAAAATAATTAAGATGCTTGCCAATCCCGGCGGTATTAAACCCTGTCAAATCCATACGGACAACATGTGCATAGATTCTTTTCTGCAGACGCGCACTGGCGGTCAATCCTGCCTTGGCCATAAGCAACGCACGTGCATAAGTAAATGCACCCTTGGCGCCAAAAGCCGCAATAATTAACAAACCGATAATGTATGTTGATTCCATGCTTTTTTCAATAAAAGCCTGGTCAACAACACGTTGGACAAGTGTAATGCTGTATCCTTCGGCGGTGGCGGCACAAATGGTCGCCAAAACCCCCGCAAGCAACCATTTCCATTGCGGTTTGCCAACTTCGCGCCAAATACGTCCATACAGTGACCATTTAATACGGCCATTAGACTCATCGCCACGGAAAAATTTTTTTATTTTTTCAATCAGTTTCGTCATAGTATGTTAATTATAGAAACTCTATCTATGTGTGTAAAGTAATAATTTTAATTGCCAAAGTGTTTAGAAATCTCAAATATCACGAAAAAACACCGTCTTTTGACGGTGTTTTGGAATGAAATTTAAAGCGTTTAAATCTTTAATTCAAAGCATCTTTCAAAGCTTTGCCAGGTTTAAATTTCGGCTGAGTAGATGCCGGAATCTTAATCGCAGCACCAGTCTGTGGGTTGCGACCTGTTGTTGCTTTGCGCTTTGCGGTTGTGAATGTACCAAAACCGACCAAGCGAACATCGCCTTTCTTTTTCAACACTTTGGTAACTGTGTTGATGAACGCGTCCAAGCATGCCGCAGCTGTTGCTTTGGTAACTTCGACTTCGTTTGCGATTGCTTCAATCAATTGTTGTTTGTTCATTATATTCTCCTTTCATATTTTTTAAAGGTGTCCCAACGCTTCTTGCGGCAATGCCCGCGAAAATTGAATTGCAATACGCAACCAAGCAATTTTCAAGGGCATTGCCCGAAACGCCTAAACGAATCGTAGAGAATTCCGCCTTTTAAGTCAAGACCTATTTATAAAAATCTTAAAATTATTTTGTTTCCACCAAATTTATTGGTACGGCACGCACGTCAGTACTGGTGTTGTCGCATATAACCCAATCGCCCGTAGTTCCCCGGATTTCAAGGCGTCTGTAATGATTCGGGGTGTGCAAAATGATTAGTATTGCGACCCCCGCCCAAAATAATAATTTTGTAAATGCCCATGGTTTCGCGAAATCTTCACGTTTAAATTTGTCTTGTAACAAGTTTTGATACAACGCCCATCCCCAAGCAAAAGCCAAAATAATCGCACCAAAAAAGAACCCGATAAGTATATATCTGTGAAATTGTCCAAATCCAGTCGCCATTGCGTCCCAGAAATCACTGTTTGCAGGACATACAAAAAGTGCGCTTCCCCTTATCGATTCGGGCAGAACCATTGGTGGTGTTCCATCAAGTGAAAATCCAAACGAGGCCATTAATATCACAATGGTCAAGAAAACTATTGCAGAAATCATTGGTTTTTTCATTTTCTTTCTCTCGCTTGTGCTACTATTATATCATAAATAACTAACCAATTGCAATTTTTGAAAGTTTTATTTAATATTTTTGTATGTTTAAGTCTAAAACAAATCTTACCGTTGTTATAACTGTGGTTAATGCAGATGCGTTACGTTTGTCTTTACCACCATTAAATCGCATACATCAAAGATTTAATTTAGTTATATATAATGATAACCCAGAATTGTGTATTGACCGGCGAAAGGTAAAAAGAATTGGGTGGCGTGGCGCATCATATATAATAAATGCTGATAAAAATTATGGTGAATTAGAATCAAGATTAAACGCCATCAAACAGTTGCAGAATATGGATATCCATACGGATTGGATTGTATTTGTAGATCAAGATGATGTTTTACTAGATGCATCTGTACCAGATGTTTCAGACAATATTTTTGCGGTTGTGCAAAACGCGACGACGCTTAGTGAAGATATTACAGACATATTCAAAATTACACCTGCGTGGGTGAATGGGTGCGAATGTGGCAGAACTGGACCACATTTTGCTATTACTGGCACAATAATAAGAACACCTATTTTTGCGGAATTTGCCGATTTTATAACAAATATATTACCAAAATTATACCGTGATTTGCGTCATACGCGTTATCGGGTTCCGCTGGATTCGCTTCTATGGCTGGCACTAAAGGGATTTGTTCGTGTAATGCATCCCGATATGTCACCAATATACATGAACAGAACAAATTATGTTGCAATGAAAATGGGGTTTGCACCAATAAAATACGGTCGCAGAAACCCAGAAGGCGCCCCGGCGCATGCGGCGGTGGATGAAACCGTTAAAAGATTTTTGAAAACTATTGAATCTGCGGTAAAAATTCTTGCGCAAAACGCATAAAGTTCTATAATATCGCCAAACCCAAGGATAAATACAATGACATATAATGATATAAGAAATCTCTTTTTGAATTATTTTGAATCGCATGGGCACAAAATAGTTCCGTCTGCATCGCTTATTCCAAATGATCCAACTGTGTTATTTACTGTGGCGGGCATGGTTCCATGGAAGAATATATTTCTTGGTACCGAAAATGCACCTGCACCACGTGTTGCAGACGTACAAAAGTGTATTCGTGCCGGTGGCAAGCATAATGACCTTGAAGATGTTGGTGTTGATGGTCGCCATCATACATTTTTTGAAATGCTTGGGAATTGGTCTTTTGGTGATTATTTCAAAGAGGGTGCGTTGGAAATGTCATGGGATTTATTGACCAATGTTATTGGTATAGATCCAAAAAGATTGGTTGTAACCGCCCATGAAACTGATGACGAAGCCGCGGCTTTATGGAAAAAAATTGCGGGCAAAGAGGCGATTCGTCTTGGCAAAGATAATTGGTGGTCGGCGGGTGATACCGGTCCATGTGGTCCCTGCAGCGAGATATTTTATGATTTTGGTGAAGATATTCCGGGTGGCTTACCCGGCACGCCAGACGAAGACGGTGGTCGTTTTGTTGAAATCTGGAATGATGTTTTTATGCAATATAATCGCGATGCGAATGGCAATTTAACTGATTTACCAAAGAAAAATGTTGATACAGGTGCGGGACTTGAACGGTGGGCGGCAATGTTGCAAGGTAAAACAGATAATTATGATACTGACCTGTTTGTGAATCTTAAACATGCGGTTAGTGATGTTACCGGTGTTCGCGAAACACCCCAGAATATAACAAGTTTCAAGGTAATTACCGATCATTTACGTTCAGTTGGTTTTGCCATTGCAGATGGTGTTATTCCTTCTAATACTGATCGCGGATATGTAATACGCCGTATTTTGCGTCGTGCGATGCGTCATGGGCAGTTACTTGGGCATTCGGGTGCATTGTTGTCGCGACTTTATCCGGCATTAGTGGCCGAAATGGGTGACACATACCCCGAATTGATAAAAAATCAGGCACATGTCATCGAGGTAATTACAAACGAAGAAAATGCATTTGCCGATATGTTGAACAACGGTATGAAACTGTTGGATAATGAAGTAACCAAGGTGCAAAATGGTGTACTGCCGGGGGTAATCGCGTTCAAGTTATTTGATACATACGGTTTTCCACTTGATTTGACGCAAATGATTCTGCGCGATAAAAACATCAGTGTTGATGTCGCCGGATTTGAATCAGAAATGGCGGCCCAGAAAGAACGCAGTCGCGCCGATACGCGTGGGACCAAGGTTCTGTGGGAATCACGCCCAGATGTTCCATCAACTGATGATTCAACAAAATATTCACCAGACAATGGCATGAAATCCAAGGTTCTGACAATCTTGCGTGATGGCGAATTTGTTGATGTTGCCAACGATGGTGACATGGTCGAAGTTGCATTGGATAAAACAAATTTTTATGGCACCCAGGGTGGTCAGGTTGGTGACAGTGGTGAATTAAAAATTGGCGATAAAGTTGTTTTAAATGTTTCAGAAGCCGCACGTGCAAACAATATTGTTTTGCATCGCGGAACGGTTGTTGGAAAAATTGCAGTTGGTGACATGGTAAATTCGATTGTAAATATTCAAAATCGTGAACAAACGGCGCGCGCGCATACTGCGACACACTTGCTTCAGGCGGCATTGCGTAAAGTACTAAATACCGATGTAGAACAACGTGGGTCTAAGGTTGCGCCTGATTCTGTTCGGTTTGATTTTTCATTTGGGCGCGCAATGACAGACGAAGAAAAAACCGCAGTAGAAAATCTGGTTAACGAATGGATAAATGCGGATATGTCCGTCTTGCACGAAGAGATGTCAATTGATGACGCCAAGAAACGTGGTGCGATGGCATTATTTGGTGAAAAATATGGCGACATTGTTCGTGTAATAACCGCGGGTGATGTGTCATGTGAATTGTGTGGTGGAACACATGTTAATCACACTGGCGAAATTATTCATGCCAAGATAAATAAAGAAAAATCTATCAGCAGTGGCATTCGTCGTATAACCATGTCTGTTGGTGCATTGGCATAAAATTTGAATACCAGAAATTATAAACAGGTGCATCTGCACCTGTTTTCTGTTGACATAAAATACTGTAATTTTTTATAATGATGTCAGAATGTAAAAGAGGGCGATTTTGCAAATTCTGCGGTATATTTTCACCGGATGTTTAGCGTTTCTATATTTTGGGATGAATGGCGCTGTGGCTGGTAGTTGTACACCAACAAGTTATGATTATGATACTAAGGCGCGTAAACAGGTGGGAACTGGTAAGTGGGTTTACTGTAACACCGCAGATAAAAATGTTAACAACGAAAGTTGTGGTACTGGTGATGTAGTATTTATTGATTCTGGTTTCTTTTCGTGTCAGCCAAAACCCACAATAGGTAGTGCATATTTTTCACCTTATATTGGATTTGAATCTATTAATACTTGTAAAAATATCAAAGGTTTTAAATATACTAGTGAAGTTTGCAAATCATGGGGTGATTGCCTAACTAGCCAGTCATACAAGATATATTTCAATGTTGATCCCAACAGTTCTAGTGCGGTAAAAGTTAATAAATCTGGCTGGTGTAAAATAACGATTCCTGATGAAAAATGCTTAAAATCAGGGGGCACCATGAGCGGCGATTCTTGTACATGTCCCAAGCGACGTTTTGATGATGGCGCATGCGAGTGCGTTAATGGGTCAAACGCGGATGGTACGTGCAAATCTGATGCACCACAAAGTGAAACTACGCCGCAACAGCAATCTACAGGCGGTCAAACTGGTGGGCAATCGACACCATCGTCATCATATGGTTCTGAATCTAATTCCCAACGCCGGCAAACATCATCAAATACCAAGGGTGCATGCACTTGGAAAACAACAGAAATACCATGTAATGACGCGGCATGTTTAAAGACGCTAGGTCCGAATAAGAAGTTATACTGTAATACTAATGACCCAGAGGCATGTAATACAGGCGCTATAGTTCGAAGTACTATTGGACCTGTACAAACAGTCTATGATTTCAAAAAATGTACTGCAAATGGGTGGGCAGAAATTGACCGTACTGATGTCAAACAAGATTGTTCTGCTAAGACATCTGCGGAAACGTGCTATTCCTTAGATACGGGTGGTACTATTTGCTATACCCAAAGTAGCGATAGCAATATTGTCACTAACATAAGGTTATGTGTAACATCTGCATCGCCCCAACAAACACCATCAGCAGAATCAAATGAGGCACCCGCACCATCATCAGAATCCCAGTGCGCAATTGGTGAAAAAGATAAAAGTGGGTATTTTATGTGTAACGCAGATACAGACTGCGGCCCAGGAAAAATGCCAAACAAAGCAACCAAGGCGCACTGTGTAAATGTTGGTCGTGCATGCAAGGTTTGTACGGCTACTGAATGTGGCAGTGGATTTACCGTTAAAAAGGTAAATGGTAAACCCCAGGGATATTGTGTAACCGTTCAAGAGCAAGGTTGTATCGATTCCAACGGAAAGTTCGCCAGGGGTAAATGTGATTGTGGCGCAGGGACATGGAATCCAACCACAAATAAATGTGACCAATCAAACGAAGGACCAGAACTTATCACAATAAGTGGTACAATAAAAGATCAATTAACAGGTGAACCGCTTGAGATGGCGACATTGGCGTATGACGGAACCAAAGGTGTATTAACAGATTCAGATGGTAAATTCGAACTAAGCAATATCGCATCAAATACCCAGTTTTCAATATCATACGTTGGATGTACGCCAATTACAAAAATCGCGTCAGAATTGGTTAACGTAACAATAGAATTGAAATGTGACGTAGATTTAGATGAATTTAATGTTATAGAAATGGATTGCACCCACGTTGGTGAAAAAGAAGATACAGAACAACACAAGACAAATTTTAAAATATGTGAAATAGAGGGCTGTTCCAACAAACGCCCGTGCGAAGGTGATATGTTACCCACAAATGCCGCCACGGGCGAATGTGTATCGGCGGGTCGCGAAGGATACAAAATTTGTATACCAATCACATGTGATGACGGTTATACCCTGAATACAGAAACATCATTGTGTGAACCCACCAATGTCACGGATGACACCATACCAACCGATAACCCTACAAATAATACTGTTGTTGATGCCGGTCCCAGTAAGCTAGAGCAGGCGGAAGAGAACTATAAAAAGGCCAAAGAAAACGAACAATCGTTGGCAAACCGGACACTGACATCTGCAACGACGGCGGCAACAGGTTTGGGCATGATGGCGGCTGCATCTGCACGTTCAGAACAAAAGGCCGATGCAGATGCTGAACAAGATATGGCGGCATATCTTGCAACATTTAAATGTGAATATGGCAAAGGAATGTCAACAACTGCCGGAAACGAAGAAATAACATTACCAGGTGGAAATGAATTATTAAATTATTATCAAGAATACAAA
>JAFZZS010000008.1 GCA_017615655.1 Alphaproteobacteria bacterium
CCAGGTCGTTCCATTAACCCAATTACTGCTGGCACCGTCTGGTAACCATCCCGCGAATGTATATCCAGTCTTAGAACATGTATTTGCCGCCGCATTAAATGCCGCATTATATGTCGCGGTCCCATTCGCAGGCGCATCACCGGTCGCACCCGTACCGCATGCATATGTTACCGTATAGGTGTTCGGTGTATACATTGCCGTTAATGTTGCATTCGCGGTAAACGTGGTAGGCGTCGCAACAACATCACCATCGGCATCTATGATTAAGTTATTATTCGAATCCTGGTATCCGGCAAAACTGTATCCGGCCTGTGGTGTCGGCTTTGTAATAGTCAAAGCACTTGAAAAATCACTTGTCGTCAATGACCAACCCTGATCATACTTTTCATATATGGTCGTGGTACCACCACTGCCCGGTGACGGATTCAGTGTAATTGTAAACGGCGGTCCGTCAACACAAGATACCTTTGGTGTCCAATAACTTGATAAACTTGGGGTATATTGGACCATACCAATCGGGCAAGATTCATCTAACCCCGAATTTGTGAATATATTAGTCATGAAATTAGTCTCATCATCGTCATTATCAATGAACCCTTCGAATAAATCAGGTGGTATATAACTTTGTAAATTTGTACACCCATAGAATGTTTCGCGGAACATATTCTCGCCTGCACGAGAAATATGACTAAATAATCCCGCCGTATAGAACCTGTTAATTTGTACACCCGTAGAACGTTCCTTGGAACATACTAGTGTCACCAACGTCTATACCGCTAAATAACCCCGCAGGAATGTTACCACCAATACCAGAATTTTTAAATGTGTTATAAAACATATTTATCGCATGTCCAGATACATTCGTGAACAAATCACCACCGATACCAGTCAACCTAGTGCAATTTTCAAATGTATTCGCAAACAAGTCATCGGCAGCGGTATCTATGCCATAGAACAAGTTACCAGGTATCTGACCTTGCAAATTTGAACACCCTTTGAATGTACCCAAGAACATTTCGGCATCACCACCAGACGCACCCGCAAACAGTTCGCCTGGGATCTGGCCAGAAAGCCCACTGCATCCATTAAATGTAGCCTCGAACATACCTTCGGCGGAACCAGTGACCCCTGCGAATAATGTACCAGGTATACTGCCACTAAGACCAGAACAATTACTAAATGTGCTTTGGAACATATAGTCCCCGGATCCAGAAACTCCGCTAAACAGATTTGCCGGTATTGAACCACCCAAAGAACTGCACCCATAGAATGTATCAGAAAACATGTTATCCGCAGCACCAGATATTCCATCAAATAAATCAGTTGGTATAACGCCACCTAAGCTTGAACATCCACGGAACGTTCCGTTAAACATATTGCTTGCCGCACCAGTAACCCCTGCAAACAAGGTAGAATCTGCGATAGCCGTTAAATTAGAACACCCCTTGAATGTATCAATAAAGCGTGGCAACTGACCATTTGCACTGCCAAGTGTTGGGAATACCGTTCCCAAAGATCCACCAATTTCTTCAATTAATGTTGGTGTTCTGTTGCTGCCCGTACCAAAACTTATCGCCGCCGTAGTCGCACTTGTACTATATCCTGTGGCACGTCCAATTATACCGATTTTATATGCACCCGCATTTGTATACGTATGTTGATAAACTGTTTGTGTCGTATTATTCCGTGTAATTTCATCCACAGTGCCATCGCCCCAATTTACAATAAACGAACCTGTGGCACTTAACGAAAACTTAAACGTTGTATTTGCGGCTAATCGCGTGGTGCTGACATAGAAATCCGGCTCTTTTTCTACCCAAAATGCGTATGCGGAACCATTTGCAGAATATGCACTTAATGCTGCAGGATCAGTCCTAAAATACCCATTTTCATCTATGATTTGTGTACCTTGACCATTTTGACCGGTATAATATCCATAAAAATCGTATCCTGTTCGTTCTGGGACAGACCGCATTTCTGTTAATACCGTAGATGCCGTGGATTCTTTATACCAATTAACCCCTGGACGTAAATATGCCACACTTGGATTAGGTGAATTTGTTACATTACCATGAACTAATGTTACCGTATACACTGGTTCGTATTGTGCAACAAAAGTTAAAGATTGCTCATATTCCCATATAAACGTATCTCCACTATCAAACATTGCATCATTCAGTTCATGAACAGACCATCCTATGAATAATGGACTATTAAGTGTCGCACACGAAGATTCTTGTACCGAATTGGCGACTATATATTCACTGCCATAGGATACATTTTCTGTAATAAAAGGCAGTACTGTGGAACCATTGCAATAGTAACTTGCGGTATACTGATTAACCTCCCAGTGCGCATATATAGTTGCAGTTGACGAGGTTCTATCCCATGTAGTAGCCGAACTTAAATCGGCATTGTAATACTGTTTTGGTCTAACCATTGTACCACCAACAGCTGTATCAAAATAACCCAAGAATTTATGTCCTGCCCACGTCGGCGCACAATTTAAAGTTGGCATATTCTGTCCGAATGTCGCTGATACAGTCGTCGTGGCACATGCCGTTCCACCACCTGGATCCAGCGTAACCGTTGTAGGTGTAATATTTTTATATTGTGCATAAATTGTCGTATTCGCGGTAAAATATGTATTAGCAACCTTTATTATACCATCTTCGTCTATAATTTGGCTGCCACCTGATGATGAACTCCAATACCCATTGAACATTTTACCACTTGGTGCCGTTGGCATAGTCAAGCCCGCACCACCCGCAGATACTGCTGCAAAAATAGATACATTCGGATCAATTATATTTGTGGCGGTACTGTTACTAAAGAATCCGACACCTTTCTTTTCATATATATATTGCGTATTACCGGTTCCTGACCCCTTGTTCAACGAGATCGTATAAATCTGTGCATTTTGAACCCAACGTGCATATGCCGTTCCATTAGCCGTATAAGCGGTTAGGGCGGCATCAACATTCCTGAAATGTCCAGTTGCATCAACAATCATGGTGCCACCAGTGCTTGCACTGGTCGTCCAATATCCCGCGAACGTATAATTACTTCTTACAGGTAACTGTTCCATAACCAGTCCGTTGGACGAAGTACCCATATCGGTTCCAGTTCCTTCACCGATTTCATCACCACTGCCGTTATCGGCACCTTTGGTTTGTTCCTCGCCCTTGGTTAGTTCTAATTCATCCCCTTTTTTAATTTCTTCCAATTCCTTGAGCAATTCTTTAGTCTGCCCACCATCATCACCCGATGATGCGCCACGATCTATGACACCACCGCCACCAGTTGCACAAACATTATACCAATCTGTTCCATATACCAATCCGGCATCCCGGCATTGTGTTGACACGACAACATAACCAGGGGTGGATACAGTCGCATTATCATTCAGAGTAATAGTCATGCTCTTTGGTGTCCAGTGTGCGTACATTGTTCCCGCTGAATTAAACTTTCGCGGTGATGCACCAAGTAACCCCGTACTTGTTGTTAAACGTGTTCCACCTTCAGGCTGCGTCCAATATCCATTAAAAGTGTATCCTGACTTTGTTGGTATTCTTGCCAATTGATGTAACGTTTCAAAATCTAAAATTGTACCAGATGAACTATCACCCCAACCGACACCATATGCTTCGTATACGGTTCCAACACCACCGGAACCGCCATTATCATTTACCGTTATTGTATATATCGGCGCCCAATCTGCATACAGGGTTCCACTGGTTTGGAATAGGGTAAGTGCCGCATCTGTTTCTTGAAACTCCCATTTACCAGTTGAAGTATTATAATCAACTGCCTTTACCGATGCCCCCTGATTATTTTCCGCTGAATACCCATTAAATACATAATTTGATCTGGTCGGCTCGGAATACAAACTTAGTGTGCCACGTGGTGTTGAACCACAAATATTGTACCAATTTGTTCCGTACACCAATCCAGCACGATTACAATTATATGTTGAATCCCCGGCAGTGCCACCAGTTCCACCATTAGCATTCAAATACACCTCGGCATCGGCTACATCCCAGTGCGCATACAGTGTGATATTTGATGTTGGGGTATATGATGCGCCACCCAAACCAACAAATTGCCCACCACTGGCGGCGGTATACCAACCCATAAATGTATGCCCATTGTATGTAGCAGAGGGCAAGTTAATTGAATCATTTGTCCATTTTGCATACCATACCGTATCATCAGTTAATGCGCTTCCTGCGGTAACACCACTAGACGTAATTTTGCCGGTTGATGCAATATAGGCTGTTGTGGAACTAGGCGTTTCATAATATCCAGAAAACGTACTCGTGACCCAAACCGGTTCAAAATTTGTCGGTGACCCATTTGGATTATAGGTAATTTTGTATTTTTTCTGTGGTTTTGTGATAGCATTAGAATTTGACGGTGTCATCTGATTTGATAGCGCAGCATTCAAGAACACTCCAACACCAGGTTGTGCATATACAGCGGTGGTTCCAGCCGATGTTGCCCCATTTCCATCAAGTGATATCGTATATACATATGGTTCACAGTTTGGATGAGAAGTCCCTGCATCACTTTCTAAATAGTAACCAGAATCACATGATGTTTGGTATTCTGGAATAAGATTTTCATCAAAAACAATTTGGCAACTGCCATGTGGCACACTCTGACAATTTTCCAGCCATACCGCATACAAAGTTGAATTTCCAGTTACTGTATTTGACGCTGGTAAAACCCCATCATTTTTTATAGTGTAAGCAAAATCGTCCAACTGTTCATTACTTGAAACAAAATTACCCATATAAGTCGGAGAATACGCAGCAAATGTATAACCACTGCGGCTTGGAATCGTTATATATGGGGTTGTCCATGGTCCTATGGGACTATCTGACCAACCAACACCCTGATTTGCATATAATGGGCCATTATCACCACCAGTTCCACCATTTTTATTTAATGTTACCGTATACATAGTATTCGGCACACATTGATATCCACTGAGCGTGTAACCTGAATTACATGTTATTGCATAATTAACCATACCAGTGTTAGATACACTCGTTACACAAGTTCCATTTTGAACCGTTCCTTCGCATTTTTTTGCCCACGCAGCATACCAGATTTGATTTGAATTTATAGATGGATCTATGTTTAAAACACCATTCGGTTTTATTCTTAATAATTCATCTGTGCCACCGCCAGTTTGACCAGATGAAGTCAATTCAATATCTGGTACAGCAGAACCATCATTATAAAAATATCCACGGAATAAATAATTCGTCCGCCCTGGATATACTATTGTAACCGAATTTTGCCAGTTAGTTGCTGCTGAATTTACAGACCACCCAGTTTGATACTTTTCATACAAAGGTCCTTCTCCACCACCAGTTCCATTGTTTTTATTTAAGGTCATCGTATATACCGGCTGATTATCAATACACGAAATGACATTGGCACCATTATTGTTAGACCAATACGTCTCACGGAAACCTGTGACAAACTCGGTTGTACCGCTTGGACAGGTTGTGGCCATCTGATTTGCTTCTTTGAATATATTGGTCATAAAATTGGTCGCATTTTTACCATTCCAACGCGTTGCCTTGGTTCCAAATAATTCCGGTGGAACATAACTTTTAGTACTTCCAACACGCCCCAAATTATAACACCCTTCAAATGTTCCAGCAAACATGTTCTTTGCACCAGATGTAAAACTAGAATCAGCCTCTGGCGCACCAACATTTTTAAATAAATTGGCGGGTATTGCACCAGTAAGCCCTTCACAATATTTAAAAGTTCCATGGAACATCCCCTCTGCATAACCAGTAACCGCCCTAAATAACCCATCTGGTATTGACGGCAACCTTTTACATGTATGAAAAGTTTCATGGAACGTATTCTTACGGGCCATATATGTTATATCTACACCATCATTACCAAACAAAGTTCCTGGCAATCCAGTTAAATTTTCACATCCTCTAAACGTTCCCGAAAAAGCCTCTCCAGCACTGTTTAACTTTACATCTTCTGCTATATCCATTTTATTGCCGAACAGATAAGCTGGTATACTTCCTGTTAAACCAGAACAACCACTAAAGGTATCTTTATACTTCGGAATAATATCATGCGAAACATCAGCTGCTAATAAATCTTCATTTGATATATTACCAGGCGCCGGTCCAGCTATCAAACTCGCCACCCATGATGATGCACCCAAAACCAAAGAACTATACATCACCCACTGTGCTGCAACGGATGCCGCATGCTCGGCAATCATATACCACGCCACAGGGGCAGCAGCACCACTTGACAATATAATTAAGCCTATCGCAACAAGTCCGGTACCAATCGTCATTAATAATTGACGTACAGAACTGTGCAACATTTTATGTCCAGGACTACCAACAAATAAATTATCAGGAATTGGTCCCGTTAAATTTGTCGCCCCACTAAAAAGCCCCCTATACGATGGTGTATTGTATAACTTATCAGATGTTGATGATGTTTGGGTATACATTCGTTCCCATGAAGAATTGAATATGGCACCCAACGAACCATCTATGCTAGCAATTTTTGTTTTATCACCACTGCCAAATTCTATAACAGGTACAGTAAGATGAAAAACCCTTTTACCCTTACGCTTTGCACTTCCAGTTAACCAAATGGTCTTTACCCCACCCGTGCTATACGTATGTTGATGGGAATGCTGGTCATGATCACTGTAATTATGAACAGTGGTTGACCCGTCGCCCCAGTGTATAGTGATAGGATTATCCGGATCGCTCTTGGCGGCAATTTTTATTGTAAAAGTTTTATTGCTGGACGTTAATGATGTTGTTGTAATTTTAAACGGCTTGCCTGTTTCCGCCCAAACCGCTTTGAATGTTATGTCATCACCGAAATTTCTAAACGCCTCACCGCTTACTGCAAACGGGTCACCTGGTTTAAACATCCACAGTGAATTTCCCACGCGCCAACCAACCAATTCCTTGCCACTTTGGGTACAGGAACTGGAAACCGCAGTGTTTGTTGGTAAATTATAACACTGACAATGTGTTGCAGACCACATATCACCATCGGTCATACCATTCATAGCGTCATCACCGCAATTACATTGATACGTTGATGGTGTTACCGGATTAGTAATCCAAGAGCCACAATTGTAACGAACCCTTACAGCGTGTGCAGAAGAATGCACGCAAAACATGCATAAAAAGGCAACGCAAAAAACGCCAAAAAACCTTAGAATTCTGGACAAATCCTTCCCTTTCATTCCCCTTTATATATAAACGTTAGCAAATTATTTAAACCCTAGTCAAAACAAAAATACATTTCGCATATAAAAATCTTGTTGACTCGATTTTTATATTGCGCCATGGGCTTTTTTGCAAATTTAAAAATACCGTAACTACAATATGATATAGTTTTTGGAACCGCGGTTTTTGCATAACAAATAGTGCAAAGTTTTTTCACAAAAAATTTATTGATTTGTCATCAAATTGTTGTAGCATTCACAAACGCAGCAAGACAAAGCATAGCCGACATTTTGTCGGAGGAAAGTCCGGACTGCGTGGGACAGCACACTGGTTAACGGCCAGGCAGAGCGATCTGACGATTAGAGCAACAGTGACGAAGCAAACCAACAGGTTTGAGTGAAACGGGCAATCTCTGTGCGCAGCAACCCCAAATAGGTTTCCAATGATTTGTCCCAAATCGGAAACGGGTAGGGGGCTTGACGTTTTGTGGTAACACATTTCGCAGATTAATTATGCTTGCTACCCTGTTTTTTGGTATCGGAATGCCGGCACGATACTGAATCTGGGCAGAACAGAATCCGGCTTATCGTTTTACTGCAACGGCATACTTATCCCCAAAAATTTTGGGGACTTTTTTTATAGTTTTTTTGGGATAATCAACTTTTGTAATTTCAGCAACAAAAGTTAATTAGATTTATTAAAAATATATTATAACTAATTATAACGACATATTTTATTCAAAAAGTATATTTTAATAAAAACATCTGAAAAAACATACAAGACTTCCACAAAAATCCCATGGCACAATACGTAAAATTACGAACTTTTCTTGTTTTTAGGCTCAAATCAGTACAAATCACAAAAAACACGTATTTCAAGCCTGATTTACACACAACAAACCGTGTCATTTATGTTTTATTAACAACTAAATCTAACTAATTAACACTACATATTTTTATGTAAAACAAAACAATTAAAAAACGACCTAAAAAGATCGTTTAATGCTCAAAAATAGCTATTGTAATATGTTATATAACTTTACCCTGCGTTGGATAGAATGTTAATTGAATCTTTTGCCATTTTTCATATTCATTTACTGGTAACATACGCAATGGTTGACATGTGTTTATTGCACTGCGAATTGTATCCAAGACATATGCAAATGCCGGATCGGTTTCTGCCCGTGCTGCAGATTCAAACCATACATCAGACACAGTTCCATTCTTGCGCATGTTTAAATGTGCAACCACACGCAATCCCGAAATATCAGACCGTGTAGTATCAATATTCCAACACCGTGTCATTGCCACCCTCAGCGCATCAACAACAGATACAGTCAAGGTTCTATCCAAAGAAACAACATTACGATTTACCCGAACAACCGTTTTCTTTTTCGGCGCTGGTGTTTCATCTGGCTTCTTTTCGTCTTTTTTCTCTTCCTGGGGCTCGGGTTTCTCTTGCGGTTTTTCTTCTGATATTAATGTTGTTGATTCAATTGGTTGCTTTGATTCATCCGCCGCAACAGGATCCGGCTTTTTTTCCTGTTCAGAATCCTTGGGTTTTACAGTCTCAGGCTCGTTCTGAAGATTAGTATTATAAAGTACAGATTCATCACCAGATACACGAACCTGGGATAAATCAATCATTGTTATTTGAATTCTGTCGGGTGCAATAAAATGCTCGGGGGCCGCAATAATAACCTCGGTCACAAAGACAATGATTCCCAAGACCAACAAATGTCCCAGAATCGAAAAGCCAATATTTTCAGATGCAAAATTATTAAATTTCGCCATAATTACAACCTAGTTTTCAAGTTTGGTTCGCAATCCTATGCGTTCAAACCCCGCAGTCTTTAATTTTCCCATAACCGCCATGACAGCACCATAATCCGCATGACGATCACCATTTATCACTATCGTTAATTTCGGGTTTTCGCTGCGCATTGCGACCGCGCGCTCAACAACGTCATTCAGCGGCATCAAAACCGTTCCAATATAATATTGCCCGGATTTATCAACACTTATCTGCATCGCATGATCTGTCCCTGTCAGGACGGTTGTACCCGCATTAGGCAAATCTAAATCAATTCCATTAGTCATCATTGGAGTGGTAACCATAAACACTGCCAATAATACTGTCATAACATCAATCATTGGTGTCAAAGATATTGACACATCAGCATTTCTGCGCCGCGAACGTAACATATTACTTGCCCCCTAACTTTTCATACAAATCGTCTGCACGTTTAGTAAATATTTGGTGTGCAATCGCCGCAGGTATTGCAACAATCAATCCAAGCGCAGTTGTTCCAAGCGCAATTGCAAGTCCAGGGGCAATAACACCAATGCTAACAGATTGGTTTGCGCCAATAGAGGCAAACGAATCCATAACCCCCCAGACAGTTCCAAAAAGCCCAATAAACGGTGAGACATAAGCAACCATAGACAAAAACCACAAATTCCTATCAAAGGGTTTTATCGCTTCGTCCGGCTTACCCGACACCTCTTTATGTTTTATTGAATGAAATAATCTGATTTTTTCAACAATCAACGCCCATGACATAACACTAAATACCACCAAAACAATAGATGCGATTGCTGTAACAACGTCACTTGTAAATAATTTTAATAAAGAAAAACTGTTCATTTTATATCCTTTTTATCCTTTGTAATAAGACTCTTTTTGAATGCGTCCTCCAATATTTCTGGGATGCGCACCGGTCGACCGTCTGCATTTAAATATGCCGCCGTCCCAGTAAGTATAGCACAAATTTCATCGTTTTTCACGAATTTTTGTTCAACCGATACAGATGCCGCGCCAACGCCGGTTATTCGGGTTTCTACTATAAACTCATCGGACAAAAATAGGGGACGAATATACTTGATGTGTAATTCACGAATGACTAAACCAACATCAGATTTTATCGGATGCGCAATCTTGCCCAACCACGCCATACGCGCGCGTTCAGCAATCTCTATATAGCGCCCATGATACATTATCCCACCAGCATCAGTATCAGCATACGCTACAGAAAATTTAAACCTGTGCATTTTCATAATTATTTCTCTAGCCCCATATGCCGATAGCCAGCATCTGTCACAATACGACCACGAGGTGTTCGCTGAATTAATCCCAGTTGCATTAAATATGGTTCAATAACATCTTCGATTGTATCCGCGGGTTCTGATAATGCCGCCGCTAAGTTATCAATACCAACCGGTCCCCCCGCATAATTTTTGATTATAGCATTAAGGTATTCACGGTCAATCTGATCAAGACCGCTATCGTCAATATGCAATTGAAACAAGGTCGTTTTTATTACATCTGCATCTATGGTGTTGCGCCCTGATGCAGACGCAAAATCACGTGCACGCTTTAAAAGACGATTTGCAATTCGTGGGGTGCCACGCGAACTTTTTGCCAAAGCCAACGCGCCAGTTTCATCTATTTGTGTACCAAGTATTCCGGCACTGCGCCTAATAATCTTTGCCAAGTCAGACGGTGAATAAAAACTAAGCCGCAAATCTATACCAAATCTATCACGCAATGGGTTAGATAGTAATCCTGTGCGCGTCGTCGCACCAACCAATGTAAATGGTGGCAAATCTATGCGAACACTTTTTGCAGATGGACCTTCGCCCAACATAATATCCAACTTAAAATCTTCCATCGCAGAATAAAGAACTTCCTCGATTGCGGTCGGCAAACGGTGAATTTCATCTATGAACAGAACATCCATTGGTTCTAATGCGGTCAGTATCGCCGCCAAATCCCCTTGTTTAGTCAACATAGGCGCTGATGTTGCACGGAAATTTGCCCCTAATTCATTAGCGACAATATGTGCAAGTGTCGTTTTGCCAAGTCCCGGCGGTCCATAAAGCAACACATGATCCATCGGTTCACCCCTAGCACGTGCTGCAGATATAAAGACGGATAAGTTTTGTTTTAATGCATCATGTCCAATAAAGTCCGCCAACGTCCGTGGACGAATCGTTGACGCCATTTCGTCTGGAACATTTGGGTCCAAAAATCTGTCTTTTACTATTCCTTCCATTTACATTATTCCATTATTATAACAATCTAGTTTCGGCATTTTCACGCCCAACATATGCCTTGAAATCATTATAAAGTTGACGCAAATCTGCCGGATTTGCGTACGATGCATCCGCCGAACGAATTCGGATAGTTTCCAAACTTATTTGTGCCTGTTTCTTTAAAACCTGGGTTAATTGATTTGCAAATAATTTTGCATCTTCGGGTTCTTCGGCCCCCTGAAGTAACAGACCACGATTTGGACGCGGTGATAAAAACGCAAAATCAGACATAGACGAATCGGGCGAAACCAACACAAATCCAGAAATCTCGGGGCGACGCATAAGTGTTTGCAAAACATACCAAGAACCTAACTGATTACCCGCTAGCCATATCTTCTCGCTATCTTCATTGTGATTTTGAATCCAATCTATGACGGTTGCTATATCAAGCATATTATCAGCGGTTGTTCCAAGTGAACCTTCGGAATCCCCAACACCACGATAATTAAAACGAACCACAGAAAACCCCACGTCCATAAATGCACGAAACATCGCATAAGACAACCTATCATTCATATGATGCTTTTGTCGTGGATTTCCGGATAAAACCACCGCCAATGGCGCCGCTGGTGTCTGTGATTTATGATATACTGCATGCAATTTTCCTGCTTCCCCTGATATTATAATATCAACCATAACCGTCACCTTTCTAATTCTATTATATATGTGATACGTCCTTTATAGAACAAACTAATATCAAATTTCAATAAAAATTTTTGTTTTGACACGAATACCAATAATGTTTTAGAATAAAACAAGCAATTTGATATAGGAAAGGGCACAAAAATGAAAAATTCTACGATTATGGCGCTTTTTGGGGTATTTTTTGCATCTGGGGCACTTGGGGCCACCCAGTATATAACTGAAAATTTTCAGACTATTTATACCGAGACACCTGTTCAGTCATATTATGCCTACCCAGATGATCCAAATTTTATTCCCGAGACAGAATTTATGCAACGTGATGACAGCTTTGACTATGACCAAAATATCATTGACGCACGCGAAATGGAACTCTCATTCAATCCAGGCGTGATGTTTGCTGAACGCCCGATGATAGTTTGTCGTAATTTTGGTTGCACACGTCTTAATGACAGAATAACGCGAACTTTCTTATTCAACAGTTTGGTTAATATGTTCATGATGAATGCGCATTCACGCGTATATATTTGCGAGGCCGATCCGTTTTCACGCGATTGCTTGCAATCTGGGATATCATTTCCCGTTAGATCGGGTATTGCAAATGCATTAGTAAAGATTCCAAAGGCAACAATATCACAGGTCAATGTTTCTACGGGGCTTTCACGCGCAACTGTAAATATGACCTATGAAATGTTGGTAAACGGAATAAGTCGTATTTGCGAACCTACAATCATGGATATTGCGATACCTAATAATTCTACCGCAACACTTTTGAATCGTGAGTTTACCTGTAATATGACAAGTGATGGGTTTAGCAATGTATCGTTGCTTGTAAATCTTGATTATATTGACCTTGATTACGGTATTTTGGGCGGGTATTACTCGCTTGGAACCCAGGGACCAACCAGTGGTGGTGGAACGGGATACGCCTTATTCAAAACGGAATTTACCACCGGAGGAATGCATTTCCGGGCCGCAGTCGATGAGAATGATAATTTGATTCAAACGATTCAGCCGGGTGAATACGCTGTTGAACCTTTGCGTAAATAATATATGTAATCGTCATAAACTTGAAATTCAAACAAAACGTTGCTAAACTTAAACCGATTTATAATCAAAGGGATTAGGTGTTGGCAAATAGAACCGTTCTTATCGTTGATGATGACAGTGAATTACGCACCATGCTTGCACGTGGTCTGAACAAAGCTGGTTTTAACACATTGACCGCCGAAGATGCAGACGTTGCAAAGCAATTATTGATTCGCGTGTCGGTTGATGCTATCATCCTAGACAGAATGATGGTTGGTATGGATGGCTTAACATTTCTTAAAAAACTGCGTGCATCAGGAAATACAACACCAACTATCATGCTGACCGCCATGGGCGGGGCAGAGAATACCATAGACGGTCTTATGGGTGGCGCAGACGATTATTTGTCCAAACCGTTTCAATTACAAGAATTGGTGTTGCGATTAAATAACATTATTCATCGGGAACCCGTACAAGTTCCACAAATGCCGAAAAATCTCTATTTATCAAACGATGAGTTTTTTGTTAAAACCCAAGACGGTGACACATGCATTTTGGCATTATCAGGTGAAGAGAAAAAGTTACTTTGCAATCTGACATATCCAGTAGGCAACATAGTTTCGGCATCACCAATGGTCGCAAAACGCTTGCGTAATAAATTAAATAATGTATTATCTAACATAGACATTATAACCGTACGCGGACACGGATATAAACTGGTGTGTAACGATAAAAATTAAAAAAGGGGGACGGAATTATGAAGTTAGTTCCACAACATTTTTTCTGGCGCACAATATTACTTATACTTATTCCATTGGTTGTGGCGCAATTTATTATGGCTAATGTGTTTTTCGGTAATCATTGGTCACGCGTTCATGCGACAATGGCACGATCACTTGCTGGCGAAATTGCAACAATGATGAATTTCTTGGATTCTAATAATATGCCCGCACTGGAAACAATGGCGACAGACGTTGGAATTAATGTAACAATAGACAAAGAAAACCTTGTCAGACCAAACAAAACCAGTAACCATTCGCGCGAAACAGGGCAACTTGCATCAGAATTATCAAAACGCCTTAGCCGTCGTGTCAAAGTTTATATTGATAGAAAGCCACGACTTATTTATATAGATGTTCCAACCAAAGATGGGCAGATTGCCACATTTGAATCAAGTATGTATCGCATTTATTCTACCAGCACCGAGGTGTTCATTCTTTGGTTAATTGGCGCAATTCTTATTGTATCAATACTAGTTTCACCGTTTTTGATTCTGCATAATCGCAGTATTCGTCGTATTGCCTATGCAGCAAACAGATTTGGACGCGGACTCGAGGCACCAGGTTTTAAACCAATGGGTTCAAAAGAAATTCGTGATGCCGCCACGGCTATGATAACTATGAAAGAACGCCTTGACAGATATAATCGCACACGCACAGATATGCTGAATGCGGTAAGCCATGATTTGAAATCCCCACTTGCACGCATGCGTCTTGCTGTTGAAACCGACAGTGCCGACAAAAATGTACTTTTAACAGACATAGATAGAATGGCAGAAATGATAAACGGATATTTGTCATTTGCACGCGGTGAATTACCTGAAATTGAACAATCAACTGAACTGCCACCTATGTTAATAAGATTGGCACGTGATGCGGCACCAAACAAGAAAATTGTTACAAATTTTCCTGATACACCAGTTCAATTTTATGCACGCCCAATGGCTCTTGCACGGGCATTTGGAAATATTATAGAAAATGCCGCAAGGTATGCAAAGAAATCCATAAAATTAACAGAAATAGATTCTCAATACGAAACAACGGTATTAATTGAAGATGATGGCATCGGAATCCCAGATGACAAAAAGAATGATGCATTGCGACCTTTTGTCCGTCTTGATGATGCCCGAGGTACGAATACGGGTGGAACAGGGCTTGGTTTGTCCATTGCAAAAACAACTATTGAAAACCACGGTGGACAATTATTCCTAGAAAATAGCGATATGGGCGGTCTGCGTGTTCGTATTGTGTTACCAATTTAATATGTTTACGGAGTAAAAAGATGAATCTTTACAAATATGTATCTGAAAAATTAAATAACGCACTTGGGTTCGACGCAAAATTAGAAGTTCCGCGCAATCGTGAATTCGGCGATTTTTCCACTAATGCCGCAATGGTTCTAGCAAAAAAAGCGAACAAAAATCCACGTGAGTTGGCGGGTGAAATAATACAAAAAATATCTGGACTGGATTTTATAGACAGTGCATCAATCGCAGGACCAGGATTTATCAACATGTTTATAAAAAACGATTTTCTGTGGGATGCTGCGCAAACATCCGCAGATATAACACCAGCACAAAAATCTATGGTCATAGATATGGATTACGGTGCGTATAATGTTGCAAAATCGTTACACATTGGACATATGCGGACATCAATTGTCGGTGATGTATTATATCGACTGGGACGCGCAATGGGGCATAAAATGATTTCATATAACCATATCGGCGATTGGGGGCGCCCGATGGGACTTGTGATTGCATGGATTGAAAAATTACATCCAGATTGGCCGTTCTTTCATGAACCATTTGATGCGAACGCAGACTATTCCAAATATACAATCGACCCAAAAGAACTGGATACATATTATCCTAAATCTAGTGCTTTTGCCAAATCAAATGATGATTTTATGGCTCATGCCCAGGTTATTACCGCAGAATTGCAAAATGGTCACCCAGGGTACAGGGCGTTATATAACATATTTTTACCGATTGCCTTGGCATCTATGGATCGGACAATAAGATCTTTGAATATTGTTCCCTTTGATAATGATTTGGGTGAACGTAACGCAGCAAAATATACCAAACCGGTTGAGCAAATGTTACGCGATAAAAAACTGCTGGAGCAAAGCGAAGGTGCCGAAATCGTTGTTGTCAAACGCGAAGATGATAACAAACCAATGCCACCAATTATGTTTTATAATTCACGTGGTGCGGTTACTTATGATGCAACAGACATTATGGCGCTTTATTATCGCAAAATTACCGATAACCCTGACAAAGTTATATATCTAACTGACAAACGCCAATCACTGCATTTCGAACAATTATTCCGTGTTGCAGAATTGTTAAACATGTTTCCATCTGATGCCTTGGAACACATTGGTTATGGAACCTTAAATGGTCCTGATAATAGACCGTTCAAAACACGTGACGGAAATGTCGCGGAATTGAATGATATTATTGAAATGGTGCAATCTGCGGCACATGATCGCGTCAAAGAATCTGGGAAAAGTCTTGATGATGAAACCATCGATAAAATCGCACTTGCGGCACTTAAATTCAACGACTTGTCACATGATTTGCGCGCAGATTACATATTTGAACCAACACAAATTACATCATTCGAAGGACGCACAGGACCATATATTCTGTATACTGCTGTGCGTTTAAATTCCGTTTTACGTCGCGCCGGCAATTTTGCGCGTCCAAAGACCTGTAAACTTGGAATTGATGAACGCAATTTGATTATGGAGTTGCTTGATTTTGACAGAACTATAAATACAGCATTTGAAAATCGCGCAACTGATTTGGTCGCAAATTATGCATACGATTTGTGCCAGTTAATAAACACATTTTATCATAATTGCCCAATATTACGCGAAGATGTTTCCGAACAAACACGTAATATGCGATTAACATTAATCAAAATTGCCGTTGATGTTTTAGGCAAAACACTTGATTTAATGGGATTGCAAATACCAAAAGAAATGTAATCAAGTAATTTTAATTAAAACACCCCGATACAATCGGGGTATTTTTACATAAAAAACCCCTTGTTCAAAATCGCGATTTTTGATAAAATTATCATACAGGTTGTGTTATGAGAGAGATAAATAAATTTTTAGTTTTTGTTTTAATAGCGTTTTTGGCCACATCTGCCAAGGCGGCGACAGGTCAAAAAAAGGCGGCTTTTTCTATTCATTGTAAAAGACCCGGCATAGATTGTGAAGTCGTTGGAGATAAAAGTTCAATTACAACTATTACCAGTTGTTCTTCGCCTGCATCATGGAAACCCGCTGCAGGTCAGGCATATTTGCTAAAATTAGACAAAGTTAATGAATGCCTTGAAAAAACACAAATACGGTGTGACCGCAACCTTATTTGGCTTCACAACGCTATCTTAAATGGTTATGACGAGGCATTAATACTTTGCGATGATGCCACATCATACGATATCACATATGATTCCAATCAAGAATCACTATGGCAACTTGATGGAATAACCTGGTCCTATCAAAAAAGATTATGTGAAGGAACGGGTGGTAAGTACCAGGTATCAACAGGCAAATGCGACTGCGGAAATGGTGATGATGAGTTTTCTGACAGTGGTTGCATGTGTAAATATGGTGATTATAAATTCATAAATATCGATGGCGAAGGCTGCAGCGGGGATTTGTGGGCTGCATGCCACATGAGTGGCGGAAAACTTAAAGTAAAAGACGCATTTGATACGTGCAATTGCCCATCAGAATTAAATTTAATACAAACGGAAACCAAAAGTGGATGCCTCTGCAAGCTTGGTTTTACATGGCAAAACCCGATGAATAAACAGTTAGGTTGTGTTGAAAAGGGCAAAAAACTAAATATAAATCTAACCATAAAATCAAATAGTGGTGAGAAGCTTAGCGGGGTTACTGTTAAATACTCTGACGAAAGCGGTAAATCACACGAAACCTTGACCGATTCGAATGGTACATTAAAAATTTCGAATATGCCGAACACATCATATGCGGTAATCGCACACGATGGTTATGCACCAACAACACTTTCTGCCGTTGTATTAAGTTCAAATACAGATTTGGTGTTATACCAAATATCCCAAGAACACAAAGGTGAATATTACCAGGCATGCGTTACACAACCGGAAAATTCATCCCGCGCAGCCAGTGGTATCCAAATAAAAACAAACGATTCTGTTCGTGATAATTGGGTCTACTGTGGCGGATATATTAATGACAAAGATTGTGGTAACGAGGCGAAAATTATTGGAACCGATAATATTGTCTATAAATGTGTCGTAGACCCGGCTACAAAAAATGGCACGTGGACACCAATTGATGTTCAACAACTTGATAGATGCATGGATCATTACAGCCAGATATTTTGTGAGAGATACGGTAAATTTGAATATATGCTATACGAAGACGAAGGTAAAATCATCGCACTGCGTGGTCATGCAGACAAGGTAATGTCTGATGGAAATATATATTCAAGTGCCGCATGGGATAGTGTTTGCTATCAAGATGTATCAGATTGCGAGACCAACAAAATTTCATGTGGTGAAAATATATGCAATAAATTAGAAACAGGACCCAAATGGGGCCAGGAAGATTCAGAATCACAAATAACATTGAATGACGATGTGTCATCCGATGAATACGACGAAGAATCTGAAACATCATCAAATACAAGTCCAAATATTACCGCTGATGATATTGCAAATAGATTGAATGAGCTCGGTCTAGAAGATGACAATAAAACAGATACCAACATAAAGCCGGAAAAGACCAGATTAGAGCAGGCGGAAGAGAACTATAAAAAGGCCAAAGAAAACGAACAATCGTTGGCAAACCGGACACTAACATCTGCAACGACGGCGGCAACGGGTTTAGGCATGATGGCGGCGGCATCAGCACGTTCAGAACAAAAAGCAGACGCAGATGCTGAACAAGATATGGCGGCATATCTTGCAACATTTAAATGTGAATATGGCAAAGGAATGTCAACAACTGCCGGAAACGAAGAAATAACATTACCAGGTGGAAATGAATTATTAAATTATTATCAAGAATACAAA
>JAFZZS010000009.1 GCA_017615655.1 Alphaproteobacteria bacterium
TATTTCTTGATGCCGCCAGTTGAACAATTGCTAGCCATAAATCGTCATGAGTCATAATAAGAACCCCCTATTTGTTAAACTAGAACTAAAATAATATATTCTTATTATGATTGATAACTGTTCCTAGGACAAGCGGTTTTCATTTGTGTCTTTTCCTAGGATTTTAGATTATGTATTGCAATAATTATTCGTTTATTTTTGCGATGAAATCTTGGTGGATTTTTTCTTCATCGGGGGATATTGGAAACTGTCTGTATGGAAAATTTGCCCCAATTTTTGGATGCTCCAAAAATGCCGCATGTTGTTTGGCAATTATATCAGAAATTTCTGGTGCTGGTGCGGTATTTTCAAGTTCAATATAAACCTTGGCCAAAATTTCAGAATCAACTAATGCGCCATGTGCGTCCGCGCGCGCGGCAAGTGATATTCCATACCATTTAGCCAATGCATCTAGTGTATAACTTTTGGGTCCAAAAACACGATTACGTGCAATGACCAATGTATCTTGTTGTTGTGATTTTGGAATCTGGGGTAATCCAAGCATATCCAATTCATGATTTACAAATGGAAAGTCAAATTCCAAACCGTTGTGTGCCACAATTATTGAATCTCCGACAAATTCAAGAAATTTCGGTGCGACCACTGACATCTTTGGTTTATCATCCAAAAATGCATTTGATATTTTATGAACCATATATGTTTCTGGGGGAATAATTTTACCTTCGGGATTTATGTATTCGTGGAAGGTATTTTTCGTTATTTTTCCATCAATAATTTCAACCGCGCCAATTTCAATACACCTGTCACCACGCAGGTATTCAAATCCCGTGGTTTCAATATCAAAACAAATTACTCTTGCCATAATCTTGCCGTCGTTTTATGCTTTTTCTAGGAAAATTTTATGATATTATAATTGAATGATGAATTTAATGCTAGAAAATCTTAACACAGAACAAAAAAAAGCGGTCGAAACTACCGAAGGGCCGATTTTGGTTCTTTCTGGCGCGGGAACCGGCAAAACACTTGTCTTGGTGACCCGTGTGGCATACCTTTTAGCCAATAATTTGGCAATGCCGTGGCAAATTTTGGCACTAACCTTTACAAACAAGGCCGCAAATGAAATGAAAAATCGTATTTCAGATATGTTGTCGAATATTCCGGGTAATTTTTATGCTCGCGATTTATGGTGTGGGACATTTCATTCTGTATGTCTAAGAATATTAAAATCAAATGTGGAACGTGCCGGATTAAAATCTGATTTTATAATTTTCGGCGAAGATGACCAGAAAGCAGTTCTAAAAAATGTATTTGCCGCAATGGGTGCTAATCCCAAGGAATTTGATGTGGCAGAATGGGTAGAAAAAATATCGAATATCAAGGATTGCGGACATATTGAAGATATGGATATGAATCCGCGAACAAAAAAAATACTTGATGATTATAATGCGGAATTGCGGCGTCAATCTGCATTGGATTTTGGTGACATTATTTTGATGGTGTTGGATTTATTTGAAAAAGCGCCGGATGTATTAGAAAAATACCAAAATCAATTTAAATATATTTTGGTTGATGAATTTCAAGATACAAATAATGCACAAATGCAATTATTAAAATTGTTAACACGCGGCAAGGAAACCCCAAATATATGTTGCGTTGGTGATGATGATCAATCTATATATTCTTGGCGTGGCGCCGAGATAAAAAATATTCTAGATTTTGATAAATCTTTTCCAGGAACACAGATAATTCGACTTGAAACAAATTACCGCAGCACAGGAAATATACTTGGGGCCGCAAATTCTTTAATTCGGCATAACAAAGGGCGACTTGGCAAAGATTTGCGACCCATAAATGACCAATCTTTTGGTGAACCATTGTATGTTCTAACCGTTCCAACAAACTTTGACGAAGCCAAATTAGTAGCAGATACTATTTCACGATATGCGCATGGAAAATATTCTGATTTTGCAGTTCTTATTCGAACAGGAAGCTTATCACGTGAATTCGAAGAAAAATTTGCAGAAGCGCATATACCATACCGACTTATTGGAACCACAAAATTTTATGACAGAATGGAAATACGTGATGTAATCGCATATTTGCGTCTGTTGGTACATCACGAAGATGATGTTTCTTTTGTTCGGATTATGTCACGTCCAAGACGTGGTTTTGGACCATCTGCGATTGCAAAAATGCGCGCCTGTGGGACATGCTTGTTCGATGGTTTGCGTAATGCTAATTTTAGTGGGAAACAGAATATTACTGCTAAAGAATTCTTATCGTTATTTGATTTTGACTGGCATTCAATGTCGCCTGTTGATGTTGCAAAAAAAATATTAGATGCTTCGGGTTATATAAAGTATTGGCAAGAATCTAAAGATTCGGATGCCGAAGATCGAATCGCAAATATAAATGAATTGATTGTGAACGTTATCAAAAATTATGATTCGTTGACGGAATTTTTGGAACATGCGGCATTAATGACAACCGAAGATAATGATTTTGAATCCAATAATGAAAATCAGGCTGTTAATGTGATGACAATTCATGCCGCCAAAGGACTGGAATTTGATACGGTCTTTTTACCTGCATGGGAAGAGGGGATATTCCCAAACGAAAAAAAGAAAGATAGTGATGTTGAAGAGGAACGTCGATTAGCATATGTTGCACTTACACGCGCGCGACGTCGTGCGGTCATTACAAATGCGATGTCTCGCTTTATTTTTGGTTCGCGACAATATTATCCACCAACACGATTTATTGGTGAAATGGATGCACGATATCTTGATTTTGGTGGTGGACATAGTCAACAATATGAACGCCCTGTGCAACGACCAAAGTATCATAATAAAATAGCAGAAACTATGGTTGGTAAACTGGTCGTGCACGACGAGCTGGGGCGTGGTGTTGTTATCGAATCGCATGATAACATTTTAACAGTGGCGTTTAATCGTATTGGAATAAAAAAAGTCGCACAAAATTTTGTTAAAATTGTTGATAAATAATTTTTATTTCTTTGCCGCTTTGATAATTTCTTCGATTTTTTTCTTGGCGTTTTTATACAATGTTGTTGCATCTTTTGATAATTCGGTTCCAAGAGTATAATCTATGGCGCCACCAATAAGTTTTGCAATGTCATCTGCATGCGTTGCGATATATGCGACCAATGCACCAATCAATAGCATTGTCATTCTATCACCATTTAGCGGTGTTATTACATGGTTTGCGGAATTTATTTCCAGGCCATTGGCAAGTAATGCGCCACCAATCGCTACAACAATTGCCAGTGATACAAAATATATCGCGGCATCAACAAATTTTTTTATTTGATTTGATAATGAAAAACTATCGGGATTAAATATTCCAAGAAAGCCATTATATATTTTTCCGGCGATACCTTCGTATTTTGTTTTATTAACTGTTTCAGAAATCGCAGTAAATGGTAATAATATAACAACCAAGAACAAGTCTGCAATTACACCGAATGCAACAAAAGCAAATTTGAACGCGGTATATGTGAATAAACATACCAGAATAATTCCAACCAAAAATGAAAAAGTACTTACGCCTATACTGGATCCAATAACTGTCCAACCGTATTTTATTGCACCATAATAGAAACCTGACATGCGTGTTGGTACACAGATAATATCTGCCGCAAACTTTGTATCTATGACAGATGTATTAGTCATATGTTTTGCCGCGTATACACGTATCGCATCGCATGTATCTGATAACGCGTATCCACCATTTTGTGCAACGGTATCTAGTATTATATTTGAAATATATGAACCAAAGGCAATTATTGGTCCCATAATCATTCCAAACAGTCGTGGCAGTCCAATACCAAGTAATATTAGCCATATGCCAAGTGTGATACCACGTTTTACCATGTTCAAAGTCGTTTCACGTACCTTTGGTTTGTTGTCTTTGAACATATTATATGCTTCGAACATTACCCAAAATGCAAATGCAGCAATAAGAAATATTATTACAAATCTTACCAACGAAATATTTAACACATTGGATATATACGATAATGCTTGTATAAATATTATCCCCAGCTTTGCCTCTATTGGAACGCCTGTATTTATATATTCGCGTTCATAGCCCGATTCAAACGACGAGACATCTTGTTTTATATTGTCCAATAGAACATCACGATTGTGTTCAGTTGTCCACGCCCCGTAATCACCAATATCGCCAGAATCAAAATTGCTTTCAGCGACACTATTAGGTACAGAAAAACTAATCACACAAAGTGCAATTAAAACTAATGATAAAAGTTTTTTTATAAATTTACGCATTTTCTTTTATGTACTTTTCCAACCAATCTTTCGGTTTATTCCACGCTAGTTTGCCAAACTTTTTCATTTCTCCACCAAAGTTCTCAAGTCCGCCACCATCTTGGTCACTGGTCTTTTTATATGGATAAAATGCCGGCGTTGTGGCAATAAGTTTATCTATTTTTGGACTTATGATATACATATACAAGAAGAACAATCCAAACATTAACAATAAAAATCCCCAACCATCATTCATAAAATCAAATGCCTGCGAATTCCGCGATTTTTCGTTGTTAAAGCAATTCGTAAACGCATCTTTATCTATTTCACCGTTTACAGTAGCAACCGATTCGCATTTTACAAAAACACTTTGTACAGATTGCGCTTGTTCAGTCCTGGTGTCTTGTTGTAACAAGGGTGGAAATATTCCTGCACCTGGAAAAACTTCGTTGCCAGCAAAAGAAATTATTGCGTAAAATATTATAACTTTTAACGATATTGCAATTACCTTTACGGCGGCATCTATTAACATTTTTAAGGCGTTACCCATAACACCGCTTGCTAACTTCCATGTTTTTTCAAATGCATATGCGGCAACAAAGAACGGCAAGAATATAACTAAAAATACCAATTTGAAGATAACAGATAATATTTGAAAGAATAAATCAAATCCAATAACAACAAACATTATTACGGTTAATAACCCCGCAATCCAGGTTAGTATTCCGCCACCAAGCCCCAGCCATGCAAAATTCATCATTGAAAATCCGCCAGCGGCACCCGCAAGCATAACTGTATTAATATTTCCGACAATGCACATAAACGAATCGGCCACAGAAGACATTGTGTTGCCGTGGAACAGGCCAGACGGTACACAATCCGCATAATTTAACACCCCTGTTGCCGCCATAGCCAAATGTGTACCTACATACATTACAGGTTGAATAGTTATATTCGCAAGAACCTTGATAGATTCTACCCCCCCCATACCAAATGCACCAAGAGTTGCACCGATGATAGCACCAATAATCATTATTCTTAAGCCTTGGTGCCACACGGTATCAAACCATGCTTTGAATTCGAATTTTTTTTCAGCGGTGTCCAATTTTGCAGATTCGGTAATAGATGTGAAAAAAAATTTTATTGTGTGGACGAACAAAAATATTCCAAACCCCAGTGTCATTAAAATCCAAAGTTTGTCTAATATAACCGCCCAAAAACGTTCTGACGCATCACCAAGAACAATAAATAAATCATTAACGTATCCGCACAAAAAACAACCATTGGCAGATGCGATGTTGCCATCGGGGGCGCCAATTGCATTCAAAAAACTGCTCATGCTGGTATATGATATGGCTGTTCCACCAATAGATGAACTTACATACCAAATACCGACCCCAAGCGCAATTGCACCAAAAACAAAACGAACAAGATATGTTAATAATAGTGCCTTCATTACTTCTTGTCGCCACCTTTATCGTCTTTCTTTTCATCTTTTGGTTTATCTGATGATTTACCATCATCCGATTTCTTTTCGCCGTTATTTATAATCGTACCACCAATCTTTTTTATATTACTTGTTACAATAGCAACTAATTTATCTGCATCATTTGCCATTTGCTCGCTTAACTTATTCTCTTCTTCGACCCCAAAAGTATTTAATATCATTTTCGTTACTTGTGGAATCTGAGCATAAATATAATTTAACACATAAACTAAAATAATAGTACCCCCAAGTGTTAATGTTGCTAAATTACTTTCTGATAAATCCGAATCCATCACCGTTCCAGATGTTATCGCCGACATTAGATCATCTACAGATGTCCCTGAATCAGAAAAGAATCGTGCAATGATAACAAGTATGACCATATACGTGATAACTGCGCTGCCCAAAGTTATGATTGCATTTATAAGTTTCTTTATCTGATTTGCCCCCAGCCCTTTGCCCAAGGTTGACATCCAGGCGGGCATATCACCACCACGGAAAGACATCATCATTAGCGCAATTGGAAACAAGAATGCGAACATCGCCATTGCAATAATTACATCTACAAAATAGAAACAAAATCGTATGAATAATTTGAAAAAACCATAGAATAAATAAAGCCCAACAAAGAAAATCAATATGTGCCTGAATATATCACTGATACTATAAATTTTACTCCATGCGAATGATTCTTCCATAACTGCGATACCAAGTTTCATAAAAGATTGAAACATTGTCACAGTAGTTTTCATTAGTGATATTACCGTATCACGTAATTTTGGACGATATAGACCCGTATCCTCCATTTTCATCGGTTTATATGTAACGCGCGCATTAACCGCTTCGGGTACAGTCTTGAGGATTGCATTACTGTATACTAATGTAATATTCGCAACTGGTTCAAATGTTATGCGGGTTATAAAACGCGGAAATCCAACACCAACACCTAATAGGGTAAGCGCAAACAAAGAATTTATCATAACACGAACAACGCTCTTAAGATAAAACGGATCAGATGTATCGGGTTTCTGCGGATTGATTCGTTTCCATACAGCCCACAAAATAAAGAACGCAAATAACGCAAAGAAAATAATGAAACACAAATTTGCAATTTTTTCGTAAACAGCGGCCCCCGCATTTGATACAACGCGGAATAAATTATCAAACACCGCACAGCCCCAACACTGAACCGCATTATCAACAAAACTGTTCAATATACCACTCATTACTTTATCAACTTTATTATCTTTTTCGCAGACTCGTATATTCCCTTGGCTTTATTCACATTCGCTTTAAAATCCCCTTTTACTTGGTTGTATAATCCTGACATTCCAGGGGCGTACTTTTCTAATTGTTCGCGTGTTTTATCAAATATTGCGTTCATTAAAAAGAATGTTAATAAAGACGACAACCACAGTAAAGAATGTCCACCAAAACTTACCGCATTCATTCCCATCGCGGTTCCGCCAATATTACTTGATGCTGATCCACCCGCTGCAACGACAAATGCGGATGTATCATAATGAAACAGTGCACGAACAATTGCGATATTTACAACTAGTATAAATGCACATGAAATCATAGTTATGACCAATGCACGTAGTGCCTTGGTAATCTCACTAAATGCGGGAATGACGTCAAACCATTTGTCACTTGGTTTTGCAACCCATACTAAAACACTAAATGGGTACAATATTAATGCCATACCAAAATTGAATATTCCTTGGATTATTAACAATGCCATAAATAAATTGCATCCCACAAATGTAAATATCAATAATACACCGGTCACAATATCCATAAGGTTTTGACCGCCATGCGGTATTGGCGTAATTAATCCACGTAATCCACGTGCCAAGAAATCGAAACCACGTTTTATAACTTTATTATTTGCTGTTGATAAATCGGACACAGGACGAATCAGAAAATTGCAACTGCGCACATTTAACCAATCACCTGATAACACCCCTTCGGGACACGAAATGTTGGAATGTTCAAACCCTTGAATGTTTTGTGCTGTCAAAATAGATTCTGTATAAATTGCCCCAAATTCCAAGAACGGATTCACAAGCCACTCGGTAACATACGTCGGCTTTATTTGTAACAAGAATGTGGCTGCAATAATTGCACGCATTGCGTTTTTGAGCGTTGTTTGTGCAATATCAAATCCCTTGATTTTACCATCCCACATTTCGCCGCCACCCGATAATCCCAGAAATTCAATCCAACGTTTTGGGAAAAACATTTTAAACGCATACATAAAAACTGAAATTGCCAAGAATCCCCAAATCAAAAGGTATATAATGCCATTACCATTGCCTACAAAATATTCATATCCACCACGTGCGACCATCATAAATGCGTCCAACACCCGTGGCACAAACGGTGCGAGATTTAAACTGTCCACGATTTCCCATCGTGCAAATGCCGCATTAGGTAAAAGAAATACCAAACACACCACCAGTGGCAACGCCAGGTGTCGTGTCCATTTTATAAAATTACGCAATACAAAAAACATTTATCCTACATTTTGTAATTTGATTTATATCACATCTTGATAAAATTGTGATATAATTAAAAGAAATGAGCAAGTTAAAAAAATTTTTAATTGTATTTTTATCTTTCTTTCCCCTTTCAGTTGGGGCGGCTATGCCATGGTTGCTTATTGGCGGAATTGCAACAGTTGCCGGTTTTTCTGTATACCGCAGTGTTGCGCCTGTAAACTTTCATGATGCTTTGCAATTTTTTTCTTCGTGTTGGACATGCCAAATGTTTTCTTCGATTATGGCGACAATGTCAAATATATTGCCGACAATATATGCTGGTATCGGTAAAGTTGTAATTCCATTTGCGGCGGTATTAACTGCTATATATTTTGCATGGTCAATAGCATCAGGTTTTATGAATTCCAAAATAGAAGTCGGATGGTCAATGGCATCAAAATTTGGAACACACCTTGTAAAATTTGCTTTTGTGTGTGCGTTACTTGTGATTCCACTGCCGCGCTTGCTAAGCAGCAGTGTCATAACACCGATATTTAACATAGGGCTGTCGGTGAATCATATTGTTGGTGACCCAGAAAAATTTACCGAATGTATGGTTGCGACAACTATTATGGACGGTAATAATGATCGTATATCTATTGCGTCTGGGGGACAGCCCACAGGTGCATTTCCGACAAAATTGCGTAGTGGTTTGGCATGCGAAGTTGCGAATATTCATCAACTGACAGGTCTTGGAATGACAATTGGTTGGACCATGATGAATATGGCATTTAATTACGAGTATATGCATAAAATTTTGTGGGCCATACCAATATTCCCAAATATACCTATCTTTTTTGCAGGTTTGCTAGTTTTGGTATTATTTTTCGTTACATTGTTACCAGTATTAACATACTTCCTTGAAATATTCATTACATTGTCATTGGATTTGGTGATGTTGCCATTGATGTTACTATCATGGCTTTTTTCGGGATGGACAGATATATTTCCAAAGGGTGGCAAAACTATCCAGGGTATGATAAACGATGTAATTTCTGGGACCGTAGGCATTGCAATGACCGCTGTATTTATTACATTTGGTATAATGTTCCTAGATGCGATATTCGGCGATGTTGGGGGCGTTTCGCGCATTATGCAGGTCATGTCACAGAACGATTCGAAAGAACTATCAAATTTCTTAATAGATGGGTTGCTTTTGCGCAATGATAGCCTGATAACAATGATATTGATGGGTGCATTTTTCGCAATGTTTATGACATCAATTCCATCATTAGTTAAGACTTTATTCAATTTTAGCATATCGGATAAGTTCTATAAAACCGCTAAAAATGACTTTGATACACTACGCAAAGTCGCGGGAAAATGGTGGGAAAAGATAAAAAAATAAAAAATCAAGAGATTTATTTTTACCGACCCCCTTTTTTAATGCCACCGAATCTGATATAATTCTTAGCAATGAGTAGATTTCCGATTCTTTATTGGCCACGTAACACCAAGTCCGATAGTGAATATCAGACAGCACGCAAGGTGATAAATATGGCAATTGGTGAAATGCCAAACGTTGTTTCGGGCGATCTAAATGTCGCCGAAATTTTTGCTACGCATCCAAATGCTATCATTTACTATCCTGTGTTTTATGGTTCAACAGGATGGTGGGGGGAATTACTGGGCAGTAACGCCATCGTAACTAATAAATTGATAATTTCGCCAGAATGTCAGTTGATGGTCATAGAAAAGACCGAAAATTCTCATACAAGCCGTGGCGCAACCACACATCAACTTTTTGCCGCCGAGATATATCCGACAAGTGGTTTTTTCAAAAAAATGAGTTCCGAAATAGCCACGGTTGCTGATATGTTGGCAACAGATGCCGGAACAATACTTGCGTTATTTGCTGGGCGTGACAAGAACCGGTTTGTAAATATACTGGAATCAACCGGAAATTCATATCTTGGGTGTATTGGGCGCTATTGATAGCATCGGTTTTTTGTATTATTGCCTTGATTTTCCGAAAAAACACTGTATAATTGCCAAGCAAAAATTAAAACATAAGGGGTTTGTGATGAAAAAAGGTATTCATCCAGATTATTATGAAATCAACGTTACACGTACTGATGGTAAAACCGTTAAAATGTTTTCTTCGGTGAAAAAAGACTTGGTTTTGTCTACGGATAATTTGAATCATTCTGCCTGGACAGGCCAGCGTTCAAATACCGGTGAAAAGGGTCGCAGAACGGCGGATTTCAAAAAGAAATTTGCTGGGTTCGGTTTTTAATCCAGCACGTATACTGGGGGGCATACAATGGAATTGTTGATTAAGGGTTCACCAGAGTTAAATAAAATGTTCATGGCTCTGCAGCGTACCGCAACGGGTCTGCGCCACGATTTTGGTGAAGTTGAAAACCTGCAACAGTCCCTGCGTGGTGCGCGTGATTTTGTGCATCGTGCCGCCACCCGTATTGAAGAAGAAATATTATCTGATTTATCACTTGTTCGCCCATCCGCGGGATTATTAACACCAAATGTGGTGCGTGCTGGTGATGGGCGTGATGAATTTGTCTTGGCATTGTCGGGGGCGGCAAATTTTGTTCGTGGAAATCCGCGTTTTGCAATATCGTTGGCACTGCGGACGATGGACGAGACAAAAATCGCACTGGTTTATTCTCCAATTGATGAATATTTGTATTATGCAGAGGCTGGTGCGGGTGCGTATACGTATTCTGCATTTCATTCGGCGCGCATACGTACATCTAATATCAAAGATACTGGTGATATGACGGTTGCATACAATGGAATTGTTGGAAATCCGATGAATGCCGCAGATGTCCGCACCACAGGATGTCCAGCGATGGATTTAGCATGGGTTGCTGCCGGAAAATTTGATGCATTTATGTCAACTTCACTTGATTTTGCTGAAGTTGCCGCGGGCGATTTAATATTGCGTGAGGCTGGTGGTAAAATCGAAATAGGGGCGGATATCATTGCTACAAATGGTAAGATTAGCGCCTAGTGTTATCGCTTAATGTCAGAGTTTACGCCTCGCTAAAAAAGAGGCGTTTTTTGTGCAAAAAATCCCGGTAAAAACCGGGATAATAACCACCTGACATTGCTCTAATCGCAACTTCCGCAATTGTATGTACCATTTCGCACTTTGATCCAACATTGACCTGGGTCACATAACACACAATCCCGGAATTTATTTAAATCTACTTCGCGCCAGCATTCCTTATCGGTTGTGTCGTAATTTTTACCACGCGTAAACTGCAATTTTGGTGCGACTAACCTACAATCTCCACATTTGCCGTTTCTAAAACAGTTCCCTATATCGCAAGTTTTACATTCACCATTTGACGACAGTACCCCAGAACGTAAATCATCACCGCACTGTTCACATTCTTTGGTGTTTGCTTTGAACCCGTATCCCGCAAGTTTGCACCGATATTCATAACATGAACCTACTTTTTTTAACGAATGAACTGTCGGATCATAACCCGTCATAAAATCTGCACACATATTTGTAAGATGTTCCGCTTCTTTACATGCCGAAGATTGTTCGCCACATTTAAGTCCTGTGTTGTCAACGGCATAGCCTTGTGGACATAGTACCGTAAATTTACCATTCGATTTTGCTTGTGTAACCCAACTTTGCATCGGCGTTCCACCACGTTCCCCATATATTTCAACTGGTGCCACTATTACGCCCTTCCCTGATGAATCTTTTTTGGTTATAGCTAAAACGATATGTCTAGTTTTTTTATCGCCAGCTGGCTGATTAGATTCACCAGCACCTGTTTCATTTTCAAAACCAAACACATACATAGTCGATGTAAAGCGTCCACTTTCGCCACCACTTCCAATAATATCGTGCGAATTGAAAACATTATTGGCAGGCTGCTCACAAACAGTTTCTGTCAAGGGTTCGCATTTATTAAGTGGATCATAACCCGCTTTGCAATATGTTTTGCATTGTCCATTATAGTTGGTATTAGTGTAATAATCTAACCAGGTCCATTGACGTCCATTTACATTTGCAGCCTGAATTTGAGTTGTACAGAACATTGCACCATTTAAGTAAACTTCACGTGCAATATCTAAAACAATCGCTCTTTCATCATCATAAGTGCCGTCACCCGCTTTAACATTATTCTTACAAGTATCATGTCCACTGGTACACAATTGAGAATTTAACTTGGTATAATAATTTGCAGTATCTAACGGTTTATCATATGTGCCACCAACCTTCCAGGTATCAAGATAAGTTTTCCATGCATTAGCAGACTCGGTAATTGAGGCAATCGAAGGAGTTCCTGTAACACTTGAAGAAAAACCGACTACTTTGGGTTTGGCATAATGGTCTGGGGTGCCGCCAAATGCATTGCCACCAACTACTAACATTCCACATATTGCAACAAAAAATTTTCTCATGAATCTCTCCGTAAAAAGTTCCTTTCAGAAAATAGTTTAACAACTTCATATCGCGCTTGCAAATAAAAAGTTTTTATTTTAGAATAAATTTTATGAAATTTAGAAAAGTTTTTCGTGTTTTGGCACACATAATCTTTTGGGGCGTTGTTGTCGCAATTGCGGGTATTGCAACACTGTTTTTGGTGTATGGTGGAAATCTGCCAGATTATCGACATTTGGCAACGTATGCGCCACCGGTTGCAACACGTCTTTACGCATCTGATGGTTCGCTGTTGATTGAATATGCCGAGGAACGTCGGGTGTTTATCGATTTTGATGATATGCCACCACAATTGATTAACGCGTTTGTTGCCGCCGAAGATCAAAATTTCTGGACACACCCAGGTATCGATGTTCAGGGGATTGTGCGTGCGTCTGTTAACAATTTGATGCACAGTTTGGGATTTAATACGACATTTACCGGGGCGTCAACAATTACTCAACAGGTTGCAAAGAATTTTTTCTTGTCATCTGATCGAACAATGTCGCGCAAAATCAAAGAGGCAATTTTGGCATTGCGTCTTGAGCGTGCGTTTTCCAAGAAACATATTATGACGTTGTACCTAAATCAGATATTTTTGGGCGCACGTGCATATGGCGTCGGTTCGGCGGCGTTGATGTATTTTAATAAGCCTGTGTCCCAGTTGTCTTTGTCAGAATGTGCATTCTTGGCATCATTACCAAAGGCACCAAATGATCGCGCACGCGCCGAAGAAAGACGAAATTATGTGTTGCGTCGTATGGCCGAAGAAAAATATATTACGCGTGAACAAGCCAACGCCGCGTCCGCAGAACCATTGAATATCAACAGTGGTTTTACCGCACAAATGGAAGATGATTTTCAATACTTTGCCGAAGATGTTCGCCGCCAATTGCTGAATAAACTTGGACGCGAAACGTTGTATAATCAGGGGCTGTATATCAAAACAACGATTATTCCTGAATACCAACGTGCCGCATCCGCCGCATTGAACAAGGCACTGGACGCGTATAATGCCGGGCGAACTGAAAAATTACAGGGCGCAATTATTGCGATGAATCCGCATACGGGACGTGTGCTTGCGATGGCGGGGGGACGTTCATTTGCAGAAAGTTCATTTAATCGTGCGACACAGGCAATGCGACAGATTGGCAGTACAATAAAACCATTCGTATATCTTGCGGCACTGGAACGTGGTATCTCGCCCGAGGCGATTATATCAGATACCCCAATTGTTGGGTGGCGTGAAAATAATATGCAATGGAAACCTGAAAATTACGATAAAAAATTCCTTGGGGATGTTCCGTTAAGGTTTGCATTAGAAACATCGCGTAATGTTCCAAGTGTTCGTATGGTTGACCAAATAGGTGTTGATGCAGCAGTAGGTGTTGCACAACGTTTTGGGGTTTACCCAGAAGATATGCAAAATTTGAATCTGTCTTTGGCACTGGGCTCGGGGGAAACTACACTGGAAAATTTGGTTTTGGGTTACTCCGCATTCGTAAATGGTGGACGAAAGATAACCCCAAAATTAGTTGACTATATCGAAGATCGCTATGGTAATGTTATCGGTGGGCAAAAAACCGAGATTGTTGAGTGGTCACCAGAATTAACCCCACCAGAAGAGGCAGCAGAATCCGAGCCTTTGTCAGATCCGCAAAGTTTATATCAATTGGTTTCTATACTTCAGGGTGTTGTTGAGCGTGGTACCGGACGCCAGGCCGCTATTCCTGGTCATACAATTGCGGGTAAAACTGGCACGACCAATGATGTCAAGGATGTATGGTTTGTTGGATTTTCAAAAAATCTTATTGCGGGCGTGTATTTGGGTTATGATACACCGAAACCACTTGGCAAAGGGGCTGGCAGTCACATGGCAGCCACAGCATTTGCCGATTTTATGAAGACAGTTTTAGCAAACGAGAAAAATCAACCATTTGCAGTTCCTGATGGATTAAGGTTTGTTCGGGTAAACAGAAGAAGTGGCGTTGCTGCGGCCGAGGATCCATCGGGTACGATTATACAAGAGGCTTTTAAACCCGGACAAT
Source organism: Alphaproteobacteria bacterium (assembly GCA_017615655.1). Taxonomy (GTDB): domain Bacteria; phylum Pseudomonadota; class Alphaproteobacteria; order Rs-D84; family Rs-D84; genus Enterousia. The sequence continues at coordinate 14,769 of JAFZZS010000009.1, forward strand.
CGCCAAATCCTTTGCATACGGTTGAACAATCGCAGTCAAATGCAATCGTTGGTGGAATATTCTAGGGGTTATGCCCAAAACAGCATTTTTTGTAAATAAATTTTGAAATAACATTTTATTATTTAAACTATTATGATAGAATAATCTTATAAAAGGAGATTCTATGCTTACAGATTATTTGTTATCACGTGGTTATGGATTGTTTTTTGGTGGTTGGACGCAATTTGGCGCGGCATTTGCAACGGCATTTCTGATTATGATTTTGTTTGGGCGTCCATTTATTCGCGCGATGCACAATTGGCAGAAAAAAGGTCAACCAATCAGCGAAAATGTTCCGGAATCTCATCGTAAAAAAGCGGGTACACCTACAATGGGTGGCATACTGGTTTTAATTGCTATATTCATCGGTGCAATTTTGTTTATGCCAATGGACAGCATGGTCGGGTGGATTGCACTGTCATCTCTTGCTATGTTCGGTTTGGTTGGATTCATAGATGATTATAAAAAGGTTACAAGCCAATCAAAAAAGGCGTCAAATGGGTTGCGACCATCAGTGCGTCTTGTTGTCGAGGGAATATTTGTTGTTATATTGGCGTACTTGATTAATAAAACTATGCCATCATATATTCCGGAATACTCTCTGGCATTGCCATTTGGAATCGTGTTCTCGCTTGGGGTGTGGTATTATGTCTTTGCATATTTTGTAATTTGTGGTGGTGCAAATGCAACAAATATAACTGATGGTTTGGACGGTATGCTTGCCAAACTGTATATGCCTGTTTTGATTGTATTGGTTGTGGCACTTTATGGTGCGACACGTATCGGATTTATGGATACGGTTTTGTTTATGCCGACGACAAGTGGTTTGTATCCAGTACTTGGTGCGGCATTTGGTGCGGTATTGGGTTTCTTGTGGTTTAATGCGAAGCCTGCGTCCATATTCATGGGGGATGTTGGATCACTGGCGCTTGGCGGTTTTATGGGCACAGTTGCAATGTTGTTAAAATCCGAAGTAATTATGGGTATTGCCGCGGCGATGATGGTTCTTATACTGTTATCATCATTTGTTCAAACAATGTTCTTTAAAATTACGCGCATTTTGACCGGAACGGGACGTAGGGTGTTTTTGCGTGCGCCATTGCATCATCATTTCGAAGAACTTGGATGGGTTGAAACCAAAATTGTAGACAGGTTTTTTGTAATGTCAGTACTGTTTTCGGGGTTAGCATTGATGCTGTTAAAATTTGCATAGGAAAGGGTTTTATAAATGTTTAAACGAACGGAAGAGAGCGCACTTACCAGTTGGTTTTTCGAGGTAGACCGGAAGTTACTTTCAATGGTTCTTCTGATGATTGGTATCGGAATGTTCTTTGCCGTTTCTGCTGGTAGTGTTGCCGCTGAACGTATAGGACAACCTTGGTATTTCTTTATTGTGAAAGGTTTGCCATTCTATATCAGTGGTTTGATTGTTTTGTTCGTAACCAGCATGTTGAATACAAAACTTGTTTTAAAATTATCGTTATTAAATGTCGTCGTTGGTCTTGTTTTATTGGCTGTGACGGTGGTTGCACCACATACCATCAAAGGTTCAGCGCGTTGGGTGTCTGTTTATGGTGTAAACATATTGCCTGCCGATATTATGAAACCAGGATTTATATTTCTTACTGCATGGTTTTTAGCAAAGATGCGTAACCAATTTGGCGCAAATATGTTTGTATCCAAAGAAGCATGGAAAATTCATTGGATAAGTTGGTGGTCGTACCTTTTGATATTTATACCTGTAATTGGCATAATACTGACTCATCCAGACGTTGGAACAAGTCTGTTGTACCTTGGAGTTCTGGTTGTTATGTTGGTTATAGCGGGGTTACCATGGTATATATTTGGTGGTTTTGTTGCCTTGGGTGGCGGCATGCTGGTGTTTGCATATAATACTATGACGCACGTGCACAACCGTATAGATGCGATGCTTACGGGTACTGGCGATAATTTCCAGGTTACCCAATCAGTGCAAGCGATTCAGCACGGGGGCTTCTTTGGCCGCGGTGATGACGCTTTTATAAAACAATCATTACCTGACGCACATACAGACTTTATATATGCCGCCATTGTTGAAGATATGGGGGCAATACTTGCATGTGGACTGTTGTGCTTGTTGATATATTTATTAAAATTACTAGTCACAGATGCATTAAATGCACGTGATAGATTCGTATTTTATGCTGTTGGTGGAACAGCCGCGTTGTTCGGAATTCAGACGTGTATAAATATGGTGTCGACATTACATCTTTTCGCACCAAAAGGAATGACGTTGCCATTTATATCGTATGGTGGAAGCTCGCTGGTTGGCTTCTGTTTATTGTTTGGTATGGTTTTAGCGATTGTTCGTGAAGATAAATGGAAATAAAAAACGAGGAAAAAATGAAAGTATGGATTGCAACTGGTGGAACGGGTGGACATGTATTTCCTGCACTTGCGGTGGCATCAGAAATTGCGACCCGTGGTCACAAAGTAGTGATTTCTTGCGATGGTCGTGTCAGCAAAATGGTCAAAGATAGTGCGCCAAATGGTGCCAGGCTTGTACATATATGGGCGTCTGGGGTCGGTGCAAAAAGTCATATAAAACAGATATGGGCGTTATTTAAAATAGGTGTTTCTGCAATGGCACTAGTATTACGTTTTGCGTTTTCGCGCCCAAATCGCGTAGTTGCATTTGGTGGATATGCATCCGTGCCAGCCGTTTTTGCAGCGCATGTATGGAGCATACCAACGTTTTTGCATGAACAAAATGGGGCAATTGGACGTGCAAATAGATTTGCGTTACGTTGGGTAAAAACACTTATGACAAGTTTTAAAAATGTTTCTGGAATCCCCAAAAATACAAATGTGCGAGTTGTTTACACCGGGTTGCCGGTAAGACATGAATTTATGGAAAGAGCAGGCGAAAAAATGCCTGGCGAAGGACATTTATTAGTTACAGGTGGTTCCTTGGGGGCACAAATTTTGGATGATGTTGTACCTGTTGCAGTTAGTGCGATGAAAAATAAAAAGATTTTTGTTACACACCAAACTAGACCGGAAAACGTCGCACGACTACAAAAATTTTATGCTGATAACAAAATTCATGCGAATGTCTTATCTTTTATACGTGATATGGCAGGGGCGATTGCTGGCGCCGATTTAATTATTGGACGTGGTGGTGCCGGAACTGTGATAGAAATTACAACAATCGGGCGACCAGCAATATTAGTGCCACTTGGAATCAATCCTGACCAGGCAGCAAATGCAGCGAACTTTGAAAAACTAGGTGGGGGGGTTGCTATTTCACAAGATAAATTTTCTGCGAAATGGTTAACTGCAACGTTAACAGATTTGTTTGATAACCCATCACGTCTAGAAAAAATGGCGCAAAAATCGTTGGTTCCTAATAATGCGGTAGAATTAATTTCAGACACTGTTATTGGAAAATAATTATAAGCGATTCGATTTGTTATATTAATTTTGTGTTTAGTTACCTGTAAGTTAAGGAATTTATTCTAGTATTACTAGAATAATTTGAAAATATTCTTATTTGTCTTATTATTGTGTTATATAACCAAAGGGGTGAAATATGACACACGAAGAGATATGGAATGGAATAGTTAATCTTGCCAAACGACTAAATCTTACTTGTTCTGGCCTTGCGCGTATGGCCGGACTTGATCCGACTGTATTCAATAAAAGCAAACGGATTAATCGTAATGGCGTGCCACGTTGGCCGTCTACTTACAGTCTAGCGCGTGTTTTGAATGTCGCAAAAATAGATCTTGCGGAATTTGCAAATCTTATGAAACAAGATAAAAATTCGCAAAAGGAAAAAAATAAATAATTTTTTGCAAGAAATAACTTTATTTTATTAAATTATTTGTGCTAAGATCTCTCACATAGGAACAAGCAAAAACAAAAAAAGGAGAACCAAGCATGAAAAAATTATTTGTTTGTGGAGTCGCGGCGGCTTTAATAGCAGGCTGTTCAGAAAAACCAAAGAGCACAGAAGTTAAGGTGTTGGATGCATCTTGTGAAAAAATTGCAACATTTGAACAAGGTGATTTTATTGTTAAATGTCCAGTTTCGACGGCGTTGCAAATGCTTCAAACTCAAACTCCAAACGCAAGATTTGTTCAGGCTGGTGATTTGAACCTTGCTGATTTGTCAGCTGATGCAGATCATATTTATGTTGATGTTATCCCAGCAGGTGCATATGATTGGGCCGAAAAATTAGAATATCGCGTTATGGTCAAAGAACCAAATTTCGAAGGCGATGCAATGTGGGCAATTGCGGTTATTTCCGAATAGTATTGACTACATAAAGAATCTTCATCCCATGCGAATCGCATGGGATTTTTTTTATGCAATCGACAAGAATCCTAGGAAAAGACACAAACGAAAACCGCTTGTCCTAGGAACAGTTATCAATCATAATAAGAATATATTATTTTAGTTCTAGTTTAACAAATAGGGGGTTCTTATTATGACTCATGACGATTTATGGCTAGCAATTGTTCAACTGGCGGCATCAAGAAATA
>JAFZZS010000010.1 GCA_017615655.1 Alphaproteobacteria bacterium
AAGGGTATGGCTGTTCGCCATTTAAAGCGGTACGTGAGTTGGGTTAATAACGTCGTGAGACAGTTAGGTCCCTATCTACTGTGGGCGTTGGATATTTGAGCGAACTTGACCTTAGTACGAGAGGACCGGGTCGAACGAACCCCTGGTGTACCTGTTGTCGCGCCCGCGGCACCGCAGGGTAGCTATGTTCGGAACAGATAACCGCTGAAAGCATCTAAGCGGGAAGCTGGTCGCAAGATAAGATATCCCCATGAGTTCAGTTCTAGACTAGGACATTGATAGGCCGCACGTGTAAGTCCTGTGAGGGATTTAGCCTAGCGGTACTAATCGAACCATTGACTTTTTATCTTATCGTTTGGTTTTTGCCAGACGATATGCTTGAAGAGAACGTTTATGTTGATTCATTATGATGTTCGCTGGATTTATTCTGGTGATTATAGAGCGGGAGTCACCCTCTGTTCCATTCCGAACCAGACAGGGAAACCTCGTATCGCCGATGGTACTTTGGCTTAAGCCACGGAAGAGTAGGTCGTCGCCAGAATAAATCCAGTATCGATATAAAAACCGTTTCAGACCGCCCATGTGGCGGTTTTTGTTGCCAATAAAACTAAATGCAAAAGGTTTAAAAAAAATGAAACGTGTTTTTGCTCGTTCGGTTGATAGTTCACTAAGAAAACGCATAGTGGTTGTAAATTATTCGGATAATGGCATGGTGGTGCGTACGACATATGGTTCTATGTTAAATATGTCACAAAAAGATCGTGCAGAGTATTTATTAAATACGATATCATATGATGCAAATGATATGACCCCAGAGCAATTAGAAGAGCAACGTAAAATTATGAAAGTTTTGATGACCCAGGCTGTTCGTCAAATGTAAATTGATTATTATCTTTTCCATCGCCGCAACCGCGGCGTTTTTTATTCCGCAGATGCGGCGGATTTTTGTTGCAATATGGGTTTTGCGTGTTATTATCAAAAAGATAACTAAATGAAAGGGTTTTAAAATGATTGAAAATACTTCTGTGATATGCCGTGGTTCCAAAACGTTTGTTGTTACAAAAAAGCCATACAGTATGCGGGTGTTTGAGCAAACACCAGAAGGCGACACAATTAAAAGGATGTATACTTCACCGAATGATATATCACCCGCAGACAGAATGGATTTCTTGTTAGCGCGTATAGTTGATAATTTTCGTCAAAAATCTAAATAAAAGCTAAAATCCGTCGCATTGCGGCGGTTTTTTATTGCAATATTAAATTTTTATACTAGTATCATTGGACAAACGATAAAAATACTAAAACAAAAGAGAATAAAATGAGAAAATTAGATATTGCAACATTACGACATCCAACATCAGAGTCAGAAACTAATATTTTAAGTGAACGTGAATCATGTGTCGTGATTGTATCACCTGCGCAATATGCCGAAAATATGCGAATTGCCCAAGAACGTTTTATAAGAATGCAGCTAGAAAATTGTCGTCCACTTTAAATAATTTGTTATAACCGAAGGAAAAGGGGGGCAGCATGCTAAAATTAACTGCAGACGAAGCAAATCGTATTGTACAGGAACATCTAAAGGGCAAGCAAAAACGTTACTTTGATGAAGTGGGCGTACGGTTTAGTGATGATATATGGGCGTTTCCTAATAATCGTAAAATTTTTATAGGCATGAACGATTTCCCGATGGATGACAAGACACTATCTTTGGTTAATCGTGCAATATTTCGGCATAATCTATCGCAAAGTATGACAAAGTCGCAATTTGTTGTGGTGTGTGGGGTTGTGTTGTTTATTGCAACCGCATTCGGGGTATCAATGTGCGATCATCCAAAAAAGCAAAAAGCCCGCGTAACCACCACGTTGGATAAAATTGATATGCAGAAATTGTCTAAATTGGCGCATTTCAGTGTAGGGCGCGTTAAGTAGAATTTTGTATTGACAATGTCTATTTTTGTGTTATGTTTTTTGTGTAAAACAAAAACAAAGGAATATCTTATGAAAAAAATAGTATTGTTATCTTCTTTGCTTGCGATGGTTGCAACTGCGGCACAAGCAGATTGGCGTACAGTTCATACAGGGAATTGTAATCCAGCGGCTATGCATTCGTTACTTGAACAAGAAGCGAACACTCATCGTGCAGTCATTACCGAAGTTATATGCGATGAAACTTATGTTGTACCACAACCAGTTATGGTTTATGAACCTGCACCAGTGTATATGCCAGAACCAATGGAATATATTCCAATCGTAGATTGTGTCCCTGGTCCAACGACATGTGAATATTGCGCAGGTCGTTATTAAAAATAATTTATATCCCTGAAAATCTAACCTTGGTTGATTTTCAGGGATTTTTTTTGTTTTGTATTCTTGCAAAAATAAAAACACATGATATGATGGCAAAAAAGATGTAGTATTCGTATCATGGAAGTGAAACCCAGTAATGTTCTTTATTTAATTGGCGGACCAAATGGTTCGGGAAAGACAACACTTGCAGAAAAAGTGTTCGGCAAAAATCCGCAAATTGCATTTTTAAACCCTGATATAATTGCCCGTGAACAGCATCTCAGCGAGGGAAATGCCGGCCTGGTAATGCTAAAAGAACTGGAACAAATTTTTTCTACGCATGATTCATTTGTTTATGAAACGACTTTATCTGATAAGTTTCATAGCAAACTTATCAAACGTGCAAAAAATATGGGATATAGCATCGAATTTTTTTATGTTATTTTATCATCGGTGGAACAAAACCTTGCACGTGTTCAGGAACGTTTTGCAAATGGTGGACATAATGTCCCAGAAAGTACAGTTCGTCGTCGTCATAAGAAAAGTTTATTCAACTTTGATTCTGTATACAAATTATCTGATCATTGGCAGGTTTATGATAATGCGGGCGCCGCGTGCAAGTTATTTGCAACAGGCATAGGTGATGTTATAAATGTTGTTGATAACGATTTATATAACGAGTTTATTAAACATAAGCAACAGGCGGTATCTGAATATATGGCGGATATTGAAAGGCATCGTGCAATGCGATTAAATTCTGCAAATATGTTGTTATCAAAATAATTTAATTATTTTTAATAATCTTTAATTTTGTGCTTGCGTCAATTTCCCGATTTATTATATGATTAAATCAGGAAGGAAAGGAACATGAAGTATAAATTAGTTTCTGGGTTGGGAATATTGGTTGTTTTGCCGGCGATTGCGGGTGCACGTTTGCCCGCGGTTAATATGTCTGCTGGTGCGGTTTCTGCGCGTGCGCAATATGGTGTTGCGGCACCCGAGGATAACACCGATACCCGAACAGTAAAAACAATTTCTGCACGCAAATTGGCGCCTGTATCAAAAGATGAAAATGGCAATCTTGTAAAAAAGAATGTGGTTTCACGCGGCGCAAAAAAAAAATCGTCAGTGAGTAAAAATACTGGTGATAAGATTTCTGCAAATGCGGAATATTTAATACCAAATCGCCCAAGTTCTGATTTGTGGGCCAAGGCGGATACCCCATTGCGTATGCCGCGTGCAAGTGAATTTTCAGTTCTATCATCTGATTTTTCTTTACCAGAAGAAAGTATAGATACTTTTGCATCAGTGCAAACATCAAATGAAATAAAGTCCATTTCTAAACGAGTTTCTTCATTGGATGAGCAACTTGCACGTCTTGTTGATTTACAAGCCAAAGCCGAGGAATCTGTTCGTGCAGGTTCATTGCAAGCACAGAGCGATTTTGCCCAAAGGTCTTTTACAACAAGTGCACACAATGAAATTGCACAAGCGCAGTCGCATGAAATTCCTGCATCTGTATTGCGTGATCAAAGAACAACTGATGACGGAATCAAAGTTTCGCGCATGGTCGTTGCACGTGATGATTTAATTGGTGATGACGTAGTTGTTCGTTCGGTAAACAAGGATTCAACCGCAAAAATTAAAGAAGTTCGTGATGATATGTCCAAAATGTCACCGTCGGAATTGCGTCGCGCGTTTAGAAAAACGTTTTTGTCGGAAAATAAACATCTTTCCACTTATCCCATAGATGATAAATTTGATGTGGCAAGCGATTTGTCATCCTCGTTTGAAGGTTTTACATCAGCACGTGATTTATCCGAAGACAGCGAGAAAATTCGTCCGTTAGAAATCAAAATAAGATTCAGAAATTCTGATTCTGCATTGTCGCGTGACAATTATAATTTGTTATCGGAATACGCTGGTATCGTTGTAGCAAATCCAAAACGTGCAATCCAAGTTGCAATCCCGGAAATGTTAACTACAACCGTAGATGCACGCAAACTAACAGCGCGTCGTTTAGCGATTATAGAACAGGTTTTGCGTGATACGGGTGTTTCTGAACAACGTGTAATACCAGTGTTGTCAAATCGTGACGACGAAGGCTTTGTTTTGCGTATAATATCAAATGAACAGTATGAGACATTGACACGCCAAAAACGTAATATGTTTGGCGATACTGTTGGAACCAAGACCTATAAGAGTATGAGTTGGTAATTACCAGTGTCGGACGTATTATTGTTTTGTAAAAAGTGTTTTAATAAATTTATAGAGTTTTTATTTCCGCCACTGTGTCCAATATGTTCTGCACCAGTTAATACCCATGGTGAACTATGCGGTGATTGTTGGGGGTGCTTTGAATGGATTGATGGACCACATTGTATGTGTTGCGGATATCCTTTTCCACCTGATTATGAACAGTCAAATGCAAAATGCCCCGTTTGTGCCGCTGGGAAAAATGAATTGGATTTTATTCGTGCCGCGTGTGTTTATGATGATATGTCGCGTTCAGTAATGTTACCATTTAAACATGGTGGTCGTATAAAATTTGCACGTTTTATGTCACATGCAATGATTTGGGCATTACGTGATTTAAAAATTTCACCTGATATAGTGATGCCGGTACCATTAGCAAATAGACGTCTGTTTCAGCGAGGGTATAACCAGGCAACATTACTTAGTCGTGAAATTTCACGTGTATATGGTGTACCAATTGATTTTGACAGCGTTCATCGGAAATACAAGCAAAATATGGGACATAAAACACATGCGCAACGTGTCAAAAATATTCGAGGTGTTTTTAGTGTTATAAATCCGGATGCAATTCGTGGTAAAAAGATTTTATTGGTTGATGATGTTATGACCAGTGGCGCAACATTTGCGGAACTGGGGCGTGTTTTGCGTCGCGCGGGTGCAACAGAAATATATGGTGTTGTGTTCTGCCGAGTGGTGCGCGCAGATTAAAATGTTGTATGTGTGCTTGAAATTCATTTTATATTTGGTATTATTTGACGAACGTAAACCAAGGATTCAATAGTATGAAAATAGAACTGGGTAAAAATATAAATCCACGCGATATAGAATTGCGTATTCAAAAATTTTGGGATAAGAATAATTTTTGGGATAATGATGTCAATTCTAAACAAACACCGTTCTGTGTTATGATGCCGCCGCCAAATGTAACTGGTAATTTACATATGGGGCATGCGTTGGACAATGTTATGACGGATATTATTTGCCGTTATAAACGTATGTGTGGATTTGATGTCTTGTGGCAACCAGGTACAGATCATGCGTCTATCGCTACACAATTATTGGTTGAACGTGATTTATCGAAACGTGGCATAAATCCACATGCGTTGTCACTGGATGAAAAATTGGATTATGCTTGGAAGTGGAAAGAAGAAAAAGGTGGTCAAATATTAAATCAGTTGCATGTATTGGGTGTGACGCCAGTATGGAAACGTGAAAGATTCACTATGGATGCCGGGTTGTCACGCGCAGTAACAGGTCTGTTTGTTAAGATGTATCGCGAAGGCTTAATATATCGTGAAAAACGCCTTGTTAATTGGTGCCCGCGTCAACAGACATCTGTATCAGATTTAGAGGTTGAAACCCGCGAAGAACACGGAAAATTCTATTACTTTAATTATCCATTGGCGGATGGCGGTTTTATCGAAATTGCAACAACGCGCCCCGAGACATTATTTGGTGATCAGGCAATCGCAATTCACCCAGAAAATGAAAAATTAAAGCACCTTATTGGGAAAAAAGCGGTTATACCATTAACAGATATCGAGATACCTATCGTTGCTGATGAACATGCAGATCCCGAAAAAGGAACTGGCGCAGTAAAAATTACACCGGCGCATGACTTTGATGATTGGGAGGTTGGCGTTCGTCATAATTTGAAGCCTGTGTGTATCTTGACACCAGACGCAAAGTTAATAAGTGAGTTACCAGTTCCAGAAAAATATTGGGGGATGGATAGGTACGTTGCACGCAAAGCTGTCGTTGAAGATATCGAAGCTGCGGGACTTATGACAAAAATCGAGGATAAAGTTATTCCAACGCCATATTCCCAACGTGGCGGCGTTCCTGTCGAACCGATGTTGACGACGCAATGGTTTGTTGATGCGGAAAAATTAGCACAACCCGTTATAAAAGCGGTAGAAGAGGGCAAGGTTCAATTTTTGCCTGAACACAGATATAATTTATTTATGTCGTGGATGAAAAATATTCGCCCATGGACAATTTCGCGCCAGTTGTGGTGGGGACACCACATTCCGGCTTGGTACGATGCAGATGGTAACGTTTATGTTGCTGAGACCGAGGCTGAGGCCGTAAAACAATCTGGTGGGAAGACACTTACACGTGATCCTGATGTGCTTGATACATGGTTTTCGTCTGGGCTGTGGCCATTTTCAACACTTGGGTGGCCAGATACAACCCCAGAATTAAAGCGTTATTATCCAACAGATTTACTTTATACTGCGGCGGATATTATATTTTTCTGGGTCGCACGTATGATGATGTTTGGAATTTACGTTATGGGCGATATCCCAATTAAAACATTAAACTTTCATGGATTAGTACGCGACAGCAAGGGTCAGAAGATGTCAAAAACCAAAGGCAACGGTGTTGATCCATTAGATACGGTTGAAAAATTTGGTGCGGATGCATTAAGGTATTTTGTTTCTACTGCCCCGATTGGGACAGATATTCGTTACAGTGATGAAGAAGTCAAACGTGGTTCAAAATTACTTACAAAGCTTTGGAATGCTGCAAAATTTACCCTTGGAAATTTAGCGGATTTTGAACCAACGCGGAACATCACAGCGGTAAAAGATAGACCAATTGAAGATAGATGGATTTTATCTGAATTGAATAAAACTGTGGTCGAAGTCCGTAAAAATCTGGATAAATACGACAGTTTTAATGCCCGCAGTGCCATAGATACATTTTTCTATGATGTATTTTGTGACCAGTATTTGGAATTTATCAAAGATCGTTTCTGGTCACCGGAAAAGTATGGTCCAGAATCAAAACTTTCAGCTCAATGGACATTGTGGACGGTACTGCGCACGATAATAGGTCTGTATGCGCCATTTATTCCGTTCCTGACCGAAGAATTGTGGCAAAAGATATACCAACCATATGAGGGTGGTAAAACGTTGCACCTGACCGAATATCCAGCGGTAAACAGTGAATACGAGACCGATGTCGCCGATATGCAATATGCAATTGATACGATACATGCGGTTCGTGGTCTGCGTACGGAACGCAAGATTGGTAATGGGGCGAAACTTGAAACATTGACGGTTTTGCCGAATGTTCCAACCAATTTGTACGATTTGATTAAATCTGCGGCACGTGCGAATAATATTGTCGTAGGTGACGCGATTGATTTTGTCGTAGCGGATTCAATGGAAAAATAGATGCCTGATGCGAAACTAATTGTAAAGCGCGAATTACAAACCTATCAATGCGACAGGTACGGTAACATGCGCCCCGGGATTTTGATGAATGAACTTCAGGGGTTGGGTGATACGCATGCAGAGATGTTGGGATGCGGTCGGACATTTATTCACAAAACAAATGTTGCGTGGGTTGTGACGCATTATCTGGTTGATATTGTTGAAATGCCAAGGAATGGTGAAATGTTGACCTATTCGTCATGGCCAGCGGTCCAGGATAATTTGCGTGTGACCCGTGATTTCGAGATTCGCGGTGCTAACGGTGAATTAAAAGTTCGCGCAACATCACAATGGGTTCTGTTTGATTTGGCAAATCGCCGGTTGACGCGCATAAACGATTGGATAAAGACACCATGGCCAAATGATATGGTGCGTGCATATGACCGTAAATTTGAAAAGTTTGCGGACTTTGATGCAGAAAAAACGCACATTCTTAAATGTCGGTTTGATGATATTGATGAAAATCAGCACATAAATAACGCAGTATATGCAGTGTGGGCAACAGAAAGTGTTGGGTATACATATCGTGATACACACAAATTAAAACGTATAGAATTGAATTATAAACATGAAATAAGCCCCACTACACCCGAGGTTTTTATTGATGTAAAAATCAATGGACTTGTTACATATCATAAAATACGTACTGATGATGGTGAAAAAGCGTCTATTGTATGTTATTGGGAACAGCGCGAATAGATTACAAGTAAAAAACCGGCAAGTCGCCGGTTTTACTATTTAATAAACTTTCACTATTGAACCCAAATTTCCGCAAATCCTGTTGGGGTTACCGTACTTGGCGCTGCTGTTGCCACGGGCACCGTTACATACGCCGCAGAAACATTCGCATTTGCATCGTTTCCAGTGTAAGTCAACACTTTGCCGTTTGCAACACCCGATGATGGTTTGGTCTGTTTATTAACAAGTTGGTCATAAACAGCTTTTGCTGTTGCAACATCAGAATCTGTCGAACTTGAAGAAACGGTTGTTGCAACACCTTTGCCAGCCGCCGCACCCAAGTTAACTTTTTTGTTTGTAATCGTTTGATCCGTACCAGCAACCTGAACCCCCTCTAAAACGTTGGCTTCGGCGGTTGTGCTAATTGTGTGGTCATTAACAGAAATTAAACCAGTTCCCGTATATGCCGTTGCCCCCGGTAAAGTCGCTGCATATTGCTGGACAGCGTATGTAGTCGGTATTTCTTTTGTGTCTGTCGCCGCCGCGCCGGTAATATCACTAGCAGTATTTGTTATAGTTGGTTTGTTTTTAATGTAATCATCGGCAGTAGTTGTCGCTTGATCCCAATCTGATTGTACATTCTCTTCGGCAGTTGTGCTGATTGTATGGTCACTAACAGAGATTAAACCGGTCCCTGTATATGCCGTAGCACCAGGTTGTCCCGCAACATAATTTTCAACAGCAGCCTGAGATGGATAATTATCTGCTTTTGTTAAGCTTGATGTATCAATTGTTTGAACTTTATTTGATTTTGTTTCGTACGTAGCGCTGATATCAGGGATATCTGATGCAACCAAATCTGCACCACCTGTTACCAAACCTTTTGCATCATATGTAATTTTTGTTTTTGTTGCGCCTGTTATAGCCGCATTTTTTTGGACGGCATATTCTTTGACTGCCGCGGCTGATGGGTACATTACTTGATCCTGACCAGCGGAACTGCCAGCAACAAGTCCACCAATTGTATGACCAGATGTTCCGTCCAACTTATTAGATTTATCTTCCTTGCCAGTTACATCCGTAATCATACCATTTGTTGCGCTGTCCAATGCCTCTTTGACGGCATACGCAGTTGGAATATTTGTCGCGCCACTTGCAGATGAATTTGCAAGACCTGTGATGTTGGAGCCTGCAGTTGTTATATCACGAGTTCCAGCCGCACCACCATCTGTTGTTGGGGTTATGATAACTTTGTTCGTTGCATTATAGGGAAGTTTGTCTTGTTTTAAATCTAGTTTGGCATCCACGTACAATTTACTAGTGACAGTTGTCCCATCGCTTGTTGCGAATGAAACACCCGGCATCGCAACAACCAACGCGCATATGGAAAACATACAGAATTTCTTTGAAAAATACATGGTTACATTCCTCTTGATACCCGTTTGTGACCCCTTCTTTGCGAAATTATATCATATTTTGGTGTGCCTGTAAACAACAAAATCGACCAAATGATATACATTCGCCAGATCCGAGACCTGTGCCTTGGTGTAAACTATATCATCAAAGCACAGATACGCGGAACGGTTTGTTTGTTGTGTTGTTTATACGGATAATTATATCACAGATGCTGTCAAAATTAAAGCGAAGAAATATAAAAAAAAATTAAAATAATAACTTTTTATGTTGACTTTTTATTTTTTCAATTGCAATTGAGATATTTTTTGTGAAAAATATGCGCGCGAAATACAACAAAGGAGACACCATGAGTAATAAATGGGTATACACTTTCGGTAACGGCGTTGCCGAAGGGCGCGCAGATATGCGTAATTTACTGGGCGGCAAAGGGGCAAATCTGGCCGAGATGAATTTGGTTGGGTTACCAGTTCCAGCTGGTTTTACCGTAACAACAGAAGTTTGCACGTACTATTACGATAACAACCAAACATATCCGTCTGATTTAATGGACCAGGTTCGTGATGGTATCGCACACATTGAAAAAATTATGGGCAAAAAATTTGCGGATATGGAAAATCCATTATTGGTTTCTGTTCGTTCTGGTGCCCGTGTTTCAATGCCTGGGATGATGGATACTGTTTTAAATCTTGGGTTAAATGATGATACAGTCAAAGCATTGGCCAAGATTTCTGGTAATGAACGTTTTGCATATGATTCCTATCGTCGCTTTATAATGATGTTCAGTGATGTTGTTTTGGGTGCGGATATTGACCTGTTTGAACATACACTGGAACGCATGAAAGAAGACAAAGGATATAAAGTAGACACAGAACTCACCGCCGAAGATTTGAAAGAATTGGTTGAAAAGTTCAAAGAAATTGGTGTCAAAATTGGTAAAGTTTTCCCACAAGATCCATGGGAACAGTTAAAGTTGGGTATCGGTGCGGTGTTTGGTTCTTGGATGAGCAAAAAGGCAATCACATATCGCAAATTAAATAATATTCCAGGTGATTGGGGAACCGCGGTCAATGTTCAGGCAATGGTCTTTGGAAACTCTGGGGATGACAGCGCAACTGGCGTGTGCTTTAGTCGTGATCCTGCAACAGGTGAAAACAAATATTATGGTGAATACCTGATTAATGCCCAGGGTGAAGACGTTGTTGCCGGTATACGTACCCCGCAACCAATGAGCAAAGATGATTCTGGGCGTACGTCTTTGGAAGAGGCAATGCCGTCCGTGTATAAAGAACTTTGCGATGTTCGTGAAAAATTAGAAAAACATTACAAAGATATGCAAGATATGGAATTTACAATTGAACATGGTAAACTTTGGATGTTACAGTGCCGTAACGGTAAACGTACCGCTGCTGCTGCTGTTCGTATGGCGGTTGAAATGGTAAATGAAGGTCTGTTAACCAAAGAAGAAGCTATTTTGCGTGTTGGTGCCGACCAATTAAATCATCTTTTGCATCCAATGTTAGATCCCAAGGCCGAAAGAAATGTTATTGCAACTGGATTACCAGCATCCCCGGGCGCTGCTGTTGGTATGGCGGTATTCAATGCCGAAGATGCGGAAAAATGGGCATCCGAAGGTAAAAAGGTTATGCTGATACGTGTTGAAACATCCCCAGAAGATATTGCGGGTATGAATGCGGCCCAGGGTGTTATCACTGCGCGTGGCGGTATGACATCGCATGCAGCAGTGGTTGCACGTGGTATGGGAACGCCTTGTGTTTCGGGCAGTCCAGATATTAAAATTGACTATGAAACAAAAACAATGAAAACAACGTCTGGAACAACAATCCATGAGGGCGATTGGGTTTCCATTGATGGTGCCAAAGGTCAGATTATTGCTGGGGCTGTGCCAACTGTGTCTGTGGAATTGACCGGTAATTTCGGTACATTAATGAAATGGGTCGATGAGATTAAAACGCTTACAGTCAAGGCAAACGCCGAAACACCAAAAGATGCGAAACAAGCACGTGATTTTGGTGCCGAGGGTATCGGGTTAGCACGCACCGAGCATATGTTCTTTGATCCAGCACGTATACAAGATATGCGTGAAATGATTTTGGCCGAAGACGAAGATGGTCGTCGTGCAGCATTGGCAAAATTGTTGCCTTATCAAAAGGCAGATTTTGTAGAATTATTCAAAATAATGGATGGTTTGCCGGTAACAATCCGTCTGATTGATCCACCATTACATGAATTCTTGCCACATACTGATGCAGACATAGCGGAATTGGCAAAACATATTGGTAAATCAGTAGAATTTGTAAAATCGCGCGCAGATGCATTGCATGAACAAAATCCAATGTTAGGACATCGTGGTTGCCGTTTGGCGATAACATATCCAGAAATTTGTGAAATGCAGACACGTGCCATATTGTCTGCAGCATTGGAGTGCAAAAAGGCGGGAATATCAGTTCATCCAGAAATCGAGGTTCCATTGGTTGGCTCCAAGAAAGAGGTTGATATCGTAAAGACAGTTATTGATGCGACCGCCACTGCATTATTTGCAGAAACTGGTGAGAGTATTGAATATACCGTTGGGTCAATGATTGAATTGCCACGTGCCGCAGTTTTGGCAAATGAAATTGCGGAAAGTTGCGAATTCTTTGAATTTGGAACAAATGATTTGACACAAACAACACTTGGAATGTCGCGTGATGATACCGGTAAAATTTTAGATGAATATCGTGCACGTGGTGTTTATGTCGCTGATCCATTTGCATCAGTTGACCAACTGGGTGTCGGTTTGTTAATCAAGGATGCCGTTCAAAAAGCGCGCAGCACCAAGGGCAACAAAATACACCTTGGGGTATGTGGGGAACATGGTGGCGATCCAGAATCCATAGAATTCTTCCATAAATGTGGTTTTGATTCTGTATCTTGCAGCCCATTCCGTGTGCCAATCGCACGGCTTGCGGCGGCTCAGGCAGCAGTCAAATTCCCGCGCAAATAATAAAAACGCCCAAACGGGCGTTTTTTGGTTGATTTATAAAATAAAAGATTGACAGTTGAAAAACAAAATTTTATGATTTCATTCGTAAAAACAAAAGGGGAAAACATGAAAAAAATATTTACACTTGGTTTAATACTTGCAACAACAACTATTTCTGGTGCTAATGCTAGTTGGTTGGAAAGATTGGGTTTTGGCAAAAAGTCTGAACCAGCTACGCTAGAAGAAGCATGCAACAAAGATGATTTGACCGCTATCTGCCCAGAAATGTTGGTTGGTTCACAAACAATGATGGGTTGTTTGACAGATAATATTTCTTCGTTGTCTAAGAAATGTGCAAATTATGTAAAAAAATATGTTGTCGAACACAAAGATGAAGTTGTTGAAACAGCGACCGATACTGTAACTGCAGCAAAAGATGAAGTTGTGACAACCAAAGAAGAGGCAAAAACATTCGCAAAAGAAATCAAAGAATCTGCGAAACAAGCCGGTAAAGAATTGAAAGCAACAGGTAAAGAACTTAAGGAAACCGGTAAGTCAATCAAAGAATCGTTTTAATAAAAAACATTAAAAAAATTACCCGCCTTTGTGGCGGGTTTTCTTGTTTACATATTTACCAAAAGATGTTATAATAACATAGAGTAGTGGTGTGAAACATTCGTGCTTCACATCGGGAAAGTGTCTAAAATTGGGGGTTTTTGAAATACGCAGGAGAGTATACATGAATAGTCGTTCTGTTGGAAATTTTTATAAAAACGCACTTGGCGCAGTTCTTTTACTGGCATGTGCATTTTTTGTATGTTCAACTTTGTTGTCTATGCGTGCTGTTTTGGCAGATCCTATTGCACCAGCCATGAACGCTGATGTGTCGGGTCAGGCATCTGGGCGGACATCTGGACGTGCCAGTCCACGGTCAAATTCTACAACTGCTGTACGTCCAGCAAACACAACAACTGCAAATTCAACATCATCACGCGGGGTACAATCACGCAACGTTTCGCCACGTGCAAATGGTCTTAAACTTAATTCGTCGCGTGGTGTTACAGCCCGGACAACTCGTTCCGTTGCACCACGTGCGGTAACGTCCCGTAATGTTCGTGCAAGAACAGGAACGACGGCATCATCACGAGTTTCTGTCCAGGGTGATGTTATTCGTGGTTCAAAAAGTACCAACGGAACATATTACACATACTTGTCTAGCAAACTTTACACTGGGAATTATTCAAACATCATAGATTCTACAACTGGGTTGATTTCTGCGGATGCATACAGCACATGTTTGGAATCTTATTATACATGTATGGATGAAATTTGCACCGCGCGTAGCGAGGCACAACGTCGTTGCGCATGTGCCGGGCGTGTAAAGGCTTTTGCCGAGGCGGAATCTGCACTTGAATCTGCAAACGAAGAACTTATCAAAATTTCCGGTGAATTGGCATTATTAATTGCAAATAAAGGTAAAGAAGTAAGTGCCGCGTTCACACTAACCGAGGCCGAAAAAGTTATGAACTGTGCATCTTGGCGCGAAGCAAGCCATAATGGTACCGCCAGTGAAGAAACCTTTGGATCATGGTGTTCGGATCACGGTTTATATAAAACAAGTGATTGTTCACGGACTCAGGCGCCATCTTATTGTTCGTCAACAAACAATAACGGATTGTTTGATATCAAGGATTTAGATGGTGCAGGTTCCGACATTTTGGCGTCATTGGCATCATGGGCGGATGAAGTTAAATCAAATACAGATACTATCTTGAAAACGGATGATGATTCATTGGTTGCGGCATTTACCACAATTACAAACGCGGTCAGTGGTATAACAGGTTCGACGATTGCGTTGTCTCAAGATGAAGTCCAAGATACATTGGCGGAAACATGGGGGTATGATTTATTCCGTTATGCGCATAACAATGTCTGTGCGCGTGTTCTGGATTCTTGCTTTAATGGTATATACGAAGGTTGCGGAACACCACCGTCTGGTGGACGTTGTGCAAATGGCGCAACCGCGTCGTGTCCGTATAATTACAATAGCAAGGTAACGATTTCGTCGTCTGGTGATGTAACGCTGAACGAGCGCAGTACAAATACTGCAAACGCCACAGCATCATGCTTTGGTTATACGTCATCGTCTGGTGATCCGTATGCATCATTGCGTGGACCTGTTGCAGATGCGCGTCGCAGTGTAATGCAGAAATACTTGTTAGATGCTAATGCAGATTGTGATTTATACGGCGAGCAGTTAAAGACCACAGCGCAGAAGATTTCGTATCAAAAAGCGGCGGCACAACAGGCATTGCAACAGAAACGTTTGGAATTCTATAATGAAGAACAAGACCAGATATTGTCCGATGCAATCACCGCTGGGACAAACTTTAATGAATGTGTAAGCGAGCTTAATGATTGTTATGAAACACAGGCAACCGCAAATAGCAATTGGTCTACGGCACGTATTAAAACATATTGTGCACAAATTGCAAATGTTCCACATTGCTATCAGGACATGATTTGTAATCCGTCTGTGGCGCAATTCCGCGCAATCATAGATGTTGCAGATAATACGTCATGCAAATGGCACGCAAGTGATTATACCAAGAATACTTGCCGTAACATTGTGACATTAAATGAGATCTTGACCAAGGCAAACGATAGTGGTGCGACACCATCTGGCACAGAAACAAATGGTAATTCTGCGGCATTCCGTGAACAGTGCTTGCGTGATGCACTTGGTTGTCCAGGTGAAGGTTGTATCCGTTCCTGGACAAAATAAGGTTAAAATAAGAACGAAATTCAAAACCGAGCCTCTTGGCTCGGTTTTTTGATTGCTGACCAGTAACAACTATTGCATAAAATTTTATGCAAAACACTTGACTTTTGGTATAAAAACAGTATTATTTGCATAAACTTTTAGACAAAAGTTAAAAAATAAACCATAAAAGGACAAGAATATGAGTGACTTTGCAATCTTTCAAACCGGTGGCAAACAATATCGTGTTAAAACCGGTGATGTTATCAAGGTTGAAAAACTGGATGCAACAGGCGATGTCACATTTGACCATGTTTTAATGGTTGGCGACCGTATTGGAACACCGACTGTGGATGGTGCAAGTGTTGTGGCGACTGTTGTTGAACAAAAACGTGATGACAAGGTGTTGGTATTTAAGAAGAAACGTCGTCAAAATTATCGTCGGACACGTGGTCATCGTCAGTTTATCACTGTGTTGAAAATCAAGGAAATCAAGGGTTAAATTCTGGTAACCCAGAATGAAATCTGAAATTAAAGGAGTTTAATTATGGCACATAAGAAAGGTGCGGGCAGCAGTTCAAACGGACGCGATTCAGCGGGACGCAGACTTGGTGTTAAGAAATCTGGTGGTACACGTGTAATCCCTGGAAACATCATCATTCGTCAGCGCGGAACAACTGTTCATCCGGGTGAAAACGTTGGTATGGGCAAAGATCATACTTTGTTTGCCAAAATTGCCGGTGTTGTTACATTTAAACGCGGATTTCGTGATCGGAAGACTGTTTCGGTTGTTCCGGATACGGATAAAAAATAAAGAAACCGCCGTCATGGCGGTTTTTTATTGATTTTTGAGAGTTATGTGTTTTGTTGTAAAATACTTGACATTTATTTTTTTTGTATTATATTCTGATATGTAACCAAAATAAAAGGGGAATACAAATGTCAAAAAATGCTAAAAGAGTAAAAACATGGGCTTTTACAGGTATGTTGGCAATTAGTGGTTTGTTGTCATCGTGTGACAACCATGAAGAAAAAGAACCAGTAAAGCCACAACAACCAACCACAGAAGTTTCGGTGCAACCACAGCCAAAGCAACGGACAGATCGTGAAATTCGTGATGAATATACTAAACATGTTCGTGATTCAATTGTCCAGGCAAATGGCGGGCGTGATTACCAGAACCAATTAGATTCTCAACGTCGGTCCTGGTATGATAAAGATGATATTTATACATTGGAATATCCTTATACTTTGGGTGGTGTTATGGATCGCGAGGTCATCAATGCAGGATCAAAAATTATTGAAAATTCATACAATAAAATAGTGATGGAATTGGGTAAATATCATGTGCGTTTGGATGACGCTATTTCTCAAGATTCAACTGGATTTGATATCAAGAATTCTGGTTATTCTTGGAATAATCGTGTATCAAAAGAAGCGATGTGCTTTATTGGTATTGAAAATGAAGAAGTAGGATCTGAAGAAGAGTATGAATGGAGACAGTTAGTAGAAGCCGTAGATCGTGTAATAGATGCGGCTGACTATGGACAGCCAAACAAAGATAATATGCATGCAATGGTTAGTCAAATTGTTAAAGATACCAAGGCAAGTTTGATTCAATCTAGAAAGAGTATAGAAAAAAAGTATGCAGATTACTACTTGGTACCAGAAAATACCGTCATGGGCACTTCTGACGCAGGCGAAGGTGGATATGTTTACGGTTACGAGGATTTGAATTACGAATGGTATAACGGAAAATACTTAATCACTACTCGCAGTGTTAGTGTATATGATTCAAAATTGACCGTCGATTTCTTTGGTGAACCAGGTGCCAAATACGAATTGATTTCACTGGGTGAAGGCAAATGGCAGGTTGTTAAGACGTCTACAGATGGTAAAGTTAGCAAGACGCATGTTTTCGAAGATAAAAAAGATTTCGATGTTAATGTGCATAGTACTAATACACCCGAAAGAGTCGGTGAATCTTCGTTTAACTTTGAACCAGGTTATAATTATGGCGTTCACGTTAGCTTTAGCCAGGTTGCCAATGTGCAAACACGTAAAAAAGATTGGACTGTAAAGTTACCGCAAAACGTTCAACAACAGGTTGATTCTTTGCACCAGGTAATCAATGCCAAAGAGGAACTGGAAAACGAAGTATCTCGTAAATTTTGTGAGGCAGATTCAATTTCACGTGCTATGACTAGGGAACGTTTTGGTTCACGTGAACTTTAAGAAATCTCTGGTAAGATGAACAAAGACCGCTTTTACAGCGGTTTTTGTTTTGCATAAAGTATTTTTATCTTTTTTAATAGTGCTGTTTGTGGTATAATTGTGTGTAAGTATGAAAGGGTTTATAACAGGATTTTTGGTTGCATTATATGCGCTGCCTGCGGTGTCTGCGGGCGGTGTTTCGCGCATTATACCCGGCGTTGATGATGTTCCAGAAAGCGCCGTACGTACAAATGTATCGGATACAGGACGCGCAGTGGCGTCGTCTCGCTCTGCAACATCGGAACGTTCATCTGATAAAGTATCAAATGACAATACAACATCCAGAACGGCGGTTTCGCGTATTGTTCGAACAGTTAGTCCGTCATCATCAGCCGAAACTAATACCAGTCGTAATATCACACCAACGCGCACTGTTAATCGTGCATCGTCTATATCGCGGTCATTAGATTCTTCGGATGATTCGCGCAGTAAGCTAGAGGCGGCAGTTCGTAACGTTGGTCGTTCTTCACGTACCGAGGCGGCTAGTATAAATTCAAATCCAGCAGTTAGACGTGCTGGTTTAACACTTCGCCCATCTACTGCCGAGGTTGGTGGTCGTGCCACGCTTGCATCGGGTGAACAGACAGGGTCAAATATATCGTCTGAAATTCGCAATTTGCAATCACGTATCGCAATAGGCAATAAACGTGAAGAAACAAAACTTGATCCAGTTGCAATTGCAGATGCCAAAGAACGTCTTGAACAGACGGCGGCATTGAACAAGTCGTGCCAGGAGCAATATAATGATTGTATGGATCAATTTTGTGCCGTCATAGATTCAAATCAAAAGCGCTGCTCGTGCTCATCAAATCTTTCGAAATACGCCAAAGTTGAAAAGGCTGTTAAGGATGCAAATGCGGAATTGAACGAAGTTGCGCAAAATATTCGTTATGTTGGGTTGTCCGCCGATGAAATTTCCGCAATTATGTCCGCAACCGAGGCGGAAGAGGCGATGACTGGTGTAACCGATACGACTGAAAATCGTATTCTTTTGAATAATATTGAAAAAATGATAAAAGATCCAACAACCAGTGCCTCGTCATCATATTATACGACAGATTCTTATGGATTGATTGATATAGATCTTGATTTTAGTTCCGCGGATACCAGTGATTTATTTAGCCTGGATTTTCTAACTGGAACAAACAGCAGTTTTTCAAACCTGCGGGGTGCGGATTTATATAATGCTGCGAAAAAGCGTTGTAATACGGTTATCTCACAATGCAAAGAGGTTGGCGCAACAGCACAACAAATCACGGGTAATTATGATTTAGCAATTGATAAAGATTGTATTGCATACGAACAGGGCCTGAATAAAATGAACGAAACATTAATTTCTAATGTTCGCAGTGCAACGCGTATGTTGCAAAAGGCACGTCTTGCCGTATTGCAAAATCAAAATACTTATGATGCCCGTGGATGTGTCAGTGCATTGGAAAAATGTATGACAGATGATATGGTTTGTGGCGATGATTATACAAAATGTCTTGATCCAACCAAGATGTATATTGATGAAAATGGCGATGTTGTATTGGGTAAGAACATAAATATGATTCAAAATTTTATGGCTGATTATAATAATGCGGGTGTTAATACATCGTTCTTGTCCAGTGCATACAGCACACCAATCAACACAACGGATTGTGGCAGTGATGGTAAATGTGTTGTAAAATATTTGCTTAGTAAAATTGGAACTCAACAAAAGGCTGTGGACGAAGGTCTGTGTCGTCCGGTTCTGGATAAATGTCGCGCATATACATATGACAATAATGGAAACTATATACGGTTCAATGATATTATTATAAATTACATTCAACGTGCGATGGTTAATATCAAGGCCGCACAATATAAAATCATTTCTGATTATGCATCAAGTTGTTTAACTGATATTGGTACATGTTATAATGACCAGGTTTCCCAGGTTACATCGTGGTCGGCCACTGCGGCGGTGTCCAGCGTATACAATATCATGCGTGGTGCATGTCGTAATGTTGCATTAACATGTGGATATGCGGTATTTTCCGAAGATACGTACAGTTGCCCAACAAGTGATCCAGATAAATGTATAGAAAGTATTTCCGAAATATTCTATCAATCACTGTTATGTCCGGATAATTCTGAATATTCATACAGCAATTCTGCAAGTATATCGCAAGATAACACGCCAATGGGTCGCGTCAATAAACTTTGCAGATGCCGTGAAGGCTATGTGTCATTCCGGGGTGCATGCTTGCCAGTATGTACAAATGGCGGTGTATATCTATCAACGGGTGTTTGTGGCGAAGCAAAGAACTGTAATAGTGTTTCACATGGTGTTGAGGCCACTGGGACTGATGTGGAATTCTGGGGACACTGCAAATGTGATGGTAATTATCACTGGTATGCGGGTGCATGCGTTACATGCCCGTCTAATTCAACGTACAGTTCTACTGCAGAAGGCGAAATTTATGATGGAATGTGTAAATGCAATAGTACATATTTCAAATGGGGCAGTGCGAGTTGTACACAGTGTCCAAGTGATGCAAGTTATAATGCAAATTGGTCCGTCCCATCACAAAGATGTACATGTCCAGAAGGTAAAAGTTATAATGCCAGTGGTAATTGTTGTGGTACGACCAGCAGCGGCAGCAATAATGTTTCCTGTGCTAACCAGCAGCACGAATATGAGAGATAATTATTTACAATATATTTAATTTTCCGATTGTGTGTCCTCGTGCTTTGGCATGAATTGAACGAATTCAGACATCGTGATTCCGATTGCATTTAATACTTTTGCGATGCTGTAAGTAGAAGGCCAACGTGGTTGACCATATTTGCTAAACCGTTTACTTTTATTAAAAGTGGTTGCATCTAACCCCGAGAATTTTGCAAGACCCGAGCATGACATATTTCTTGATGCCGCCAGTTGAACAATTGCTAGCCATAAATCGTCATGAGTCATAATAAGAACCCCCTATTTGTTAAACTAGAACTAAAATAATATATTCTTATTATGA
>JAFZZS010000011.1 GCA_017615655.1 Alphaproteobacteria bacterium
CCCAGCGCACTGATCAAAGCATATGGCTTAGACAAACCGATCTATGCCGAATTATGCAGGAAAGGCATATCCGGTATACAGAATTAAGAAAGGTGCCAATCGGCACCTTTTTTTTACGGCATCAAACGTGATGGTCCGCGGAACAAGAATGTTGATTCCCGTATCGTTGGTAATTCCAGCAACTGCTTTATGAATCTTGCACCACCAAAGCCCCAACCACCATGTGGTGGCATGCCATAGCGGAAACAATCCAAGTACCACTGTAGGCCCTCTTGGTGTAATCCTTTGCCTTTTAACTGTTCACACAGTTTTGCATAGGATTCTTCACGTTGGGCGCAGGTCACAATTTCAACGCCTTTGTACAGCAAGTCGGCAGATACCGATATTTCGTGTCCATGTTTGTCTATCGCTTTTTTGTGATAGAAAGGTCTGGATTCCCATGGCCATTCGGTCACGAATACGAAATCAGAGCCATACTTTTCCTTGACATAATCGCCAAGTGCTTTTTCTTCGGCTGTTGTGATGTCCGGTTGTTCAGATGCAGCACCCATTTCACGCAATATTTCTTTCGCCTCTGCCATCGTGATGCGTGGAATCGGCTTTTTCAACTGGAACTCAGTAATACCGAAGTACTTTTCGATTTCCTTGCCACATGTCTTTTTGATGGATGTCAGCATATACGAAATCGCACTTTCCAGCTCGTGCATAACTTCTTCGAAGCTTTCAATATATGCCATTTCACCATCGAAAGATGTGAATTCTGTCGCGTGACGCGTTGTGAACGAATGATCCGCACGAAACGCCGGTGCAACCTCAAACACGCGTTCCAAACCGGATGCAATCGCCATTTGTTTGAATAACTGTGGTGATTGAGCAAGGTACGCCGTTTGACCAAAGTATTCCAGTTTGAATAATTCCGCCCTGGATTCCGATGGTGTCGCCATAATCTTTGGTGTTTGGATTTCTATGAACCCTTGTTTGGTCAGGTATTCATGATATCCAGCTGTCATCGCAGATATGGCACGCATTATCGTTGCACCGCGTGGGCTACGCAGTGACAAGAAACGCCAATCTTGCGATTTTTCCGGGGTTACTTCCGCGCCGCCTTTTTGTGTGACAGGTATCGGGGTCGCCTCGGCCAAAGATATAATTTCGATTTCGGATGCTTGGATCTCAAAACCGGACTCTGTGCTTTTTGTTTCCACAACTTTACCTGTCACAGATATGACAGATTCTGTTGTGATTTCTTTTACTTTCTCAAAGGCCGCCGATCCCTTTTCAATAACACATTGAACGGTTCCGGTTATCTCGCGCAGGACAATAAATGCAATACTTGACTGCTCACGTATTGTTTGCGCGTGACCTTTGACAGTTATAGTTTCGCCAATCTTTTGTGGAATTTCGGCGATATGCGTTCTTATCATTGACATTTTAACCTCCTTTATGTTGCGTTATTACTGTTTATAATAAGAACACAAGGACGTAAAATATCATGCATATCATTTCTCAGATTACATGACACAACGTGGTGCCACCTTGTTTCGCAACACTGTCGCCAATGCTGCCTTTTCAACTCTCGCTGGATTCGCCATACCATTAAAGAGTCCTTTGCTATAACGGGCAATCCCGGGAAGTTCTAGTAAGCGCAAATCTCTTTGCAACCGTTCTTCTTCCGCCTCCCCATTGTTAGTGGATTATCGGCTTTCATTCACAATTATAGACCAAATTTTGATATTTTCAAGTAGTTCGGAAAAATTTTATAAAAACAACCGCCCAAACGGGCGATTGGTTCATTATAATTTCTTTGACATATAGAGAACAACTTCATCATCGTTTTTCAATTCTGCATATGGGTCCAGATTTTTTCCTTGCCACCATAACCCAGTACCATCTGGAACGTAGCCACGTTTGACATACATTCTTTGTGCAGCACCATAATCGCGATGCAAGCCAACCCCCAAGCAAACAGTATCTGCGTATTTTCTCGCAATATCTTCCGCAACTTGCATTAACACATTACCAATACCATGTCTTCTATATTTCTGTAACACACCAAAATCGATCAATTCAGGCCAACCTTTGCCACCAAACATACCACTTTTCGTATCAGGATATACATTGAAATACCCGGCCACATTACCTTTGTATTCGGCGACCAGCGCAACACACTTGCCATCGGCAACATCTTTCAATCGCTGTGTATATTTTTCAACCTTTTGATGGATCCAACCTTGCAAATGTTCCTCGTGGGTGATTACTTCCGGATCAGTCTCGACCATATCTCTGATAACAATATCATTGATGTTGTAATAAATCATTTTTGTATCCTTATTGTTTTTTAATCTACAAACAACACGTTCATTATTGTTTGAAACCTTTCTTTAAGATCTTTCTGGCCCTCAGGGCTTAATTTATTATAATCCCTTGTTAGTTTGTTTTTTACAAACTCTTTACCTTCTTCCATTGGTAAATTTATTTTATTATAGGCCAAACTAAACAAAGATGGAATGCTATCAAAATGTGCTATAACATCAGCATCAGCAATTATTTGTTCTTCTGCCGTATCACGCGTCTTTCCACCACTGCTACGATGGTTTAAAACACACTTTTCTACCAAATCTATCTTGTTATTTGGATAACCAAGTTCTGTGAGCATAGAACGTGCCATTTGTGCGCCGTATTTTTCGTGTTCTTCTCGTGGTCCAAAATCAGCCACCATGGCCATATCATGAAATAAAGCAGCTAATTCACAAACTTCTACATCAGCACCACGTTTAACAGCTAAATCGTGAGCATTCTTAAAAACATATTTGATGTGATTATTCCAAAAATCATACCCATCTTTCTCAAAAGATTTTTTTGAATATTCTAACAATCTTTCTTTTATTTCATCTACTACACTAAGCATGTTAAACGACCTTTTTGATTAGACCGACATTCTGTTTATTCTCTGCCTTTGCCCGGATTCACGTACTGTTGTGTTAAACTTTTTAGATCATGTACTCCAGCACCAGGCTTTGATTCAAGCGGCGTAGGTATTCCATTATCTTGAACCATTATTGCCGCCCCCTCATCAACACCATACCCAAAGATATTATTCTTTGTCAGCATGCTCTGAACAGCACTTCTTGACACATCTTTTTTACTGATTCCTTGATCGGGTTTTGTGTCCCAATGTGGCTCAAAATATCCCTGTACAAATCCAAGTGCTTTTTTAGGCTTAAATGTTTCGAACGTTCCATCAAAATCATCATCTTCATCGTTGCCATAATATTCAAACCAAGCACATCCACCGGCACTATTACCCGCCATAATTATCCCTTGGTCGTATGCTTGACGTAATAGCTTATCCACCCCCGTATCACTCAACACTTTCATGAGATACGTGACATTGCCACCACCAACATAGATAATATCCGCCCCTAAAATAATCTTTTTAAGATCATCCGCATTTGGTCTTTTGGAAGCGTCAATCAAATTCAAATTTTCTACAACACATCCAAATTGTTCAGTAAAATACTTTTCGATTGCCAGGAAACGAGATAAATCATCACCATGTGCAGCACCAATAAACACCAGTTTTGGGTGCTGTTTGCCGGTAAGTTCTACCATTTTTTTATCAATCTCGAATGTTTCCATCGGCTTTTGTATTCCATTCTTCATCTGACCAAACGAACCGCCACCGATTGCAATAATAGTCTTTGTCATTTTGTATCCCTTTTTCTAATCTTATGACAATTATAACATATCCCCTGTAAATTGCTACATTTTTGTGGTATAGTTATTGAAACAAAAGGATAAAAAATGTCTGAATTTGTAAAACCAGAAGAAATAATTGTTGATAATTTTGTGTTGCGACCGATCCCGGCGACAAAGGAATATGCACAAATGATATATGATATCTTTGTTGCGGACACTGAGACCTTTCGGCACTGGTTTCATGGTGGTATGTGGAAATCTGCGGATGAAGTCCTGGCATATTATCAAAACAAAGCAAAAAATGATGAACCTAGATGGAAGTACGCCATGTACGGTATATTCAAAGATGGTGAATTGTTGGGTGAAATCGGTCTAAGCGGCATTGACACCCGGAACCAAACCGGCCAAATCGGATATTGGTTGAAGAAATCTGCACGTGGTGCCGGGATTGTTGATAAGTTGATCCCAGCTATCGAAAAATTGGGCTTTGAAACCCTGAATTTGCGTAAGATCGATATATCGTGCGATACCGATAATGTTGCATCTCGCCGACATGCCGAGAAAAATGGCTATATGCTTGAGGGGGTAAACCGAGAAAGGGATCTGTGGCACGATGGTTCCATTCACAGCACATCCATGTTCGGCAAATTAAGATCTGAATGGAATAATAAATAACTTTGCCTCGTTTTATATAAATCAGGACTGTCACATGGCCCTGAATATTTTTTATCCACCTACTTGACAAACATATTTTTTAGTGTTATATATACTCCGAACATGTAACCAAAAGGATATGTGATGCTAATAAAACCTATTCGAAAGAAAAAGAATGAATTACAAGATGCGTTTGAGGCATTGGATGCAGAACGCGTAAAGGCTTTGTTGGCCGCAGGTGCCGACAAAAGACGTCGTATAAGAAACGAAATGTTGATGAAATGCATTGGCGAAACGTGTTATGAAAGCAACGCTAAAAATACGAAATGTATGAAATTGTTGCTTGCAAATGGCGCAAATCCAAACTGGATCGATCCAAATCCGTCTTGGTTTGATACACCATTGTTGGAAAGCCTGATGTACTACAATTTTGAACAAGCGCAGATATTGGTCGATAATGGGGCACGTGTAGATAGAAGCACGTTGGGCGAACCGTTATTTACGTTCCTGGCCGGAAGGCTTGATGGCCAATTCGCGGCAATGAAGTTTTTGTACAAAAACGGTGCAAATATCAATATCAAAGATGACCAAGGGAGAACCGGACTTATGCGCGTTTGCGGTTTTGACGATGTTTTGGAACCGTGTATATTTGATGATACAAAATGGATTGTTGCACCTGTTGAATTCTTGGTGTCACACGGCGCAAAGGTTAATCTGCGAGATAAATCTGGAAAAACCGCTTTGGCTCATTCTTTGACGCAAAAATGGGGGCGCTGGGATAACTGCATATGCGATGAAGATGATGATTATGAATATGCTGAAGCCAAGGACAACTTCTCGGCGACTTTCTATTATGAAATTCCAAAGATATTATTGTCAAACGGTGCACGTGTCGGCATCAAAGATAAATCTGGCAAAGATGCTTTGGCTCATGCGGCGGCGGACGAAGAAAAAATGGATTTATTCGCACGCGCTATCGATGATTCAAACAAATTCTTGCGCAGAAAAATCGTTGTTATGTCCAGATAACGAGACGATAACTAAAAGGTAAAAAAATGAAAAAACGTTTTCCAGGGGTCAACCCTAAAGAAATCGCCAAACAAGAGGTTGCAAACGCAACCGGGATCAGCAGAAGCACTTTTATGGATGAAAAAGGTATTCATTCAACTGGTGATTTACACCCTGTTTATGTCAAACCGTATAAGAAACCGAAGTTTGATTTAAAAACATGGCTGTTGACGAATTTAAAGGTAAATTTGTTTGCGCCGATTTTCTGGGCTGTGATCTTTGGTGGTATAAACGAATATGACCAGCCAATACGTGCGATGTTTTATAACGTTTATAACCCAAAACCAAAAGCACAGTCTGAAAAAAGTCCGGTGCTTGGTATAGAAACGAAAAACAAGCCATGGTTCTATGTCAATGTGTCATTTGCATTATCATATATGCTTCTGACTGCCGGCATCTTGATGCGTCATAATCGCAAAGATAAACGCAGCGAGACCGCAAGATTTGCAAATGAAAATGCAACGGTTGACCTGATGTTGGCGATTAAATCCATAAAAGAAGCTGGTAAAAAGGTCAACTTGAACGTAACAGACGAAACCGCCAAGAAACTGATCGAGATATGTCCGCATATTATATCACGCATGTCTGCTGATGAACGTGTCTATTTTGATATGTTGATTGAAGGTGATATTGAAAGCAAGAACGAGGAAATGTTCAAGAACTTTGCTCTTGCGGTTATGGATGGACACTTGCGTTCAAATCCGGAAGATTTGCAGATGGTTTTGGATGCATTCGATGAAACATCCATCGCATTATTGCTGTCTGACATGTACAAACAAAATCTGTTATCTCGGCAAAAGCAAAAAAATAAATAACAATAAAAGGCCCTCATTTGAGGGTCTTTTTTAATCAGTTTCTTTACGTTTTTCATAAATCAGGGAATCGCATTTGCCGACACATTTGGCCCAAGATGCCATCGGCAGGCGTTTGGTCAATGTATACCCGTTGCGTTTGGCGACATTTTCAGACATTGTGTTCCCATCGTCTATATCCAGCGTGATTTTATCAAAACCAAAAGCAAATAATTCGCCCTCCAGCGCAGTTAATGCTTCGGTCATATAACCATGCCCATTTTCCTTTTTAATCAGCCAGTAACCGATTTCACAGCTATTATCGTGGATATCAAAGAACCGGATCCGCCCGATTAAATCATTTCCCTTGTAAATACCGAACAGTACCCCCTCATTGCTGGCTATTTGGGAGTATCTATGCGCCAATTTATCTCTAACCTCTACAACGTTCCGTAAATATTCAAAATGTCCTTGCCAGGCCTCCAAATAATCACGATTTTGCTCTATAATATCGAAAAAGGTTTCTGCATTAGCCTGTGTGGGCAAAACCACCCTTAACACCAATCTCGGCGTTTCAATAGTTTGTGGAAATTGCGACAAAGGTTTCATTTATTTTCCCTGTTATGCACCAAGCGGTTAATTATATTTGTAAATCTATTGATTACTAGCTGCTTGCCACTATTAAAAATGCTTATCTTTTGTGGTTTTATTGTGAACTCAGAATTATTCATATCGCCACTGGAATATAAATTACTTAGCTGTTGGTACGTATTCATTTTTGCAAACTCATCACCAGGCACGACCGCTGTAACAATATAGTCTTTCTTTCC
>JAFZZS010000012.1 GCA_017615655.1 Alphaproteobacteria bacterium
AAGTGGTTTATATAAATACGCATCGACAGGGATAACAACTGGTGCATATACGTCGTTATCACGTGCCCTGACTGATACCGAAGGTGCCGATGCAGCCGCGTGGAACGCCCAGAAAGAAGACAGCGCAAAGAAACTTAAAACTGGCGTAATCGCAGCGGGCGCAGGTATTGTCGGTGGAATGGTAGGAAACTATTTAATAAACAGAAATTATAAGAAAACTGAATTACAAAAGAAAATCGATAAGGTAGTAGAAGAAGTAGAAGAGATTGCACCAGAATATGTAATTCCAGAATTTAATGCCCCTGTATATGAACGTCCACAGTTAGAAATGCCAGAGCCACAACTTGATACATCTGGATTAAGAAGCCAACTACCAGAAATCATGTCAGTTCATCCACGTCATTTAAATTTATCTGGCGATAGCACATTCGCATCTGGAAAATCTGACATAAAAGATCCAACAGCGATAGAAGCACTTATTGCACGGCTTACTGATACTGTGTCAATGTTAACCGATGAACAAAAAGTTTGTATCAAAATTACAGGGCATACAGATAGAACCCAGTATGCCAAAGGGTCAAAAATGACAAATCAAAAATTGTCGGAACAAAGGGCACAATCTGTACAAGACTATCTTAAACGGGGTCTTGCGGACTATGGGGATAAAATTATTTATGAACCTGTCACTGGTGAAGCAGACAAACAATGTACAAAAGACTTGTACCCGAAAAACAATGATCCAAAATGCCGTCGCGTTGACATAGAAATACAAGATTGTTCTGTACCAACCGATCAATAGTAAATAAAAAATTTGTATTTTACGTTTTTTTAGATTACGATAAGTGCATTGTCGGGGCGTAGCTCAGCCTGGTAGAGTACTTGCATGGGGTGCAAGGGGTCGCAGGTTCGATTCCTGTCGCCCCGACCATAAAAATTAAACCGCCATTTCGGCGGTTGTATTTTTATCGTGGGTATAACGGGCGAACATCACATTGCAACGCAATGTCGGGTTCGGAACAAGTGTGCATCGCACACGCAGTGAAAGGGGCCCGCCACCCATAGTGGTGGGAATTACATTCCTGTCGCCCCGACCATAAAAATTAAACCGCCATTTCGGCGGTTTCTTTATTAAATGATTGCAGATATTAATATTGCTGTTGCAATAATTAAGTCACCAGTACTTGCACCACTGTTATGATGATGTGGACGATGGTGGTGCGGGTGATGTGGCTGCACATGATGATGCCCACCATTATGAGCTATGTGATTATGCCCTTGATGTGATACAGATTGAACCTGGGTCACAGTATGTTGTTGCGGCGCATGATGATGTCCATTATTGTGTAAAGGGGCCGCATCTGCAGAACCAATTGATAAAACCGCCGCTATTACACCGGCCAGCATTAATGTTGTTGTTTTTTTCATATTGAACTCCTTTGTTCCAAAATCATTATATAATATAATGATTATAAAATGCAACAATTTTTTTCTTAAAAT
Organism: Alphaproteobacteria bacterium; assembly: GCA_017615655.1. GTDB lineage: Bacteria > Pseudomonadota > Alphaproteobacteria > Rs-D84 > Rs-D84 > Enterousia. The sequence goes on from JAFZZS010000012.1 coordinate 1,498, forward strand.
ATAAAAATATATTTTATGTAATTTTGTGCTTGCACGAATCGGGAAAAAGTTTCTATATTGCCGTATCAGTTCAACACATATTTTATATGTCCAAGGGAGGAATTTTATGATTGTCGGTATCGGTATAGATTTGGTTGAATCCGGCCGTTTTCTTGATTGGTCCGCATTCAAAAAACAACGTATCTTTACAAAGAAAGAACTGGAGTACGCAGACGCTGATAACGCGAATGCGGAAAAACACCTCGCAAATTTTTGGGCTGCACGCGAAGCATGCCTAAAGGCACTAGGAACCGGATTCGGTGACGATATTGCATTCTCGGACATCTCGGTGGTTCATGATGATAACGGACATCCAGAAATTATGATTACAGGCGGTGCGCGCGCCGCGCTTAAGGAACTGGCCGGACAAACTGCCGCGGTTCATCTTTCTATTACCGACCAAGATAATTTTTCCGCTGCAATGGTTGTAATCGAGAAGTAATTTTCTATATGTATGAAAAAAGTCACACATTTCTGTGTGACTTTTTTATTTTAATATGTTGTCTCGGTATATCCGATACTGTATTGCCCACCGTCATGAACACTTAAATATCTACGTGTTTCTGGATCCGTGTCATCCGATGATTCAATTATAAATCCACCGTCTGAATTATCTTCATAATACTCTTCTTGTTGTCCATAATCTTCATAATTAACGCGCTGTGGTTGATAATAATTTTGGGACTCTGAATAATATCCAACATCATCGCCATTATCATTATAATACGCTTCTTCTTCGTCAAAATCATAATCATGGGGGGGCATCACCGGAAGAACAGAAACAATATCATCGTCAAATATTACATCGGGTGATGTAACTGTCGTCACACGAACCTCGGGTTCTTCTACTACCTCGACTTCTGGTTCAAACACAGGAACATAGACTGTTTGACTTTCACGCGAAACCCCATAAGGTTCCTTGCGTGATAAAACACTATCCTCGGGTTCCACTATCGTTTCATCTGGTTCAGCAGCAATCAAAACGTTATTATTTGGATATTCAACATTTATCGGTGTATCTTCAACCGGCTTTTCAACTTGTTCGCGTATGATAATAACCTGTGGTTCTGTTTTTTCAACAGGGACATCTGGTTCTGCAACAGGCTGTTCAGTAACAGTGGGTTCCGGTTCTTGTGGGGTTATAAACACACCGCCACTGGATATAACGTCAGGATGAGTAACAACCTCGGTCTCGTCGCCATTTCTATTAATCAAAGGAACTGTTCCACCATTACTTTTTTGATACAACCACAAGGTAAATATCGACAAACCAATCAACAATATTAACAACAGATAGTAAACAATTGTCGGTTTCTGACGTGTTTGCCCCACAGGTTGCACCTTTGTCCTTTCACCAGTAATCGGCGAAATAGGGCGCTGCTGTTGTTGATAAATCGGCGTGGCAGGTGCACTTTGTGTTGTGTGCGTCTGGGTGACACTTTCATACTGTGTATTAGTAACTTGCTTTGTCGTATCAACATCCGAAACCGTAGGTTCATCAACAGAATGTATTGTATTCAATACTGGCTTATCTTGGGTGTATCTGGTATCAGCATCATCGTAAGAGGCCGTATTAGTATCACCAGTTTCCGAGAAACTTAATGGTTCCACAACGGTTTCATTACGCACTTCGACACTTTCCGAATCGTTTCTGTATTCATCCACCGTTTCTGTTTGTGATACCGGACGCATATTATTTGGTTCACGCGTCTTGATATCTTCAAAGTCCACCGGTTTGAACGCGATTTCTTCATCCAAAATCTCGGGGTCTTTGTCCAACAATGGTTTTACTTCTTCTGTATCTTGGGTATCTGACATTTTGACTTCCTCGGTTTCTGATTGTAATTCGTAATCTGGTACTGGCAACTTTATATCCGCTGCAGAATCAGTATTTATTTTATCATTTTCATCACCATTGACAACAGTATATTCTTCGTTTTTTTCATATTTTTCATCGTACTTTTCTACATACTCTGTTTTGGTATCTGTGGTTGGTTGTAGAACAATCGGATTATTCAGATTTTCATCTTTTTGAACCAATAATGATATATTCGGAATCTCTTGTTTTGGGCGATGACGTGCCAGGACATCATGAGCGACCGCCGCATCTTCGCGCGCCGAATCGCCACGACGATTCGCATTATCGCGTCGCTTTTGTGCACGTATCAACATTTCTTCGTTTTTTTCGATTTGCGATTCGGTTTTAAGTATCTTAGCTGCGGACTCTTTCGCAGGCTCGCGCCCAATCTCACTGCGCTGATTTTCTAATCTGGTCCGCAAAATATTTTGACGATTTAACAGATTTGAAATCGTATGTTCTGCACGCGTCGCAGTCTTTACAGATTGTGCAATAACTTCGCTTGCTGTGACCAAGCGACCTGTGGCGGCGCGCTTTACTGCGGCATCGCGAAAATCAAATAACGCTGGCAACACCGCATTAACATCAGTTCCAGATTCATAAGCATGCACTAACTGGTCATAAAAGTCTAAGCCATCATATTCAATATCAAGTTTTTGATACTTGTTTTCTTTCTTTGGGCGTACGTCTTCTAGATCAAGGTTGAAATCATTAGACAAAACATCATCCCATTTACGATCACCATAAGAATCCATCACAAGTAATGCATATGGTTTATACTCGTCAATAGTTTCATCCAACACAACAATCAATTTGCCGTCTTCATCACGCCACGCACGAAAGACGTTACCGGCAATATCATAGTCGATAAAACTTAATTTATGATGAAAATTCTTTCTCTCTCGTGGCATCTACGCTTTCCCAAACTACAGTTATTTCTTTTTTGGCGGTGCAAACTGATATGCCTGTTTGCAGTGTTCATAACAATACGGTTTACCAACAAATACAGGTTGCCCACAAAAATGGAACCCTTCGGAATCAGGATCGCCAATTGGCCAGCGGCATTGATCTGATTTTAAATTTGCCATTTCCAACGCATGCTGAATAACACGCTGATGCACACTGACGTTGCGTCCAGCTATGGTGCGACCCACAGATACCCGTTTGGGTGCCTCTTTCTTGGGCGCAGCAACTTTTGCATTTTTCGCAGATTTTACCGATTTTGCCGGTTTTTGCGGTGTCTTGGTAGCCTTTTTCTTAGGCGCAACAACGGCCTTTTTAGGTAACGCAACCTTTTTGGCAACGGTCTTTTTTACCGCCGACTCTTTCTTTTTAGTTACAGTCCTTTTCGATGTACCAGTCTTGCCAGATGTAGCCTTAGATTCCTCGCTTGCCTTGGCATTCCAACCCAATCTGTATAATTTTCCAACAACAGCGTTCTTGGATAAGCCAAGTCTTTTACCTATTTCCGACGTAGGCAATCCCTTGTCCACCAAGGCTTTCAGCTTTTTTAATATACCACTGTCCCAAGATTTACTCATTTTATATCAACCTTAATCGTTTTATATGATATTATATAGTATCATAAAACCGATTCGAAACGCAAGGAGGAAAATATGTTTTTATATATATTTTGGGCTTTTTTTGCAATCTTGATTCTAACCGCGCTGTATCTTGGTTGGAAAATTGCAAAAACCGACATGAAACGGCGTATTATACCAGATGCATATTTGTTTCCATTGTTGATAATTGGGGCCTTGGTAATAAGTTTCTTTCCATGGCCGATTAACATCAACACAGGCGTCGTTGGTATGACATTTGGATACATACTGGCGGCAGTTGTCGGACTTGTGTTTGATAAAATATTGTTACGCCGTAATCCAAACGCAGAAACACCGATTGGGATGGGCGATATAAAACTAATCGCGGTCGGCGGATTATGGTGTGGTCCGACTGGGCTGGCAATTGCCTTGGTGGCCGCATGCATTTTTGGTGCAATATGGGCATTCAAGAAAAAAGAAAAATTTATTCCATTTGCGCCATTTTTCATACTTGGTGCATTTTTGGCTTTAATTGGTATGTTTTTTTTGATATAATATCAAGATGAAAGACTAGGGGGGCATGAGGACGAATATATTCCTTTTTGCTGGGTTTGTGGCATTTTTCGCTTTTATGCGGGGTGGATTGTGTGCACAAAAAGCCCCGACGGCGTTTTCTACATACGGTCAAATAAAACCCGTGCAAAAGTATTCATCAAATCCATTTTGGACCAAAGATAGTCCATATAATCAGCGTATACCCACGCCAATATATGCCACCGGGGCGGATTTAAATACCGGCGATTGTAATCGGGTCGTTAGCAATTTGCTTTTATCATATTGCACATCCATTGATTGCTCTGACAAGCGTATATCTGATGTTCGGCCGGTAATAATGGTTCAATTGTCACAATTGCCGGGGCATAATTTTGCGACATCCTGTGGCGGATATATTGATGCGATATTCGAAAATTATAAGAAATCATACGGCAATACGTCCGCGGTTAATGTTGTAAAAACCACCCAAAGACAAAATGATATTCAATTGGACAATCTTTTTGCAAAGCCTGTTAGCGAATACGAATCGGGCGTCGCTGCACGCACTGCGGAATTAAATAAACTGCAAGCAAAAACCACAAAAAAACCGGCTGTTACAAAAACAGAATTTCCAAAAACTATTTCAGATATAGGTTTTACTGACCGTGTCGCCAATTCGACAGCCGGTTATGCCCCATATAAAGATAAAAAATCATACCTAGTTCCAGATTTTGAGGATGAAGATGAAACATTTTTTGAAAGACTGAAATTGATAAATCCAACGGAATTTTGTCGCCGGCGTCCACAGGACGATTTCTGTAATCCAGACAAAAAGAGAAAGAAAAAAAATGACAGTGACGACGAAGAAGAGGAAAATGGTACACCAGAATGTGTAAAAGGTTCATCTGCAGATTGTCCAATAGTGTTGACTTTGGACTAAGGAGCAATAGATTATGGTTACAAGGAAAATTGTTTTATCTTTACTGGGAATAATAATGGCTAGTTCCGCGATTGCCGCTGAGCCCCAAAAACAACAACAGATTACTTGCATAGATGAAATTATAAAATCGCAAGATTTTTTGGCAAAGATTGATAACCTTGCCGGCGGTCGTGATTTGAACCAAGAGCTTGTCGAGGCAGAAAAGTCAAATTTTTACACGCTTATCGCAGATCAGGTTGTTGGACATTGCATGACCGAGAAAAACCTTGGTGAATTTAATACAAAGATTACAAAATTATCCAATCTGCAGTTACCATTTCAAAAGAACAATAAATATTATCAATTCAATGTTTCCATTGAAACGTTGTTCGACTATATGGCAATACCAACTGCGGTTGTAATTGCGCCGTTCAAAAACAAAGTACCTGGTGATAAGATAACAAAATCAGATATGCCCAAGACAATGTTTTATACTCCTGCATGCTCGGATCATCTAGTTGATGGTCAAATTTCTAATGATTCGCCAGTAAATGTTGCGGGACAATCGGCATTTCAACCGTATGCACACCGGGAATTCTTTATTGATTTTCCTGATTCAAACAAAACACGTGCTTTTCCCGGAATGTTAATCGCCTCGACCAAGGGTTTTTATGGTAAAGAAGAAGTTGTGTGGTACAGTAATTACAAAAAAGGACGTGATGCCGCAATCGCATTTGCCAATGCATTAAATGGCACCCCCTGCAGCAATCAGAATCTGGCCATTTATGTGGTCAAACTTGATCATAATCTGACACGTCGAGATAATACATGGCCAGTATGGGCACGTGATGTACTAGGCATTGCTTCGGCACTCACTATTTTTGTTCTCCCAATCGCGCTTAAACCAAAACAATTAGAGAATTTGCAGTCTGTGGTTATTCTTGATGGACCATATCTTGTTAAATGATGAAAAAAATAATTGCGGTTTTTATAATATTTTTGTGCGGCAATGTGTTCGCGGCAAATGAACCTAGCACAGATATAGACATATTTAATTTAGAAGAAATAACCGATACGCAATGCGCAACCGAGGCACTTGCAAATGCATTAAAAGCAAATGCTAGCGCTATCAGTGCATATGATTCCGAACAAACGGTTAGAGCATGGGTATATGATGTTCTGATGTCTGCTGAAACGATAAGCGATGTTTTGGCATGCCCAGAACTTTCCGAAGCCGACGAACATACAACCATCAAATTTATGCCAATAAAATATGAATTTCCAGATGGAGATCGCGAAATAGTCATAAACTATGAAACCCAAGTAAAAATACTAGAACAGCGACTGAAACTTGCCACAAAAACAGAATTACCAACTAATGATCCAAATCCTGATATAGATCAAAACGATCCAAATGCAACATGGGTTAACACAGATCCAGCATGGTACGCGGTTATGGTAACCCGCCCCGGTGCATTAAATGAATTTGTCGGCAAAGATAAGAACAACACAGTATCATTCAAATGGATTGAAGATAATATCGATAATCTGTATCCAAAAGATTCAGACGGGGTATGCTCGACACGTTCAGGTATCGGTGCAAAAGTAAATCATGCCATGGTACATCGTGTTATTCATGAAAAAACTGCAAAGATCGAAGGAAGTGAACAACGCGACAAGAATAACTATTACATCGCCGGCGATATCGATTTACGCTGGGTTTCCTATGCCGAGGTCGCATTTGATATCGCATTAACCGTTGTCACATGGGGTATTGGTGCCGCTGCGACCGGCGCACTAAAGGGTGCGCGTGCCGCAAAAACAATGGGACAATTGGCAAAGAACATGAAACGTCTTACAAAAATAGATAAAGTTCAAGACTATGTTCGCGCATCTGTAAAAGTAGCTAAAGCTGAACGAAACCTGGAAAACATTGCCAAAGTTGAAAAATCAGTTGCAAATATTAGCAAACTTGAAAAACGTCTTGCAAAAGCCGCCAAAGGAACAAAAAAATATGACCGCATTGCCGACCAATTACGCGCTGCACGTAAATTACATGCCGATGACCTCGCAAAAATGGGTAAAGATGCTGAAAAATTAACCGATATAAAAGATTTAGATAAACTGGCTGATATGAGCAAAGCCAGCAAACAAGAAATAGAAGAAACGCGCAAACTGATGGAAGGTATGGCAAAAAATGATAAAAATGTCGCCGAATATACTAAAAATTTTGAATCACTGAAAGACATCAGTAAATATGCAAAAGAATTGAAAGCATTTAAAAAAGCAAGAACAGGTAACGTGCTTTCACGTGCATGGCAGGGAATTAAAAACGGTCGAAGAAGCCTGAAGGCTGTATATGGTGGAACAAAAAAACTTGATAAAGCAGCTAAGGTTGCGCGCCACGGCATGAAATCGGGACGAGTACGGGATTGGCTGTTTCATTCCACACGCAGAAATTTGGCACGAATAACACGCACCACCAGCGATATCGCGGCATTAAGTTTCGTAATCGGTCTTATCGGTGATTTTTACGACAGAACCGAGGTATCTACGGATGAGTTTTCCAATGGAATAAAAATGAAACCATTCTTGCTGCTATCTGGTGATAGTATAGAAGGGCAAGACAATGTCGTGAACTATGGTATGTGGTTAATGTGGTCAGGCGATTCGACATCAGCCGAAGATGATGATGCCGCATATCTTCAGGCAATGGATTTTGCACAGAAATTCTATCAAGATTTAAATGAAACCCAGGCAGAAGAGGGCAAATACTCGTGCGATGTAGATATATATGTTGTACGCCCAATAATCAGAAATCCAGGGGCAGAAAGCCAAGAACTTTATTGGTTGGTAATGAATGATGAACCATGGACAACGGAATCTGTGTCAAAATAGCGATAAAAAAACCTATTGTATTTTTATGTCGTTTTTTATATAATTCAACGAAACAAAAAGGAAATTTGAAAAGGAGGTCGAAATGAAGAAACTTTTAACCGCCTTGGTTATAACAATCACTGCCACGTTATCTGCAAATGCGTATCAGGTTATATCATCAAAAGAAATGGGTAAAGATGACGCAAGGAACCAAAATGTCGTTGTAAAATGCACAACGGAACTTGGGAAAATATCAAACCAAACATGCTCGTTGCGCCGCTATATAAAATGTGTCGGAACCGGTGTAAATAAAAACTGTGGCGGATGGCAGGGTTGGCGCGATTTACGTAACCCAGAAAGACAATATTCCGATTGGAAAACTGCCGCAAGTGCATGCTGTCGTTCATTGGGTTTAAGATAAGTTTAATTTCTGTATAACGGTTCTGCTGGTACAACGTGACATCCGTTTTCACGCTTTAGTTTTATGGCATTCATCCATCCTTTTAACACAGAATTTTGATATTTTCTTGCCGCAACATCAACCAAGAATTTTTGACGAACATCCAACCAATCATTGTGTATATCACCATTATAATTTTCAACTGCGCTAACAACAGTATCATCTATTTTACAATTTTTATCAAGCCCCAGCATGCCACGAAATTGTTGAATCGCGGTGCATGGTCCACTGGCCATAGATGCAAGAAACAAATCCCCCGCAACGACGTCTGGTAACTGTTTAAAATTATATTTTGCCCAAAACCTTTCATAGTAAATATTTTCTGCATCTGCACGCGTTATCTTGCTAACATCAATATTCATGCATTTAGAACCAATTCCATAGCATGTATATCCACATGGATCATTTTTGATTGTTCCACATTTACCTTCTTTGCGAAACACCGTTATCAACGCCTTCTCAAAAGCCGGAGCCAAAGATTCATATTGACCAGTAGTTAAAACTTGATTGCTAAACACATCGCTTTTTGCCGCCGGATAGCATGAACCGTCATGCGTTTTATTACCTACAATAACCGGTCCACCGCCTATTGTTTTTCCTGTAAATACTGGTGACACAATGTTTGATGATGGGGGTCTTTGTATTGGTAACGTTGGCGCGGGCATCGATATTGGTTTATTGGGTTTTGCGTCACCAATGCCCACAACACTTGATACGGTTTCATCATCTGGATCGCACTTGTCTTCATCCAACGGATATAAATTACAATAATCTTGGGTAGACATTGTTTGTTCATCTTGATCACGCTGTATCGCCATTAATGCCAGCTGTCTTTCAATAAAATGTTCTTCACCTTCGACAACGATACCACGATATACATCCATATCTTTAAAGGGTTCGTATCCCTTGGCTTTGATAATCATGCGATCTGTAAAACTAACATCATTTATATCTTTTGGAAACATGGTGGCATCCAGCCACCCACCACTATTATTTGTACTGGGGGCAACCGTTGGAAAAGGTACAACCCCTTTGATAAAACCATACGCGCCCGCCACACGTGGTGCGCACAAGAACATGGCACTTACCAAAGATGCGAAATAGATTCCCTTCATATACACATTCAATTATATCACAAATCACCAATAAAGCCAAGAGACTATAAAATAAAATCCGCAAAATTAATAAATCAAAAATTTAATCGCGCACTTTACCTGATGCGCGATGATTGCTTTTGATGGTGGATGTGATTGGACTCGAACCAACGACCTCTTCGATGTGAACGAAGCGCTCTAACCAACTGAGCTACACATCCACAAGAAAAGTGGTGGGGATAGTGGGACTTGAACCCACACGGTCGCAATGACCAAAGGATTTTAAGTCCTCAGCGTCTACCATTCCGCCATATCCCCGTATGTCATAATGCCGTAATACTATCAATATGTTTACCAATGTGCAAGAAAAAAAAATACTTGAATCGAATTACAATAATGTATTAAAATATTCCTCAAGGGAAGGAAGATAAAATTCGTATCAAAGGCATTATTACCACTATAATCGTGTGCTGTCCGACGTTATTTGATGCATCGGCACTGACATTGTATTACGAGATGAATGGCGCATGTGATGACCTTTACATTACTCCGCCAACACGCGGCTGTGATACAGGTGGTGAAAAAGCACTGCACGTAAATGTACCATCTAAATCTAGCAGTGGCGGTGATTTCAGGGGGTTTTATCTGACCGATGGTACTCAGATTGTTGATAAAAGTGGCAACGTAACTGCAACTGGCGCAAACATCAGACAAAAAATTAACAGTTCTAACAACAGCATATCTGCATCGTTTTGTGGTGCAAATTTTGATGTTGCATCAGATGGTTCGTGTGTACCACGCCAAAATGGCACTGGTTTTGAGGGTGCAACCAATATCACAAGTTGTGAATCACAGGGTGGGCATTGGTGTGTGGCAGCCGGCGATATGTTCGCACATGGCGGCAACCCTGGACTTTCAACGGGAACATGCGTAGATGCATCCACCGCCACTGGGATGTGTTGTCATGATGACCCATCAAATTGTTCATATTCACAATGTGTAAATGCAGGCTTTTATTGGACAGTACCTGAAAATAATGTACCATTGAACGATCAAAGATTCTGCCAATTGACTGATCCAGAAATTGTAACATTCAGACTGGCTTCGTCGCCGTTTAATTCAAATAACTATTATGCTGGTAGCTCTGGTTACGGTCACCCAGTGTTTCCGGTATCCCCCAGTATAACAATCGGATATAAGTATAGCAATCAACTAGGATCTGCTTTTTACTATACGAACTCTGACACATATACAACCAACAGTGTCGGCAGTACAGTGCCTATACGCAGACGAAAAATAACAAAACTTGATTATGTGTCGACTTATAAAACTACCGCTTTACATCCTGGGTTTGAATTTGGTGGTTGGTGGACTGGTAATAATTGTAGTGGGGTAAAATGCATTGATTCTGATGGAACCGTTATTGGTAATCGCGCCTGCGTTGGTGATGTTTACGAATGTTGGCATGAATTAGATAATGAAGAACCCGCCGAAGGTGTTATCAAGGTATATATCGGCAAATGTGATTCCGTGCCACGTTGTGGCGAATTCCGAGATGTTCCAGCCAACGATACAAAAAATCATGGTGATTGGTATGGACCACTATATTTACGTGACATAAAGGGCACAACAACATTTTACAGTGATAAAGATGCCACACAAGAGGCTACATATCTGCCATATGTATACAGTACTGGGGCAAATTCCGCATATGGATGGTATTTCCGGCTTAGTAATTTCCAAGGAACAGATTTTGTCTTTCCGGGTTCTGGAACGGGCAATGATTTCAGAAATCACAAGTTTGCCGCTGATTTTGGTGAAACAAATAAAAATCGCGTTATGTTAGTTCCTGCTGGCAAGAATTATCCTGAACATAATACAGTAACTGTTGATTGTAATGGGGGACACTATGCGGATTCTACTATTTGTTCGGCGCCAATGACTGGACAGAATGGATATCCATATTGGGACGTTACCGCGACTAACCAATGGAATTTATCTACCGCCTATCAAACAGTCGGGTATTATCCACGGACAGCTTATAGCCAGGCATGGTGGGCATGTACATGTGTCAAGGATGGCAAGGCGCCATGTGGTTGGCAAATGCCGAATGGTGATATAGTCGCCAACGCGGAACCATATAAATACTGGGCTGATGTTACGGTAATCAAGGCAATCTATGACAACTGCCCATAATAAAATGGCAAATGTTACAACGTGAAATGACTTTGTGATTTTTACGTTGCAAATAAAAACACGCCGCAATCGGCGTATTTTTTATTTTGGTGGAGCTGATGGGACTCAAACCCACGACCTCTACGATGCGAACGTAGCGCTCTATCAACTGAGCTACAACCCCAAAACTGCTATCGTGGTGGGCATAAGAAGACTCGAACTTCCAAGGGTCGCCCCACTAGTACCTGAAACTAGCGCGTCTACCAATTCCGCCATATGCCCAAATGCCCATAAAGCGAACAACATGATAAAACATTTTATAACATTTTGCAAGGAGAAATGTTGTGTTGCCCCCCATAAAATGCGGTTTTTGTTTATATTCCAACATAATTTTCCACTTGCACCGCATTTATGAATTTTGCTAAAATTACCTCAGAGATGAAGAAAATTCTAATTTTTGGCGCAATTGTCGGCTTGTTGCTAGACGCGCCCGCGATGTCTGCGGTGCGCGATGGTGTTGCTGTGGGTACACGCGCCAAGGCCACATCACAATCTGGCGAAGTTACCCAAGCGCGAACTTCTACCACAATTTTGCGTTCTAACAACACCGATTCAAACGTGCGTTCCAGTAATTTACGTGGGGTTGCACCACGTACATCAGATACCAGAACAACACGTGCCGGGGCATTAAAAATTGGAAATTTAACGACACGTACAACAAACACCCGCCCAGTAATACAGGTCGGACGAACAGCAACAAATGCGACACGCAATGGCTCAAATCGCGGGGCAATCATGGCACGAGTTGCCGAATCTAACACCGCTAAAACAATGGCAGAAACACGGACTGGTGCAGCATATACACGTTGTAAAGACGCCTATTTTCAATGCATGGATCAATTCTGCCAATTAAAAAACGATGAATATCGTCGCTGTTCTTGCAGTGACAGAATTCGTAATCTTAGCTCCGTTCGCAATAATATTACCGAAACAAACAATAAACTTACCGAATTTGCGGAAAATCTTGACATGGTCGGATTAACCGCCGCCCAGGCAACCGCAATGCATACCGCATCGGACGGGGAGAATGCACTTGCCACGGACACTTCTGCATCCAAAGCGTTGTTGAATGCCATCATGAAATCTATTCGGGGGCAAGATTCAACAGTATCTGGGAAATTGTCTGATTTAAACAGTATAAATCTATCATTTGATACATCAAATGCGTTTGGCATCACCGATACAGCGCAAATTATCGCATCCTATAATGGAACCGAACTTTATAACGCAGTATATCCATCGTGCCGTAATGCAGTTACCAGTGATTGTAATGATGCATCACTGCAACGTGCGGTAACAGCATATCTGATGGCAATTGAACAGGACTGTAACACTGTTCAAACCGCGCTAGAAAATAAACAAAAAGAATTAAAAGGCGCCATCCGCGAGGGTAGTGCAATGCTTGACCTTGCGCGTATAGAGAACCGCAAAAAGCATAATTCAGATAACCTTGCCACGTGTATTAACAATATTGAAAACGCGATACTAAGCGAGCAAGTCTGTGGCGCCAATTATCACAAATGTCTTGATAATGGCGAATTTATAGACGTATCAACGGGTGCACCAATTTCTGGGGTCGTCAATTTTTACGAATTGGGCAATTTGTTAAAATTTGATGCGGGAAGGGACGCCATGAATCAAAAACTATCACAAAATTCAAACAATCAAAAATTCTTGAAAAGTTTCGAAGCAAAAACAAAGCAATTTGCAAAAGATGCACTGGACAAATGTACAGAAATTGCCGATACCGCATGGTCAGAATATTTAGATAGAGCTTTACTTAGCATATATTATGCCCAGCAATCCAAGGTTGAAACAATTAAAAACGGTTGTTTTGACCTTATATCCGCATGTTACGAAGATAAAGATGCAGGAATAACTGCCGCAATGGCGAGTCTTATTGATGGCACATCCGAGATATCACTTATGCCAGATAAAATTGTTTTAACCAAACAAATGTGCAGCGATTATATTAATTCATGCAATAACATGTTCGCCAACGAAGAGGAAAATCAAAATATTATTGCAGATTATATAGCTAAACAGACTAATAAAGACACACTTGACGCCTGTCGCGCAATCGTTCAACAATGCTTTAGCAACTTTGGTGGCACAAATTATGAAAACTTTTATTACCCATCCAGTGGTTTATTTACAACCAACGGCTTTGTAGATGCCGCAGTTTACGATTCAAACACCGGTGATGCAATTCCAAAAACAAAACCAACCGCGTTAGATTGGTTTACGCTGTATAAGTATGATGTAAACGGTAATCGTGAACTGGACGAAAATACACATGATCCAATATATGTATCCGAATGTGCAAAACAGGTTGCATCTGTATCCAGTTGTGCCGATTTGGTTGAACAGGCATTTGGTGGATTAGATTTAGTTGTTGCGCAACAAAGATTAAGTACTACCTATGGTATGTATGAATATTTGGCTCCGGGCACCGCAATTCCATCGGGTACGCCTGTACCAAATGAATTTGCCTATGCATACGGATGGGCAAAATCAGACGACCTTAGTGCAAGTTCTAATATATGGGATGCACCAGATTATAAATTTCAAAATAGGCGTCTGCGTCCAACAGGTGTCGCAACAGAAATTTATAATAACATAATTGACACATTGTCCACACAATGCATGAATGTCCAAGGAAAATTTATAGAACCACAGTTTATAGATCATAATTTCTATCGGTATCCCGATAAAATCTGCATCGTAAATTGGCAAGATGTAGCTATGTTTTATAGTCCTCTGATTTCACAAAACTATGGAACCCTTGGGGGCACTGGTGATGAGTATCTTTGTCCTCGTGATTATATGTTAACCGTAGATACAACTGCATGGGGTGCATGCTCTTGTTGGGAAAACGGTGGTCGTCGCAGCAAACACGGACTGTCTAGCAAATGTTCCGCTATTATTCCCGTACAACAAGAGGCCCAAGATGCGATTTGTGACAACAGTATGCAATTGAATACAACCAATCAGGACCCAACCTTTGATACATGGTGCACATCTCAAATTAAACTGGAAACCAATCAGGTTTGTCCATTTAATGATCAGTCACCTACGTGCGATATACCAACAGATCCAGTTACAGACGAATCTTTGATACCAACGGGAATTTAAAATATAAAACAATTTGGTAATTTTATCGATCACTAATATCTTTTAATATATCATCGGCGATGATTTTACTTGGGGCGCCACTAGACCGCATCCACATATTATCGGCTAATTTCAAATTATTAATCATCTGTGTACGATTTGATGGCAAAATAATTCTGTCAAATATATTTATAATGTTATCCGCGGTTGCCGCCGGTCCAAGACATTCTGGATAAACCCCACGATTTAATAAAATATTCACCAATGACACCCATTTAACCCGAATTGCATGCTTTAGCAACCACGTAGTTATCGCATTCATTTTATATGTTACAATTGCCGGTACATGCAGCATTGCCAGCTCTGCAGATACTGTGCCGCTTGCCACAATTGCAACATATGTATGTTGATATAAATCATATCTTTTGTGTGCTGGGACCAATTCTGGTTGAACAGACCAATTTTTAATTTCATTCTTAACGTATTCCGCCGTCGTTTCAACAATTGGAATAGCAAACCTGTACCCAATATACCCACACGAACTTATCGTTTCAACCACACTTTGAAACATAGGCATCAAACGTTTTACTTCGTTCATGCGACTGCCTGGAACAATGGTTATCACCTTATCCGAACTTGTTGAATCGACTTTCAAATTTTCTGAAACTGTTTCAGCAATCGGATGTCCTACCGCAATTGTATTCAGTCCGTATTTAGTAAAATAGGGGACCTCGAAATCAAAAAATGCATATAATTTATCAAACGTCTTGGCGTATTTTTTTGCACGTCCTGGACGCCATGCCCAAACCTGTGGCGCAACGACATGATAAAAGCGTAAACCATTGGAAATAAGTTTGCGCCCCTCGCTATCTTTGCGCAGTTTTGATATCACAGAACGCGCAAATCCAGGTGAATCTATGGTTAAAATTAAATCAGGTTTTATATCAAGAATAGCACGAACCGTATCATTTATACGTCGCGAAAGTGTACGAGCATGCGCCAAAACCTCTATGACACCCATTACTGACAAATCGGACATGGGAAAAATAGACTTTAATCCGCACGCGGTCATCTCAGATCCGCCAATTCCAGTGAAATTGGCTGTCGTTTTCATTTGACGCATGATACGCGCACCAAGCGCATCACCAGAAACCTCACCAGCAATGATAAAGATATTAATTTTTTTATTCCGCATTGTCTGATGTTCCAATACCACGCTTTGAACGATTCTCTATAAAATCTATGGCATCCATTGCATATTTATTTTTCTTAACTTCCTTGCGGACACGGGCAAGTCGTTCAGCAACGGTGCCATTTTTATCATTAAATACCATAGAATATACCGAATGTATTGCGTGCATATCTTCATTAGTAAAACCATGGCGCATCAATCCAACACGATTTATTGTCCTGTATACCGCACGCGCACCATCATATATAGCATATGGCAAAATGTCATTTGATACCCCGGACATACCACCCACAAATGCATTACGTCCAATACGTGCAAACTGTAATACCATTACACCGCCAGATAAAATTGCAAAATCCTCGATCTCAACATGTCCGGCAACTTGTACCAGGTTAGACATAACCACACTGTTTCCTATCTTGCAATCATGTCCAACATGTGCGTTCACCATAATCTGACAATCATCCCCTATGACCGTACCGTCTGATGCGGGCGTTCCGGAATGTATCGTTACATATTCACGAATACGACAACGCTTGCCAATACGCAATCCCGTCATAGTAGATTCATCTTGCCATTTTAAATCCTGACTCATCACACCAAGGACAGCAAAGGGATAAACAATAGAATCATCTCCAATGGATGTTTTACCGTCAATAACGACACTAGAAACCAATTCAACACGATCACCAAGAACCACATTTGGTCCTACGATACAAAAAGGTCCAATTTTACAGTCAGCCCCTAGAACAGCGCCTTCGTGAACAATAGCCGTTGGATGTATAATCGTCATAAAAGTCACCTATGTTATGCAGTTAATTCTGTGATACAGAATACACCATTGAAAACATTATTTACATACAATAAATATAACGAATTATAACAAGAAACCTACACCTTGTCGATTATGATTACCATTAATTGCAATCCATGTAATTCCAATTGCAGTTATTGTCGGAACACTTATTAATACACCAAACAAAATAATCGCCCAAGCCAATGCGCGCTCTGATAGTTCCTGTGGCAAGTTTTCCGCATGCCACACAGACAAACCAAATAAAATAAATGCCATAAATGCCGCAGCAATAAATATAGGCACCGCCTCGGTCAAAGCAAATAATACCATACACAATACTGTTGTAAATCGCATTAACCACTTCAATTTGATGTATGCGCTATCATGAATACGTTTACGTGGTGGAACTATACTAAGCGCAAATGCCGCAGATATAACAATACCTGTTCCCAAAATCCACAACAAATGCATCGGCGTTAAATTTCCCAGTTGCCCAAATCGCCACAATTCAGGCTGCATTAAAATCGCAATTGTTGTCACAAACATAATACCCAATACACATGGCGCCGCACGCATCTGGTATCTTGTATAGCGCCCAAACAAAAGTCCAAGAACAACTGCACAAATTTGTAACACAGGCCCCCACCATTTCAACATTCCACTTAATCCGACCGGAATCAAACAAATTGCCAACACAACTATGTTTATTATCCATCTGCGCCGTCTTGAAACAGATTGACGTCCATACCATATCGGTAATTTCATCGCCCTGGTATTCATTCCAACAAACATACACGATACAAATAAAATAGCCGCCGTAACCCATGGCAACAATGAAACACCATCTCGCAAAACCGCATAATTTCCACCCATCAAAACCACCCACAAGGCAGTAAGTACTATTACCCAAAAACATATGCGCCCAGGTGTGATATACGGTTTTATCCCGATTTTATCAGAAAAACGATGTACAAACATATAGATAGCAGCAAAAAGTGGCAAACACAAAACCGCATTCCATACAAAAGACGGTGCCACAACGGCGAAATTATTAAATGCGCTAACGGCACTTGCCACAACTAATGTTTCATCAAACATAAACTTGCCTTTTGTTTTTAATGAATTATTATATAGGTATGAGCGAAAAACAAGAAGTTTTTACAATTATGGGTGGACACGTAAAAATTCTGCGTGGGCCATATAATCCAACATCGGATGCTGTGTGGGTCGCTGCATTTGCTGATGGACATCCAAAAACCGTTCTTGACGTGGGTACTGGTACGGGGGCTGTGGCACTGTGCCTTATGGCGCGCATACCAGATATTCAAATGACAGCTATTGATATTTCACAACAAATGCTTGACGCTGCAAAAGAAAATTTCACACTAAACAACCAAAATGCTGAATTTATAAATGCAGATATTATGACATGGCGAACAGATAAAACATTTGATTTGGTTATAACAAACCCACCTTATTTCAAAGGAACCCCCGCAAGTCATAATGCGCACCATAATGCTGATTTGGTAAAATGGGTACGTCAATGTATCGCACGCGTAAAACCTGGTGGCGCTTTTACAACTATTGTTAATATGGCCGAAACCGCAACAATTGTTTCAGAAATGACTCAACACCACTGCGGCGACATTCAAATTTTACCATTATTTAGCACACGCAGTTGGAACTCTGCTGAAAGGGTCTTAATTTCTGGACGCTTGGGGCGTGCACCACATTGCAACCTGTTTTCCGGACTGCCCATGAATTGTGACGAAATACTTCGTAATGGGATGTCTGTCAAAGACGTATGGGCCATGCTTTCATCAAAAAAACGATAAGAAACAAGGAAATAAGAGTGTTTCTTGACTAATCAATATTATTCTACTATGCTGTTGACGTTATGATAAACTTTATAACAAGATATTTTTCATCACTATGGGCGCTTATTACATCGCCATTTCGTGCTATATGGCGTTTGATTGTACGTATATTTCCGCCGCGCGAATTTACAGTTATGGATACCCCTCGGGGAAACGTTTATACTTTTAATCAGAGTAGTTTTTGGCGTTTTACTAAATTCTGCGCTAAATTTGGACTTGCTATTTGGGCGGCATGGTCCACGTATGTATTTGTATACCACCGTCCAATGCTGCAAAATCGTACTATGCAATTAGAACAAATGCGCGAAAAATACGCTGTTCATATGATAGACTTAAAAAATTATCTTGGCAAATATAACGAACTAACCAAAAACATAAATGTTATAGATGATAAACTTCTGAAAGATACAAAATTGACCGATGCCCAAAAAGAAGAACTGATTAGCGAACGCCTTAAAACATGGGGTGAACTAGATTTCCTTAAAACCCGCATAACAGAAATGTTTACAGACGAAGATTATGCCCCCGAATACACTAAAGTATCAGATTTAGCAATTGAATATGAATTGACACGTGCAGAAAATGTCGAAATAAAAAAACGCGATATAGAAATTTTGGAAACCGTCAGCAAGATTATCGACGCCGATAATAAAATTATAAATACGGTATCCAAACTTGCATCAGATAAAACCAGTGAATTACGCGACGAATTAAAACGTATAAATGGAACGTTGGCAACCCTTGGATTGAATGAAACCGCCCTGGTATCCAGTGCAAACAAATATTCAAATCAATTGGTTGGGGCGGTATTTAATCCACTGGAAATAGATAAAGAATTAGATGAAAAATATCAGAAATTGGCAAACGATATTACTCTTTGGAATGGGTTAAATAAATTGAAAAAGGTGTTGCCACTTGGGGCCCCTGTCAAAGATGTACGCATAACATCAAAATATGGCGCCCGCAAAGATCCTTTTACTGGTGAACAGAAACAGCATCGTGGTATAGATTTTTCTGGTAAAATTGGCACAGAATTGATGGCTGTTGCCCCAGGACGCGTAATATCTGCAGGTGAACGCGTTGGATACGGAACAACCGTAGAGATTGATCATGGACTTGGGTTTACGACACTGTACGCCCACTTATCAAAAATAACTGTATCACGTGGTGATTGGGTGCGTCCGGGAACAGTGGTCGGGCTTGGTGGGTCTTCGGGTCGATCAACGGGTCCACATTTACACTATGAAATAAGATATAAAGGGAACCCATTTGATCCAGAAAGATTCGTCAAGGAATAAAAGGAAAGGAAAATGTTGGCTTTTACAAACGCAGATGAAAAAACATCACCAACCATCATTGGCGCGGGATGCAAATTGGTGGGAAATATCAAGACAGACCACAGTGTTCAAATACATGGACATGTTGTAGGTGATATAGATGCGGAAACGGTTGTAATTGGCCGTGGGGGTATTGTCGAAGGCAAAATTACAACAGCAAACCTATTTTTACATGGCACCTTGGATGGACCGGCGGTCGTTGATATTGCCAATGTATTTAGTCATGCTAAAATGTCGGGGACACTATCATACAAGACACTAAACATAACATCAAACACTGGGCTGGAATGCAAACTGGCCAAACGCAAGGAAGGTGCCAATGAATAAAAATATATCAAAAGTATTTATTGCCGCAGATCACCGTGGGGTAGGGCTGAAACTTTATTTAATCGAAATGCTAAGTGCACTAGGATATAATATGGTGAACTTGGGTACTGACGATTTGAACACACCTGTCGATTTTCCTGATGTTGCCAAGACGCTTGCGGATGCTATGCTGGGCGAACCGGACACACGGGGTATTTTGGTATGTGGTACAGGTGCAGGTGTGCAAATTGCTGCAAATCGTTACCGGCATATTCGGGCTTCACGCTGTGACAGACCAGACCAGGCACGTGATGACAGATTCCATGACGATATAAATGTTCTAACATTCGGTGCCGATGATATTGACATCGAAATGGCGTTCCTTTGCGCGCAGGCGTTTTTAGAAAGCCCATTTGATGATTGCGAGAAACGCCGCCGCAGAATAGACAAGATTTCATAATCTTGATTCAGTAAATTCGATGGAATACGCTATTTATAAAAAATCTTTGTCAAGAGAAGACCCAGCTTATTGGGTACAGTGCAGGAAACAAAAAATCTGTGATCTTACGGGGCCGACAAGCATTGCCCAATACCAGCTTTTTAATGGCATGATGACAAAAAAAGAATGCACGCCTGAATTTATGCTTTGGATAATAAAACACATTGATCCATTAGTTTGTCTGGAAACCTTTCTGACCATAGTCCCAGAAGATGAAATCCCAGAAGAAGTAAAAATTGCCGCAGCACGCAAAAGTCAATGGGGCGAAGTTTTATATAAATTGCACCATCCTTCTGATGCGGTTATAAACGCGGCGCTTGAAACTGCGGGCGAATATATTGTGTATGTAAAGAACCCAACAGAACAACAATGGATTTTGGCACTGCAACATTCAAGAGAGCATCCAAAACTTATCACAAAATGCCCCAAACCAACACTTCAAATGCAGAAAATTCATGTCGCAAGATATCTTGATGGTATCGACTACATAGAAAACCCATGCGAAGCGGTAAAAATTGCCGCCGCCGAAGGTAATGGTATCCAAGTTCTGTCAAGTATAAAACATCCAAGCGAGCAGGTCATATTGACCGCAATTGCGCACACATTGATGCCAGAGATAAGAGATTTCTTGCATTATATTCCGCATCCAAACCATAAAATGTATTGTGCAATGCGACATCAAGTTAAGATAGATCAAAAGATTAGGGCACAAATAAAATCGGAAAAGGAACCACAACCCCCAGAACCAACCGAACTCGACTATGGAATGTTGATAAAAAAATGTGCAGAAATTGACCCTTTGCGGACCGCACAAGCAACCAAACCGGACGCACCAATACAAGAAAAAAAGGCGATATTATCCCAACTTTACGATGAATTGCGCACAAACGCATTAAACGATTTGTTGGGTTATAAGAATTTAGCAAATGCAATGTAAAAAAACCGCCCAAATGGGCGGTGCTAACACTTACACTAAACACTTATCACTTTTTAACCACAAAATTCACCAACTTTTTTGGTACAACAATTGTTTTTATAATTTCGGCGCCATCAATTTTCGCACCCGCTGCCGCACGCGCCAATGCAATCAGTTCTTCGTTTTCGGCGGTTAAATTGGCCGTAAATTCGGCAACGCGTTTTCCGTTTATTGTTACCGCAAATGTGGTGGTGGTTTGCACCAATTTTGAGGCATCAAATGTCGGCCATGGCTCGAATACCAACATATCTTTATGTCCCATTTTTTCCCACATTTCTTCAGTTAAATGCGGCGCAAATGGATTTAGCATCTGAATCAGCACTTCGTACGCGCGTCGCGGCATTTTACCACCACTAAACGCGTTCAAGAATTCCATCATCGCCGAAATCGCAGTATTAAATTTCATACCGTCCAAACGTTCGGTAACATCGGCAATTAAACGGTTTACCAACACATCCTGTTCGTCCGTTAATGCATCATCGGTTAAATTATCCGAAACTGATTCCACACGCCGCAAGAAACGTTCAACCCCACGCAGTGTATCTTCGGACCAATTCATATTATTTTGTTCCCACGGTGCCAGGTAAAGAATCGCCAAACGGCACGCATCCGCACCAACGCGACTAACCACCTCTGACGATGGAACAACATTCCCGCGCGATTTGGACATCTTTTGCCCATCCGCGCCCATAATCAGACCGTTACTTGTGCGCTTTTTATATGGTTCCACGCCCGGAACATATCCCAAATCCGCCAATGCCTTGTACCAAAAACGTGAATAGAGCAGGTGACGTGTTGTATGTTCCATACCGCCATTATAATGATCAACCGGCATCCATTTATCTAACTGCGCCCGTGAACAAAATTCTTTATCATTGCGCGGATCCAGATAGCGCATAAAATACCACGAAGACCCCGCCCATTGTGGCATAGTATCCGTTTCACGACGGGCATCACCACCACAGCACGGACATTTTGTCTTAATCCAATCAGTTGCGCGTGCCAATGGACTTTCGCCCGTATCAGTTGGTTTATAGTCTTCCATATGCGGTTGAAGCAACGGCAATTCGGATTCGTTTATTGGTTGCCAACCACATTTTTCGCAATACACCATTGGGATTGGTTCACCCCAATACATTTGACGTGAAAAACCCCAATCTTTCAATTTATATTTCTTGGTACCACGTGCAAATCCGTGTTCAGAACCATATTTAATTGCGGTTGCAATCGCGGTTTCTTTATCCATACCGTCCAAGAATTCTGAATTGATATGCGTGCCATCGCCTTCCCAAACTTTATCAGGTTCGCCACCCGCAAGAACAGGGATAATTTCAAGCCCGAACTTTTTCGCAAAGTCCCAGTCGCGTGAATCGTGCGCCGGCACCGCCATAATCGCACCGAACCCATAATCCGCCAAGACATAGTCGGAAATAAAGATTGGTATTTCTTTGTTATTAAACGGATTTTTCGCCATTACACCTTCAAGTTTAACACCCGTTTTATCCTTGGTTATATCGGTGCGCTCTATTTCAGATTTTGCCTTGGCCGCGGCGATATATGCACGCGCCGCATCTGCGTTTGTAACGCGACCTTCGTCAATCCATTTTTTTACCAGTTTATGTTCCGGCGCAATAACACAGAATGTAACACCGAATATGGTATCAACACGGGTTGTATAAACGGTCATGGTATCATCACCCACACGAAAATCTACATCGGCACCATACGAACGGCCAATCCAGTTTTCTTGCATAGTTTTTACTTTTTCTGGATAATCAACCAGTTTCAGATCGTCAATTAAACGATCTGCATATTTTGTAATAGCCAGATTCCATTGTAATTTCATCTTTTTTTCAACTGGTCCATGACACCGTTCGCAACAGCCGTCTTCCAATTCCTCGTTGGTAAGGTTCGTGCGACAATTCGGGCACCAATTCATCGGTAATTCAGATTTATATGCCAAACCCGCCTTAAAGAATTGTATAAACATCCATTGGGTCCATTTAATATATTCTGGATCAGATGTCGCAATTTTGGAATCCGGATCAAAAGACAGACCCATAATTGAAATATCTTTTTCGAAAATCTTAATTAATTCCGCAACAGAATCACGTGGATGCTTGCCAATCTTGGTTGCGTATTTTTCAGATGAAATCCCCATAGAATCATAACCAATTGGAAATAACACATCAAACCCACGCATACGTTTGTAACGTGCCATAACATCCATCCCAGTATAAGGCAACATATGACCAACATGTAACCCCGACCCAGACGGGAAAGGAAATTCTATAAGATTATAATATTTCGGTTTAGAACCATCATTTTTCGGCACAAACGCACGCGCATCTTGCCAACGGCGTTGCCATTTTGCGTCACGCTCAACTACTTTTTTTACATCATCTGTCGCCATTTTAACTACTCCATATATAAAATACGCAAGGGGAAGGTTAGCAAAAAAGCATAAAACTTTCAAGTTTTTTGTATCCAGAAGAAAATTTTATACGGTATTATTTTACCGTATTGTTTTTTCTTGACTTTTCTGCGGACTTGCGACATAATAGGGCGAACTTTTTAATAAACAACAAAGGTAAAACAAAAATGGCAGCGACAAAATCGTTAAAAAAGTGTGAATTGGACGCCAAATGGTATCTGATTGACGCGACTGATTGCACGCTGGGACGTCTAGCGGCATATACCGCGAACATCTTACGCGGCAAGAACAAGGCCACATGGACACCGAACATGGATTGCGGTGACCATGTAATCATCATTAATGCGGACAAGGTCGCATTATCTGGGACCAAGGCCGACAAAACAAAATTCTATTGGCATACAACGTATCCTGGCGGAATCAAGGAACGCACCCTTGGTCAAATGCGCAGTGAAAAGCCAACTGTGTTGGTTAAAAATGCTGTGAAACGCATGATGGGGCGCCGCACCGCAGTTGCATTGGCAGATAAACGTTTGACCAAATTGCACGTTTACGCTGGCGCGGAACACAAACACGCTGCACAAAATCCAGTTGTAATTGATTTTGCAGGATTAAATCGTAAAAACAAAAGGGGCGAATAATGGCAACTGAAACAAAAAAAACAACCGCCACGAAAAAGGCGACAACCGCTAAAAAAACTGCCCCTGCAACCAAGAAAGTTGCGGCGGCAAAGCCTGCTGCAAAGGCCACAACAACAAAAACCGTGGCTAAACCGGCTAAAACTGCTGTTGCAGTTTCTACACCTAAATTAGACAAGGCTATTTATGCCACCGGAAAACGTAAAGATTCTATTGCCCGCGTATACCTTATGCCAGGCAAGGGCAAAATTGTTATCAATGAACGCCCAATGCAAGAATATTTCCGTCGCCCAGTGTTGCAAATGATTTTAAACCAACCATTTGCGGTCACTAAACGCGAAGGCGCATATGATGCATTCGTAATGGTTACGGGCGGTGGTCTTTCAGGTCAGGCCGGCGCTGTGAAACATGGCTTGTCAAAAGCATTAGAAAAATCAGAACCGGATTTACGTGCCGCGTTAAAGGCCGCTGGATTCTTGACTCGCGATAGTCGTGTTGTTGAACGCAAGCACTATGGTTTCCGCAAGGCACGTCGCTCAACTCAATTCAGCAAACGTTAATATGCTGGGGATTGCGAACATATCAAAACCGCCTTTATCGGCGGTTTTTATGTTCACAAAGGATTTTTTCTTGAATACATGGCATATATTTGATACATTTTACTCACCATGATTACTAATGAAATTCCGAATTTTTTGACCAAAAAATTTCCTAAATCCCAAATTAAATTCATCGGATCTGGGTCCGATTCTGATGCATATAAAATTGAATCCCGCGTTATAAGAATTCCGCATAATAATGCCAAGGATTTATACCTGCGCGAAGCCGCAATTTGTAATGCCATTAATAACCAAATGCATTTTAAAATTCCCCAAATTACTATTCATACAGAACCAGATGGTTTATTATGGGTCGAACACGAGATGATTATGGGACATAAATGGTCGTGGCACAAGTTTATGTGGCAACCAATGCGCATGAAAAATCTTGGACGATCACTGGCACAATTTATGGCTGAACTACACAGTATAAATACTCGACTAATCCCGGAAAAATTCCAAGAATCTATTCCATATCTGCGATTTGATGATTTTAAACCTTTTTTCAAGAAATATTTAACAGAATCTCAATTACGGGTATTTCAAAAAAATTATGAACGCATTTTGGCTTATCCTGTAAAAAAAAGAGATATGGTTCTGGTTCACCTTGGCATCAAAGGTCCTAATTCAGTTGTAGATTCTGATGGTAATTTAATAGGTGTTTTTGATTTTTGTAATGCTGGCATATATGAACGTGAACGGGACATGGTTTTAATTGCGATGCTGGCCCCATATCCATTATGGCGGACATTTTCCTATGAATACCAACGCAAAACGAAAATAAAGCCTAATAAAAAACGCATATTCGATTTAATGAAGATTGAATTTTTGTGGTCTAAACGTTGGACTACACCAAACGGAACCATTCATGCGCCAAACGAGCGTTTCTTGTTAAAAAACATTGGAGCAGCGATGGCGCATTTTCACCATCTGCCACCTGTATTTAAATGGTGGTGGTACTATGCGGCAAAACTGCGCAAACATGTCTAAGTTTCTATTGAATTTATAAAAATTTATGTGTATACTGCCACAGCAAACTAATCAGGCAAAGGACATTAAAAGATGATTAAAAAAGAAAAAATCAAAGATTTACATTATTCTGTCAATGGTTTTTTAACCGCAAAAGAGGTTCAAACAGCGGCAGATGAAGTTTTGCAAAAATTTGGCAAAGACGTTAAAATGCCGGGATTTCGTGCCGGACATGTTCCTCTTTCGGTATTACGCCAGAAATATAATGCATCTGCCATGGGCGAAGCGATTGATAAACTTATGAATGCAGATTTAGAAAAATATGCAACCGACAAAAAAATCCGTCTTGCCGGCAGTCCCAAGGCCGATTTATCCGGATGGGAAATTGGTAAAGACGTTGAATATACATTAGAATTTGATATTTTACCGACATTACCAACCATGGATTTAGAAAAAATTACTTTGACTAAAAAAGTTACAAAATTAGACGAATCCGAGGTTGATAAAGCAATTGAAAATCTGCGCCGCAGCCGCAGCACCGCTGAAAAACAGGCCGCCGCATACAAGGCCAAAGATGGTGATACCGCGGTTATCGACTTTACCGGATATATTGGCAACACCGCATTCGAAGGGGGCGCCGCAAAAATGCATCATTTAGTATTGGGCTCAGGCGCATTTATTCCGGGATTCGAAGACCAAATTATTGGTCACAAGGCGGGCGATGAATTTGATGTTAATGTAAAGTTTCCAAAAGATTATCACGCCGACAATCTGGCGGGCAAGGCCGCACGTTTTGCGGTTGTTCTGCACGAAGTTCGCAAACATGTATTGCCTGAATTAAATGATGAGTTTGCAAAAACAGTTGGTCAAGAAACCATTGAAAAATTACGTGAACATATCCGCAATATCTTGAATGAACAGTATGACGAGGCATCAAAACAGGAAATGCGTAATGAATTATTGGATACACTGGCCGACAAAGTAAAACTGGATTTACCAGAAACCCTGGTTGAACAAGAACTGCAGATGGCACGTCACGAACACGAACACCATCATGAACATTGTGACGGTAAATGTGAAGACCACAAATTTGATGAAAAGAAAGAACGCAAAGAGGCAGAACGTCGCGTAAAACTGGGGCTTATTTTGGCGGAATGGGGTACACAAAATAAAATCGAAGTTACACGGGACGACATGCAACAGGCTATTTGGGCCGAAGCGGCACGCTATCCAGATCCAAAACAAGTCTTTGAATTCTATAATAAAAACCAAAATGCGGTCACCATGCTGCGTGGGATGATTTTTGAACGCAAGGCACTGGATGCAATGTTGACACATGTTAAAACGAAAGAAAAATCTGTTAAACCAACAGAATTATTTCAACAAGCCAAGGCAAAATAAGCCAAATGCTAGAATCTAAAAAACCGCCCAAAGAGTAGGGCGGTTTTTTTATTTTTAATAATGTATATCAACAAATTATCCGCCATTACCACTGCACACGCTGCCCGATAGTGTAAAAGTACCGGTATCATCAGTATAGCTAACACTATCATCAATCTCACATTGTGATGCACTTGTTGCGCCACTAACAGTAATCGTATGATACGCATCAACACAAGATGCTCGACAATTATCAACTACATCTGTTTGTGCCCAAGAAAAATCTATTTCGCAACCAGTCGCATAATACGGCGCAGTAACTGTAGCACACTTCCACACACCCCAACCAGGTTGATGACTTACTGGATAATGCATAATCGATACCCCACCCACAGTACTGGTCGCATCTCCTACAACTGGCACTTTTCCTGCCTTACAATCACGACAGTAACGACGGGTTTGATTATATTTTATTTTACTTGTGGCAGATGAGATAAAATTTTCAGTTCGCTGATGAACCACAACCCCCGCATTGCAACCATCACTTTCAATACTAGTATTACTGCACTGACATGCCCCAACGTCCCAACTTGAATCATCCCAATTCGCAGTTCCTGTTTGATCCGCTTTGTTGCAAGTCCAGTTACCACTTCCACCATTAACAGTAACATCAAACTCACTACATGGACGAGAATTTTGATAACATACACCACTTTCAAGATGGCACGTATCGGTTACCGCATAACCTGAAATCTGCCCACTGGTTACATGACACAAACTATATTTTGTACAACCACTACCTGCTGGACACCCAGAAACAATCTCTTGGCACTTAACTGTTCGCGGAGTTCCAGAATATACTAGATTATCCGGACATGTTGTATAACCTGGGCATGGATTTGGTCGGGGCGATCTACACCCATCACACGTATCATTAGGCACCAGCCCAGAGTCACAGGCCACACAATCGTAATTGTAATTTATACCATTTCCCATATCTTCAATCCACTCATAACAATATTCATTATCTGCACAAACCCCGCCACCACACGAACACGCACCCACCGCGTTACTAACAATAAAAACACACAAGAAACAAACAGATATAAAATATCGCAGTATGTTGTACATCACAAAATTTCCTCTCTTGTTGGAAATTATACCACCCCGTAAGATTTCGTTGCAAGTGTTAAATTAGTTGAATTTTTAGAAAAATTCTATTTTTGTCAACTTTTGACAAAATAGGGCACCAAGGGCCTACTTTTTTGACCATTTTGATCATTTTTTGACTTAAAAAAGCCTTAAAACCGCAGAAATCCGCCACTTTTTCAAAATTTTAGTAACAGAATAGGGCGAATTTTGCCATTTTTGCTTAAAACCACAAAAACACAACTATGAAAAACTCACAATCAACAAAAAAGAATTAATATCGATAAATAACGATATAATAGCGCACAAATTATTTTACGACGTATATTTACATGCTTCATATCGTTCCCGAGAGAACTCGATCAAAATAATTTCAACTATATATTTATATGATTATGTGGCTAAGAGCGAGCAAATTATCTGGCGACATATATTTGTATGATTATCTCGCTTCTGTAAGAGCGAGCAAAATTATTTCAGGCGTATATTTGTATGACGAGCGCGCTGAGAAAAGGTAATAAATGCTGGGTTGCTCTCGCTGGATTTGAAGATATTCGAGCTTGCCAGTAGAACCCCTGGGACACCAGCTCCATACCCAGTCATCTTGATGAGATTATAATTAGTCAAAAGAAAATATCAACCCTCTTTATATTCAAAACTATACATAATATATATTATGCGCCTTTGCTATACTTTGTAAAACACATTACCCTACGCAACCAAAAACACAACAAAAGAACAAAAAAAATGAAACTTAACCATTCGACAACAACGATCATTAGTATTATCATAAAAACACTTCTATATAAAATAAATATGAGGAACCATAATAAAAAAATATTTTTTTACATTTCATTTTATTTTTATATTTATTGCTATCAAAAAATCCCACAAAACACGCAGAAAAACACCATTTTTTACCCGTATCACACCCAAATACACAAGGTTGCCCTATTTCTTAAACTCGCATATTATAATATCAAACTAACATCTCAATTATACTACATAATTTTAATTTTTCAATTTTTGCTAAAAAACGCTGATTTTCGGCATTTTTTGCCCATTTTTTGATAAAAACACATAAAAACAGGTTGCCAAAAACAACCCATTTTCGTAATTACATATTAAATATTATTTTATTCTATCGCGGCAAGACGTTCTAGTTGATCAGCCGCAATTAACGCATCTATCATCTCATCCAAACCTTCCCCGCCAGCCAAAATATCATCCAGTTTATAAAGGGTTAATTTGATACGATGATCCGTCACACGCTGTTCCGGGAAATTATATGTACGTATCTTTTCACTACGGTCACCCGAACCAACCATACTGCGCCGTGAAGATGTGCGCGCCGCATCCTGCTCCATACGTTCTTTTTCGTACAATTTGGAACGCAAAACTGCCATAGCCGTTGCCTTGTTTTGAATCTGACTGCGTTCATTTTGGCACGTAACAACAATACCTGTTGGGAAATGCGTTATACGCACCGCACTATCGGTCTTGTTAACATGTTGACCGCCCGCCCCCGATGCACGAAAAACATCAATACGAATATCCTTTTCTTCAATTGCGATATCAATATCTTGCGCCTCGGGCATGACCGCAACTGAAACCGCACTAGTATGAATACGCCCACCTGCCTCGGTTTCTGGAACACGCTGAACCCGATGAATTCCTGATTCAAACTTCATACGCGCATACACACCATCGCCCTCTATCCTGAATATGACCTCTTTATATCCATGCAATGATGTTGCGTTTTCTTCGACCATTTCAATTTTCCAACCATGACGCATTGCATAGGCTTTGTACTGATTAAACAAGTCGCCAGCAAACAGTGCAGACTCTTCGCCACCTACCCCCGCACGAATTTCCATAATTGCACTATTATCGTCCGCATCATCTCGCGGAAGCAAGGCAATTTGTAACCGTTTTTCTATATCCGGCAAGACATGTTTCAAATTTTCTAACTGTTCAGCTGCTATTTCACGAAGTTCCGCATCATGCTGCATTTCGGTCGCATCAGCGATACCCTGTTTCGTCTGAAAATACTCATCCACCAACGGTAAAATTTCTGCTAAATGAGAATATTCTTTAGAAAGTTTGGTCAATTCCGCACCTGACACCTCGCCAGAATTCATCTGTTGTTGTATATCGTCTGCGCGCGCTTTTATGTCTAAAAGTTTCTGATCAATTACCATGTTAAGCACTCTCCTGGACCAATTTTATTGCGTCGACCAAGGACAAAGTCTGCTGATTACCAGTTTTCATGTCTTTTACAGTCACAACTTTATTTTTTACTTCATCTTCACCAATTATCATGCTGTATTTAGCCATAATTTTATCAGAATACTCTATCTGACTTTTGAACTTTTTATCGGTGTCAAGATACGCAACAGACGCTATTTTTTCATCCCGCAATGTATTTAAAGCCGACATGGCATACGGCAAATTATCGTCCCCCATCACCAGTACCGCCACATCGGTCGCAGATTCAAATTTTGACAGGTCAATTTTGCCCATTTCCATCAATGCAACTAACAAACGTGATACACCTATTGACGCCCCTACACCGACTATTTTGGTTTTTGAAAATTTGGATACTAAATTTTCATATCGGCCACCCCCACCTACCGCCGGCAAATCAGGATAATCTATTGAGAAAAATTCAAACACGATACCGGTATAATACGAATGACCACGCATAATTGAAACGTCTATTTCGGCATTCTTTACCCCCATAGCACCCAATAATGTCATAAATTTGTCCATTTCAGCAATTGCAGCATCTAATTCAACACTTTTACCAACGAAAGAGCGGTAACCATCTGTAAATACTGCTTCTATTTCATTCGCGGCCCCCTTACCGACTGCTTCAATTAATCCATCCATAAAGTCCGACATTTTATCGCGTTTATCAATCAAAACAAATGCGTCACGTGCCTGCGTTTCATTCAAACCCAAATACGCGAACATCGCATTCCAGAAACGACGATTGCCGATTTTAACTTTGACTTTGCCCACAATATCTGCAACTGCTTCGTATACTCGCATCAAAGTAGATACGATTTCTGCATCGTAATTTAGTGATAAAGTTTGAACCCCCAGAATATCGATATCAAGTTGCCAAAACTCACGATAACGCCCCCGCTGTGGTCGTTCCCCACGGTAATTACGAGCAAACTGGTATGTATAAAAAGGGAAAGTTAAATCATTAAGATGTCCCGCCACAAAACGTGACAGACCGACTGTGCCATCATAACGTAACCCCATCTTAGTGTCCCCCTTTTGAAACAAAAAGATTTGAGTTTCGATTTCGTCCCAGTTATCTTTATCTGTCAAAACCTCGGCACGTTCAATTGCGGGTAAATCCAGACGTGAATACCCCGCAATTTTTAAAACATCTTGCATACGGCGCGCGCATTCATCAAAGCAACGCTGTTGCGCCGGCAATAATTCTATGAATCCTGATAAAGGTTTTGTTGGTTTTAAATCCATTTTGTTTTCCTGCTTTGTTTAACCGTTAAACCTGTGTATCGTAAAGTGATACAGCCCAAAATATGAAATATTAGGTTGCTAGAAACATACGCCCGCATGGGCGTGATGGATAATATAAAAAATCTGTCTTGTCATAATCATGGTTTTAATTATACACAAAACAGTTTGTATTTTCAATATTTTTTTATGGTTATTTTCGCACTAATCGCCGCAACTGAAACAGTTTTAAAAACATATATACATCTGCTGCCGCATACAATAATAAATATACCGCCAAGCACCAAACAATTATACCCATTGCCAAATTTGGAATAAAAAGCAATAACAAAGATAGACAAATCATAACTATCGCCGTAATTAAATCAGCAAAATAATGCCCGAACCCAACTCGCGCCATATTTATTGCAAAAAATAACATTTTTAATGCACTTAGTAAAAACATCACTATAAACACATAAACTATACCCACCGTGGCACCACCAGGATAAATACAAAAAACGAACCCTAGAATCAGGGTAACCAAACCAAAAAAAACATCAAACGAGCCAACACCAAGCCCAAGATTCGAAACAAATACCATACTAATTCGATAAAGCCCGAACAAGATCAAAAATGCACCAATGGCAAATGTAATTACGCTTAAAACCTCGACAGGTTTAAGCATCATTAAAATGGCCATAATTATAAAAACAGCCGCTTCGCCCATCAATAATGGGGCGGTATTATGGTAAATCTTATTAACCAGACCTCCAAATTTTCCAATTTTTTCTTCGCGAGTCAGTTTACCGGCCATGAATCAACCCTTTCCTTTTTGATTAAACATTCTAACACAAAATATATGTTTTGCGCAAGACGAATAAAAACTTTGTTGCAAGACAGAAGTTTAGCCACTATAGTTTCACGTATGATAATTTATACTGATGCACATTGTCATCTGAACCCACAATCAGAAAATCCGACAATTGATTGTCGTATTTATAGTTCTGTGCGCCCTGCCGACTGGAAAAATGCGATTATAATTTCCGAAAATGACGATGACAAAAACTTCGCTGCAATTGGTATTCACCCATGGTATCTTGCGGACGTAGACACAAATTTTGAATCGCAGATGATTGAAATTTTGACGGAACACCCAAATATGATGGTTGGAGAAATCGGTTTGGATAAATTCCATCCAGATATACCGCACCAACTTGAGATTTTTGTCGCGCAATTAAAAATTGCGGCAAAGCTTCGGCGTCCAATACACCTGCATTGCGTCGGTGCATGGGACAAGATATTACATATTTTCAAACACTACGAACACACCCTGCCCCCTGTAATCGTAGCGCATAATTTTAATGGCTCACCCGATTTGATACAACAAATTGCAGAACGCTATAATGTATATTTTTCATACTCTGTACCACATGACAACAGTCAAGATATAACCAGAATATCCACGACCCCACCAGACAGAATTTTAGTTGAAACTGACACATTCGACCTAAATGACGAAATTGACAAATTAGATGCCGCAATTAGTGCGATTGCCCTTATCAACCAATCCGATATTGATGAAATGTCTGAAAAAATTTATCAAAACATACAAAGGGTTATAAGTTATGTCAGATCAATTGAATAGAATTAAAATGTTAATCGGAAATGATGCGATGCGAAAATTGCAGAACGCAACTGTAATGATTGTTGGATGCGGTGCGGTTGGTTCTTTTGCAATTGAAGCATTGGCAAGATGTGGAATTGGACATATTATTTTAGTCGATTTTGACGTAATTGAAGAATCAAATATTAACCGACAAATTTTTGCACTACATTCTACAATAAAACACAAGAAAGTAGATATTGCCCGGGAACGAATTGCCGATATTAACCAAGATATTAAAGTAACAATATTCGACACATTTTTTGATGAAAATACTACCCTGCCCGTTCAACCAGATTTTGTCATAGATGCTATTGACACTTTGCAATCAAAAATCGCACTTTATCGTTGGTGTCAGAAAAATGATATTCCATTTATATCAAGTATGGGCGCCGCAAGGAAAACAGACCCATCCAAAATCAGAATAGACAAACTATCTAAAACCTTTGCGTGTCCATTGGCAGCACGTATTCGTAAAATCGTCCGCGATGAACGCCTGCCCGATTTTTCGGTTGTATTTTCAACCGAAACACCGGTCGGAGAAATTGCCCCTGATAAAAACTTTGGTTCCATAATCACCGTTACCGGTACATTTGGGTTATATGCAGCAAATTATGCGATTAAATTTTTAATTACCCATTAACGATTACGTATATTTACAAACTTGTAAAGATTCTGCGATGTGGTGCAAATATTTTTTACACCTGCCCGAACCGACATATCAAAAACTTCGTCAAAATCTGCGCCGATGCGCCCTATTCCGTGGGCATCATCACTAATGACCACCGGCATATTTTTGATTTCGCCCATAGCTGCCGGATTCAAATGGTACCGTGGATTTTTTATCAGTGATGTGTTCAATTCGATTGGCACAGAATTTTTGCGCAATGCCTGAATCGCCGCAACCTCCATATCTGGACAAGATAGACCAACCTTTTGTGGTAAATCAAAATGCGCAAGCCAATTAAATTTAAATCCTGTTTCACGCCAATCAAAGCCCGCTAACCGTATCAGATTTTGATAATATTCGCGCAATAGACGCCCCGTCCCCGGATTCCCCGCGTTTTTTATATCATGAATATTTAAAATCTCGTCTCCAAGGTCAATAAAATGCATTGCACCGATAATATAATCCGGACGCAATTGTCGTATTGCATACCTCATCTTATCCTCCCATCCATGATACTTAAAAAAGTCCATTTCCATTCCACAAAGTATATTTATATCAGGATATTTCTGCTGTAATTGCCGCACATTTTCATAATGGTTACCAAACAAATCAATCGTAAATTCAACATCATCACTGTATATATTGCTGTATTTGCCGTTAACCGCATAGTAGTACATTTTGGATTTTTTTATATTAGGGTGAACAATAAAATGATTTGAAAAACCAATTGTGTTGAAACCACGCGATATTGCGGTCTGCACCATATCTTCGGCGGTATTTCGACCATCAAAACCAACTGTATGCGTATGCAGAGTATAATTTATTTTCATGAATATTTCCCTATTCCAAATGACAAGTATCACATTATTGAAAATAACTGTCAAACAAAAATAAATATAACTTGCGTTTGATAAAAAACCTGATATAATATGCGGCGTTCGGGGCGTAGCTCAGTCTGGTAGAGTACTTGGTTTGGGACCAAGGTGTCGAAGGTTCGAATCCTTTCGCCCCGACCAGATTAAATAGAAATACCGCTTTATGCGGTGTTTTTTATGTATCAAAAAAACAAGCCATGCTCACAACAATGAATTTGTTTTATTATTTACTTGCATTCGCTTTTTAAAAAATACTACACTACTTACCAAGGGGAAAGGATTATTTCTTTATGAAGCGCATCGTGATATTTGGTTTATTGGCTTTTGCATGCGGTCGTGCCAACGCGCTTGTTCTTTATTACGATAAAACAAACACTTGTAACGATTTTTATTTAAACATTCCGACAAGTGGTTGTTCAGGCGGGGTTAGTTCTGTTTCTATAAACGTATCTGACCAAGATAACGCATCATTTGATGGATATTATGTTAACGGGATCAAAATTATTGACAGTAACGGGTCAATTGTGAAAACCCCGGGGTATTTAGCAAATAATGGTGTTAATCTGACTGATGCTCAAATTCCCCCAAAATTTACTTGTAATGATGGATACGAAGAAGACGCATACGGCACGTGTGTTGAAACCGGAACTGGTGGTGGCGATACCCCAACACAAATTGGAAACAGATTTTTTACATACAAATGTTCCGGTGGTGGTGAAGACTCTGAATGGATTAGAATTCAGTCAGGCGTTCCTTTTCAAATTCCCCTGCCCACCGTTTGTGCCGATTATGGCAACAATAGCAACTATCGATTTGACGGTTGGTCATGGAAAAATGGTATAACATTCCAAGGTGGCGAATGGCACACATTTAACGAAGGGGATTATAGTTTACCCTATGACGATCCTGCCAAAGTAGGTTTTATAACTGTATACGCGAAATGGACGGGGGCCAACAGTATTGAAACCGCCACAAATCGTGCAAATTGTGAGTATGTTGGTGGGCATTGGTGCACCACGGCTGGTGGTGTATTTGTGGGTGCAAATACTCCGCATTTTTCATGTTATAATTCATCAAACGCCACGGATATGTGTTGTTACGACGACCCAGAACAGTGTTCATACTGGCAATGCAAGATAATGAAATTCTATTGGGAAACCCCGAATATAGCACCAGCAGTAAACTTTAACTATCAATACTGCACGGCGGACGATTTCAATCGAATCGAAATTAAAGCCACTAAACAATATTTCTCGTCATTGTATGCGTGGTCACCATTAATGATATCATTTACGGGGCATCGGGATGCAAGTAACCCAAACAGTAACTTTATTTATGTAGATACAGATACTTACTATGAAGATGTTGGTCGTGTTGGTGCAAATTTCCCAACCAAACGCACCAAACTTTATAAAATTCAAACCAGATTTCGTGAAACCGATATTCATGGGGGATACTATTTTGATGGATATTACACCGGCGAAAATTGCACTGGCACAAAATGTATCGATCATGATGGAAATATATTGCCTGTTGCCTGCAGTGGCGAATTATATGAATGTTGGAACGAACTTGATAATACAGAACCCGCCGAAGGCGTAACAAAATTATATTATGGAACATGTGACGCGATTCCACGCTGTTGGGAATTCACAGGTGTCCCCGAAGGCGACCCCCGTTATCATGGCACATGGTATGGTCCACTTTATACAAAGGGTAATGGCAGAATTTTATATACGGACAAGGATGCCACCCAAGTAGCCGAGTATGCCCCACATGTTTCTTCCGATCGATGGGGGAGCGCTGGTTGGTATTACCGACTGTCATACAAGGGTTATTTAGACCATCGGTTCCCAGACAGTCCCGGCAACAGTTTTACCAGCATGCAGGTTGGTCCAAATAAGAATCGCCTGCTTCTATTTCCAGCTGATAGCAGAGATATCCCATCGAGTTATACAGTTTCTATACAATATGATTGCGGTGAGGGCGAAATTTATGGTGGCTGCGATTCTATACCGCATTTTGCTACGTTATATGATGGGGGATATCTGAAACCAAAACGAAGTGCCGCGCCAAATGACATATCAAACGAAGGGTGTTTTTGCCATAAGAACACCAGGTTACCGTGTGGTTGGCGTAACCCCGCAAATGGTGAAATATTATACACCACCGGCCAGGCATATGGTCCGTGGACATACGGCGATCAAACGCTTACCGCGGTATATGATTGTGATCGTTAAAAAACTTTATTCATATCTTAAACTATCAATTGGATTAAGCTTTGCCGCTTTTATCGCCGGCATAACCCCAGACGCAAGTCCAACAACAACAGCAACCGATACAGATACAACCACTGGCCATATACTAAATGGAACATTATAGTTTAATATGAAACGCCCAACACCCTGAGATAAACCAACACCAAGTATAAGACCAAACATAGAACCAATAAATGAAATCAAAATAGATTCTGATAAAAACTGAATAATAATCGTACGTTCTTGGGCGCCAATGGCCTTGCGTATACCAATCTCACGCGTGCGTTCGGCAACTGATACCAACATCATATTCATAATACCAATAGATCCGACCAACAACGACACTGCCGCAATCGCAACCAACAACAATGTTAAATAACTGCTGACTGTTTCCATCGTTTCCATAACCTGTTTCATATCAGTTATTTGAAAATCATCTGCTGCCCCATCCTTTAATTTATGCTGTTGGCGCAGTAACGATGTCATTTGACTTGTTGCGACATCGTTGTCAGCATCTTGATATAACTTTATCGTTATCGTTTGCACAGAATTCGGAAAACGGGAACCTGAAATACGTTTTTTTAGTGTAGTAATAGGCACAATTATCATGTCATCTTGTGAACCCATAGAAGAATCACCCTTGGCCTTGGTGACACCAATAACAGTAAGTGGTGTATTGCGAACACGAATTATTTCCCCAACCGGATTTTTCGGCATTCCCAGTTCTTCGGCCGTTTCCGGTCCAATAACCGCATATGTCGCAGCAGACCTGACCGCAGACATTTCAAAAAACGAACCGTATTCCATCTCAATATTTTGAACCGTTGCGTATGACGGATATACACCAACCATAGATGTTGACCAATTCTTATTACCATATACAACCTGGGCACCGCTGTTTTCCACCGGCGTCACCGCCGCAACATCTGGTAATTGCGCCAGGTAATCGACATCATCCATGGTTAATGTCATACGGTTTCCACCACGCACACCGGCACTCTGTGCCGCACCAGCCCGTATCATAATTGTATTAGTTCCCAAAGATGAAAACTGGTCGGTAATAGATTGTTGAACTGTCTCGCCAACCGCAACCATTATCACAACAGCCATAATACCAATAACTATACCCAATACCGTCAAAAAAGACCGCATTTTGTTACCACTGATTGACAACCAAGATTCATGTGTAATGTCAAAAAATGTCATCTCTTGTGTACCTTTTGTTCAGATTTTACCAGTACAGACTCATTTTTCGGTATTGGACCATCATACGTTATATGTCCATCGTAAATGTGAATGACACGATTAGCATATTTTGCAATCTCAAATTCATGGGTAATCATCACAATAGTTATCTTTAATTCCGCATTTAATTTCTTAAAAAACTTTAATATTTCATTACCCATCTTGGAATCAAGTGCGCCCGTTGGTTCGTCCGCTAAAATAATCTTTGGATCGCCCGCCAATGCACGCGCAATTGCGACACGCTGCTTCATACCACCAGATAATTGCGTTGGCAAATATGTTTCAAATTTTTCAAGGTCCACTAATTTTAACATTTCACGTGCACGTCTCATACGTTCTTCCATAGGTAAACCACGATACATCAACGGCAACATGACATTATCTAATATATTGCGCTTTGGCAACAGATTAAAGTTTTGAAAAACAAAACCAATATATTCATTTCGCACACGGGCCAATTCATCAGGTAAAAGCGTCGTTATATCCTTGCCATAAAGTTCATATACGCCCGACGAAGCAACATCCAATGCCCCGATGATATTCATACATGTTGATTTACCTGATCCCGATGGTCCCATAATAGCCACAAACTCACCTGGCATAACATCAAACGTATTGTCAAATAAAACCTGCTGTTCACCACCTATTTCCAACGGGAAACTCTTGCAGATTTTTTTCATTGAAATAATTGGTGTTTGTTTCATGTGCTATGCAGCCTTATTATCTTGGTCCACCCATTCCACCACCTGGGGCACCCATGCCACCACGTTGATTATTACCATTACTGCGTGTCGTTTTCTGACCAACATAACCAACAATGATTTTGTCACCCGCCATAATTTCATCAGATATAATCTGAGTTTCTGTAGCGGTGGCTATTCCCTTGGTATATGGAACCAAGATGACATCGTTTCCACGCTTAATCGCTAGGTGATTAGAAGGTGTTATATTTTCATCTGTTGTTTCAATCAAACCATCAAAACTGCGTATCAAAAATGCAGCATTTTGCGCTTTCCATGCATCTTGGGCAGAATTAACAATAATAGTTACAAATGCGGTCATTCCCGGCATCAAGCTTAAATCGTGATTATCAACATCTATGACAACGGTATAAACAACGACATTTGACGTGGTTGTTGGTGACAGGCGAACCTGACGAACAGCGCCATTAAATGTTTTCTTGGGATATGCATCAACAGTAAATGTAACAGGTTGCCCATTCTGTATCACGCCAATATCGGCCTCGGATACAGAAGTCTCGATTTGCATTTTAGTTAAATCTTCGGCGATTTCAAACAAGTCTGGTGTTTGAAATGATGCAGCAACTGTTTGTCCCTTGTCAACTTTGCGCGAAATAACTGTTCCATCAACAGGTGATGTAATCGTCGCATACCCCAGGTTCGTAACCGCACGATCATACTGTGATTGCATGCGTTTTACTGATTGAACCGCCTGTTCATATGTTGATAAAGACTTTTCCATTTCCGCACGTGCAATATATCCGGAATCATACAACGATTTATTTCTGTTATAATCATTCTTTGCCAATGTTAACTGCGACTTGGCGGATTCCAACGCAGCCTCGGCCTCGTCCACAGATGCCTGAAGAACCGATGGCTCAATTGTCAACAGTTTGTCGCCCTTTTTTACCGTGGAATTATAGTCAACAAAAATGTCTTCTATGGTGCCAGAAACCTGAGACCCAACATTTACGGTATTCAATGGTTTGATTTCACCAGTTGCGGTCACTGTTTGTGACAAATCGCCACGCGTAATATCCATTGTTACATAATCTTTTTTTGCCGCCTGCTTCTTGTCACCAATAAATAGGCATAAAACAACCGCAATAATGGCCAGAATTATCAACAACCATTTATGACGCCGAAACCAATTTTTTTTATTCATTACTTTACCCCCTCTAACTCTGATTTAATATCACCAATAGCCAGTGCCACCGCTGCACGTTTTACAAACAAATCATACTTTGCAGAATTATTCTGACGTTGTGCATCAACCAATTCCGACTGTGCCTGCTGCCAATCAAGCATAGTCGCACGCCCAACTTTATACATACCTGCTGTTACTTTTTCAGATTCAGTCGCGGATTTTAACAACGCATCAGTTTGGGTCAAAACTGTTTGCGCTGTTTTATAATTTTGATACGCAGTATAAACATCCATCATTGCCGCATTATTTGTTTGCATTTCATTATACTTTGCACGTTCATAGTCAGATTCCGCCGCACGTAATCCGTACATATTTGCAAAACCCGCAAACAACGGCATTGATGCCCGAATTCCAATTGAACCGTTTATTTTATTTGATGTCGGTTCAAACACCCCTGGCAAACTATCATCGTTCCATGATATAGAACCAGATGCCGATATAGAAGGTAAATTCCTTAAAAATGCGCTATTACGTTTATGCCATGCCGCATCTTTATTAGCGGATGCTTTTAGTAAATCAGGCCGTTTTTCACGTGCAATTTTTATCAATTCATCTATGTTTTCTGTTTCGGTTGCACTGCCAAATTCTGATTCCATATCTGCAATTACAATATTTTGATTTGCCGGAAATGAAAGTTTGGTAAGCAATGTCCCCTTGGTAATTTCACGATTATTCTTAGCCCGTTCCAAAGATAACTTTGAACTTGCCAACGTGGTTTCGGCCTTTAATACATCAGCCTTGGCCACAACACCTGCTTTGAATTTTTTATTGGCTGTATCATACGCGGTTTGCGCGACCGACAACGCCTTCTCTGCAGATTCTACATTTGCATCCGCATTTAACAATTCATAATACGAACCGACCAAACCATATACAAAATTTTGCACTGTTTCATCATAATCAAACCCAGCAGCACGATACGCCGCAATCATTTGATTCATATCTGCGGTACGTTTACCAAAATCAAAAATCAAATAAGAAGCCGAAATAGATGCACCAAACGACCAATCATCCCAATGTTTTTCACGATAATTTTTACCTGCGGACAGTCCTGCTGACACACTTGGCAAATAATTTGCATATCCTGCATTTTTATTAAAATGTGACGAACGCAATGACGCATATGCTGCCGCTGTTTGTGGGTTTCTGCACAGTCCCATATTAATAACATCTTGTAATGACATAACATCTTCGGGAACATTGCGACGTGTTGCACAATCATCAGCGCCATAAACACACAAGGGCGCAAAAAATGCGACAACCAATAACAATTTCTTCATGGAAACTCTCCTGCCCACTAGGGTAACACATTTTTTCCTAAAAGTCATTAAAAAACTGCAAATTTTATGTATAAAATAAATCGAAATAAAAAATAAAGCGGCCATAAAACCGCCATATTTTTATTTTTGTTTTGATAATAAACTCTGCATAACCCGGGTTAATGACCTGCCCGCAATTTGTTCACTGTATATATAGTTCAATATTGCCAAATTATTATTATCAATCTGAAGACAATTTACATAGGTCGCATCTGTATTATAACACACGGTATAGACTTTATTATCTTTGGCACGCCCCAAGTCATATACGTCCACAACATCATCAACGATCACCCTCATCCCGCGATTATTTGTACAATAAACGCCCATATCACCATTCGGTAAATCTTCACAATATATTTCACGATCGGATAATTTGGCACGCAATGCCATCATCGCTTTTTGGGTCCCTGGTGTATTAAAACCAAGCAAACAAATACGAATAGCCGACAATAAATAATCACTTTGCACAACATCTGTCATGATATTTGCCACGCCATCCAAATTATTATGAAATTCATCAACTGATATATCAAGCGTAAGTAATTTGTCACCCATATATGCGCTTTTTGCTAAACTTTTTAGCGTATCTGAACGCATATCATACCTTTTACCCCATACACCATTTGTTTTAATTGTCGGAATACCACCAACCTTGTAAATGCATGATAATACTTGCGGAATATATTCTGAATTTCCAAATTGATACGGGGCCAACGATTCCCCACCACCAATTGTATAATGCGGCGACAGATTAAATGGAACCTCTTGAAATTCATGAATATACTGCTCGATCCGCGTCAACGGTATAAAATTAGTAGGATTGTTACGCCCAGAACATTCGCAACAGTGGGCGCAATTTAAATCACACCAATTTGTAACTTTTAACGAAAGTGTCAAAATACCATACATATTAAACTCTTGTTGACAAAATTATATTACAACAAGGTATTTTGTCAAGTCAAGATTCAAAAAAATCAAAAAAGTTAAACCACTGTTTTGGGTATTGCAAAATCAAATTTTGTAAAAAAGCTGTATATTCCGTTGCCATTTTTTGTAAATTTTTTGTATCAATTTGTTTAACAAACACGCGATATTTTTCAAATCCGACATTTACATTAGCTATTGCAAAAACCTTATGATCACATGCGCGCGCAAAACGGAATACCCCCGCAGGCAAAGAACAATCTGTATTTAACAATTTGGATTTTATAATTTTATCTGGGGTGTTTGGCGATTTTCTGTCACCCGCCATCATTACCAATTCACCTTTCTCAAGCGCATCATAAATATCGCCAGCCATCGCAACATCTATGGATTCAGTTGGATGAATTACTGTATTTATGTAATTCGCATGTTGATTTATAAACCGACGAAAAATAGGATTTTGCCCAACATTCATAAATGCGTGCATTTTTTTATCCGCAGCATCAGGTATGGCGCATAAAGCCTCTATATTTCCAAAATGCGAACACATAAAAAACACGCCCTGCCCCTGTGACAGAATTTGTTGTAATGATTTCCAATAAACATCATTATTGATATCAAATTTAATTTTGGGCTTTTTATCACATATTGCAGACATTTTATCCACCACTGCACATGCAAAGGCACAAATGTGAGATATTGCCGAAAAATGCGAAACTTTACGTTTATGTTCCATCTCGTACGCATTAAGCAAATGTTTATATTGTTTTGATGCCTTGCGCCCTTCGGAAGCAAAAATTGCAATAAAAACGGATATAATACAAACAAAAAATTTTAATACACGTATTCCAAATACTCTATATACCCACCACAAAAACTCCATACGCCAATATCCTGCACCCCTTTCGTGCATTTGATACCAACCCGCCATGTGATTCTTGCCTTTGATTTGTTTCATGTTATAGTAGTCTTATGCAGGTTTATATAACAGATTTGACACAAATATGCAACTATGACGATTTAGTTAATAAATTGCCGTATGTCGATATGGTTCGTTATAAATCTTTCACAAGGGGATTGCGAGCAAAACAGTTTTTGATCGCACATTCAATAAAAAATAAAATTGCCAATAAATTCAAATATATATCCATTGCACACAAAGACAATATTATTATTGTCGGCGCATCGAATAAACCCATTGGAATTGATATCGAAGATACATCAATAAAACGTGACTTTGATTCTTTGGCAAATTTTATGGGATTTTCACAAATAAAAAACCAAAACGATTTTTATCGCGCGTTCACCGCATCCGAAGCACATTATAAATCATCACTGCCTATCGATAAATCCCAAGAAAAATT
The DNA here is from genome assembly GCA_017615655.1 of Alphaproteobacteria bacterium. Taxonomy (GTDB): domain Bacteria; phylum Pseudomonadota; class Alphaproteobacteria; order Rs-D84; family Rs-D84; genus Enterousia. Next base: position 46,066 of record JAFZZS010000012.1, read on the forward strand.
TTATAAACTTAACAAATATATGATCTGCATCGTGTCAGACACCGAAAATATTCAGTGGATAAATACCAATTTAATTCCGGAACAAATATAAAGAAGACAAATATGACACGGCTATTCCAATTGCAAGAACTGTTCCCAACGATGCGATAAGAAAGAAACTGGTAAATGCAAGTAACCCAAAACCAATAAAACTTGTTAAAAAAGAATAAAACACTGGTCGTAAATCTGCACTATCTTTTGCGTTTATATGAAAAATTGCATAATCTATTCCCAGTCCAACAACAATGAACAATCCCAACAAATGAAAAAAGGTTATCGATATTCCAAAAATCGTTAATAAACCAACTGGCACTATCACCCCAAGTAATGGCGGCATCAAATACTTTAATGCCTGACCACGATATAACCACCAAAGGAAAAATACCAAAATTATACCGCATATAATCAACAAATTGTATGTTTCATGACTATATTGTTCGATTCGTGTTTGTATTTGTTGTGATGGCACAACAAGTTTAGCATTTGGGTATTCAATCGCCACATTTGATGAAACTGAACTAATTGAGTATACGAATTTTGGTGTGTGAAAAATAAACTTTTGCAATTGTTTGCTGATATCCTCAATATCATTATTCTGTATCGTAAGATTTGGGGTCGATTTAAAAACTGGAGGAATCTTTAATCCTAATGCACGTTGAATTTGTTTAGATTGCGATGCATATAACGACTTGACCCTATTCTGATTTTCATCCTGCCGCTTTAATGATGGGATAATTGAAGATAGACCAAAAAATTGTACACCGGAATCCCTAAGATTTTCTTCGGTTTCCAAAACATTTTGAATATCGTGCCCCCGGACAATCAAGAACGCCGATTTATCTGACTTATTTAATTCACCTATTATCTTTTCCACAGCGGCCAATTTATCATCAGGTCTGTACATGGCGACAATATTGTTTTCCATACGCGCAAAAAAACATGCAATAACCGACACAAAAGCGATTCCAAATAGAACATATGACAAATGCTTAAAATTTATTGGTAATATAAATTTGCCCCGTGGTATAGAGTCATTAATCCGGTAATTTACGAACAATTTAATAAATGCATAAATTGCAACAAGACCTGCTATCGTAAATACTGCTATTTGTTGCAACAATTTAACATCCGCGAATAACAACGGGGCGAAACAAAGCACAGTGGTTGACAAAGAATATAAAATATTTTTGTGAACGACATTAATATCAGATTTTTTGCTGACATACATGGCATGAAACGCATAGTCTACCCCTAAACCTATCAAAGACGTTCCAAAAACAAATACTAAAATGTGTGGATTCCCAAAGCATAGAAACAATGCAATCGCCCCAACCAAGTACCCAACTACCAGACTTATTGCAACAGGTATAATGGTTCTGATGCGGCGACATAACAAATAATTTAATATAATAACCGCAAACAGTGCCAAAAATGATATTATACCCAACTCAACTTTACTGTTATGATACATTTGGGCGGTATGCACAGGGGCGCCCCCCATATACACTTGAACCTCATCGGTTTCAAGTTCCCTTATTCTGGAATCCAGCTTTTTAACGATATGCCCAAGGCTTTCATTATCCAAAGCATCAACAACTACAGGCACCATATAGAAATTGTCTGGTGCACTATATTGCCACAATACACCATTCTGAACAATCCAACTTGTTCCCATATTTCCAATTTCGGATAAATAATCTGTAAATAATAAAAACGGATCTTGTGACAACGGCAACATATTTGGGGCCACAGACGATTCTATGCGCAAACGGGCCTTATTTGTGATGTCTGCAAACTTTTTTTCTGCTAATAATTTGCGATATTCGGTACCAAGCATAACATTATGATATTTACCAAGTGTGGATATCATCACACGTGGTGAAACATTATTAACCATGGTCTGGATTTCCGGAAAATCATTCGAATTAACCATATCACGCATTTCATATGCAACTTGTTCCGCCTTGAATCTATCTGGTGATTGAACAACTATATTTATCACAGATGAATATTTATCAACAATGCGTTGAATAGGCCACTTATCGCTACCGCCAATATCCATTAACGAATTCAAATCTGTTTGAAAATGTATTGGCCACCGCATAAAAATTGCGATAAACATTCCCAAACAAACCAGCGCAGTAAAAATTATACGTTTAACATGCAATTTCATCTTTGATTTCTGTGTTCATACGATTAAATTTGATAATTACAACTGTGCCATTTTGATAGGTTAAAATAATTTTGGTCAAATCGTCTGTTGTTCCATACATTACAAAATCTTGGACAAATTCTGCAACAGAATCAAACCTTGGTTTCGCGGTAATTTGCCATTGGTTTTTATCGTATTCCGAATAATCAATATTAAAAACCATCTGTAAACTTGACATATCGCCCGACAAGGCATCGTCTATCATGCGCCTTATGTAAGAAAAATACGGTAAAGAATTCAAATCTTGGGATACACCATCAACACAGTATTTTGTCTTGGTTGATATTGCGACCTGTTTGGTCGGTGCATTCTGAATCCAAATAAAACCCCGACCTTTTTGAAACTTTACATGACCGCTAGAAATAAATTTTTTATCAGATTCTGGTATCATTTTAATTTGTTGAAATGATGCGGACACAGTATCTAGATTATCGGTAAATTTTTCAAATCGTTTCATACTGGAAATATCGCCAGCATATACCCCACCGGAAATCAACATCAGAATCAAAGCAATATACTTCATTTTGTCCCCCCAAATGTTGTTAAAAATGGTTCTGGCAATTGGAAACAACTTTCATGTGTTTTAATATCAATTGCCATTTGTTTTGTTTCGGCAACACACAGTTTACTGCGTGTCGCTGCATCCAGAATCTCATACTTAAAAATCAAAAAGTTCTCATCCGGAACATGCACCGTCCTAACTATAATTTTTTGTCCGAACATCGCAGGTTTAACATACTTTACCCGCATTGTAACCACTGGAAATGCATACCCATGTTTTTCCATATTTTCATATGTCATAGAACAATCGGCCAACAGTGCACACCGCCCACGTTCCATATATTTGACATAATTTCCATGCCATACAACATGCATGGGATCTAGATCATAAAAAGGAACGATTATCTCAATTTCTTTTTCCATGGTTGAATATCCTTTTGCATATTCCAAATGGCATTATTGCACACAAATATGTGTGCAGCAAGAATATGTATAAATTATCCCGCAACATTTTAAAATTAGACGTCCCATTTGGCGGATATATAACCCGGGTCGGTCGCGTAATTATGCCAAGCCCCCGCCAATAAAGCTTAACCAAAATTTCTATATCAAAACCCATGCGATAAAAACGCAAATGGCGCATCTCGGCGCATGTTTCTGCCAATGGATATACCCGCATTCCGCACATAGCATCCGGCATATGCAAATTCAATGTTTCCACGGTCACCCAAAAATTAGTTATTTTTCGTCCAATACGGCGCGCAAATGGCGCACTGTCATCATATAATGGGTCGCCCACTATCAAAGATTTTTCGTTTTCCCTGGCCAATTCAAAAAACTTTTTAATATCCGCCAAGTCGTGTTGTCCATCTGCGTCTATTTGTAAACCGTGTGTAAAACCCATATCGTGCGCGACATCAAATCCAATTTGCATTGCACGCCCTTTGCCCCCATTCTTAGAATTATGAATATATTTAAAATCATATGCTGCACATATGCGCCTTAGATGCTGCGATTGTGATGGCGCACTGCCATCATCAATAACTATTGTGGAAATACCAAGTTCTGCAATTCCAACCGCAAAATCCTTAAATGCGTCAGAGTGATTAAAACAAGGAATAATTATTACCGGTTTAAACATTGTACTGCTCCCTGATAATAATCTTACCACCCGAACACACTTTACCCTCCTGTGAGTAGCAAAATGTAAATTCGTTCTCGCTTAATTGTATCAGTTCAAAATGCGTCAAAACGTTTGGCAGAATTAATGAAGAATACTTTAATTTTACAACATCAAAGGCTGGCACAGTAGTGTGAAAAAACTGTCGTATAAAGCGGAATACAAAATGCATCTGAATAACACCCGGCAATATTGGTAAATTTGGAAAATGCCCTTCAAAATATGCGCTATCACCCAAAAACGTTAAATTTGCGGTCAAATTTGTATTTGTTCTAACAAGATTTTGAACAATGGGTTCAAACACTGGTGAATTTAACATCGCCAGAATTTCATTTTTTATAAATTTACCTTGGGAATTAGTCGGAATTTGATTGACGATACGAATACATCTTGGTAACGCAACTTTTGGTATAAAACCAGATAAATATCTTTTCAACTCTTCTATAAATTCACGTCTGCCGATACTTACTATCCTGGCTGCACCCGTATCAGTTAATTCCATCATGCATCCAATAATATCACGAACCCCTTTACGCATTACAACACAATATGCACGTGATACATATTCATTATTTTCAAGCCATTTTTCCATATCTGGCAAAGAAATTCTTTCTTCTGCAATTTTTACAATTCTATCAGCGCGCCCAAGTAATCTAAAATGTCTTGCATCAATCGGGTCTATTGCATCAGACATTACATAAGGATTTTGGAAAGAATACGGAGAAACCACTTCCGCACAACCATCCTTTATATCTAATTTCACCGTATCAAATATTGTCCAATTAACATCAATTTTCTGTTGCCGACATGCAACACCACCAGTTTCAGTACTACCAAAAATTTCAAACGGCGATACACCAAACATATCAAAAGTTGCATTTGCGGTTTTCGCTGATAACAAACTGCCAGATGTAAATATTCCTATACAATTTCTGGGGAAATTGTACTGACCACCGTATCTTGTGATACCATCCAGGAATGACGGGGTTGTCATAAATATTACCTTATCACAACGCGATTGCTTTTCAATTAGCTCTTCGGGCGTGAATACCATATCCGTATCCACAGGTATACCACTAAGCATAGGGAACAAAACACGCCATAAAACCCCATACATGTGATACGCAGCAATTGATGCCACCACAATTGGTTTCTGATCAATCAGATTCGCATGCATACGAATATGATAATCAACCTCGGCAAACAACATTGACATGGTCTTTTCAATGCGCTTTGGAACGCCAGTAGAACCCGATGTAAAGAAATAAACTTTTGCATCAGACATATCCGTAAAATTCCAATTTACCGTATCTGATGATGCGTTAGGCGATACTTTGGTAAAACCACAAAAATCATTTGCAGAATCTGTTATTATTACTTGTGTCAAATCGGCATATAAATTCGCATTTTGCGGGGTCAATATTCCGGGCAACGCAACTGCTTTATGTAACTGAAGTAATGCGAAAAAGCAAACACAAAAAAGATAAAAGTTATCTGGAATATAAAGAATAACTGTATCGGTGTTTATCTTTGCAAAATAATTCGCAAACCTGCCTATATCGGTGGCGAATTGCCCTATCGTCTTGTTCCCCTGAGAGCCGCAAAACAAAATAGTATTATTATTAATTGCAAATAGACTATTTGTGTTCATGCATAACCCCCATGCGAACAAAATATTCTATGACAATCATCAATCCAATTAAGCAATATGAAATCAATCCGTTGTATAATGTCCATATCCAATCAGACATAAATACCGTTCCAAACGATATTAACGTATTTATACACATGAAAATTGCCCAGGCGAGCGTCACATTATATGCATACCCCCTTGATGCAGCCGTCATTTCATAACCCATTTTTTCAGCGAAACGCTGTACCAAAGGCACATTCCTTAAAGAAATCGTAAACATAGCACAAACCGCCGCATTCATAAATACCGGATAAAGTTTTAGAAAAATTTCTTTATCAGAAATCATTGTCAATGCCGCCAACGCTAGTCCTAATATCCCAAGCCATATATTTTTGTGCTGTACCAGTGTAACAAGTATCACACAAATCAAAACTAACCCCAGCATACGAACAGAAAAATTATGCTGCAATGCGATAAAAACAGCAATTGGATATGCAATTGTACATAATCCACCTAGTACCTTAATCAGCCGAATTGACAATTTTTTCAATTGCATCAACAACATCCTGTAATGTGGAAATTTGCTTAAAATCTTCGGGTTTTACACGAACCTTGATAACTTTTTGTAATCTCACAACTAAATCAACTGCATCTATACTATCTAAATCTAAATCCTCAACCAACTTAGCCTCGGGTTTCACTATATCAGGCTTACAATCAAAATCCTTGATTAAAATCTCTGATATCTGATTAAAAATTTCATCTTTCGTATACATGATAAGTTACTCCAAATTGATACCTGTTGATTTAGCAATATATTCCGCCAATGATGCGACAGATTTAAAGTATTCTTTGTTAGCCTCTTTATCCGCTTTGAACGTAACCCCATAATGCTTTTTTAATGCCATACCCAATTCAAGCGCATCTATGGAATCAAGTCCTAAACCGTCACCAAACAACGGCGCATCGGTTATAATATCAGCGGCAGAAACATCCTCAAGATCCAATGCGGAAACAATTATTTCTTTGATTTCAAATTCAAGTTCTTGCTTTTTCATAGTATACTATTCCTATGGTTTAACCAATACGCCCAGGATAAAGAAATTTACATTTCATGTCAAGCAGTTATGGTTCAAATATAGCACCTGCCGCTAAATTTGTAACAGAAATTGCCGCATCACGCAGTGATTGATTTTCCGGCATATTATAACTAATTTCGGGTTTCAATTTTAGTGTATAAACAGATGTCCGGGTTCCAATATCGTACCATTTTTGCATCTTACCCAAAATTTGTGGCACATTTTCAATACATATCGGTAAAACCGGTTTCCCTGTTTTTATATGCAAATATGCAAAACCGCGATGTAGCCTTGTTTTACGGCCCTTTACTGTTCGTGTCCCTTCGGGAAAAATCAGTATATTGTAACCGTTGTCTAAAAATTCGGTGCCACGTACAATAAATTCATCCGCACTCATATCATTAGACAAATAAATATGTTGTATGACTTTTTTTATAAATAGATTATGAAACAGACTTTTTTTCACGACACAAACGCTGTTTGGAATCAAAGATATTAAAATCACAACATCTATCAGTGACGGATGATTTGCAATGATTATATGACCCCGCACAGTCTTTAATTGTAACATATTACCACATCTGACAGAGATAAGACGCATTCCCGCCATCAACCAAACAAAAAACTTCCATGATATATGGATAGATTTTGATAAAATTTGTCGTCTTTTTGCGGGGTTACGATATATAAACAGCATAATTGGAAAAATAATTCCACCAAGACCCAACGCACCCACACCAAATATTACAAAACAAAGCAAACATAAAAAACTGCGAATTACACGTATCATCTGTCACCCATTTTCCAACAAGAAGTAACCAATTCACCACCATTTACCAGAAAATCTGCCATCGCATCAAAGGTCAGTGGCGAATATTCATCATGATTTGCCGTCCAACTAATTTTGCGCCGACCAGAATCAGATAACATAAATGCCAAGCCTTGCGCCAAAACTGGTTTATTAAGATATGCTTCATACATTTCTGGTGATTTTTCCTCAGCAAATACAAACAATACCGGTTTTTCCGCAGTTAACGCCGCCAAAACCCCAGATTCCAATGTTCGTATCCCCGCTGCAATTGATATATATGAATTTTTATTTTCGGTTAGTATAGAAAATGCGCCTGCCGCGGCATTGTGTACTGAATTGCTAAAACCTGCTGGTGACATTTCTGATTCAGTATGGAATTGGGTAATCAATTTTATTGTTTGGCGCCATTCTCCGTATCTTGACGCAAAGACAACCTGATAACATGCATTATCTGGAACAACCTGCTTTGATATTCCTACCACTATTTTTTGCAAATCTGTCATTCGACGTCGCGTCATTGGTGGAATAAAAGAAACATCTGGCAATTTTTCATCGTCAGATTCACGCCATATATAAAACTTGTCTAACCCGATTGTGTTATTCATACTTGCAAAAAAAGATTGTTTATACAATACTTACGGCAAGTATAATAGGATTTAGCTCCATTTGCAAGCGGGTTTTGAATATGAATTGTGTACTAAGCAATCTTGGTTTTGTATGCGCGTTAGGAACAAACACTGACGATATATCACGCAATGCGCGAAATGGCGACCAGACAGGAATGCAACCCAAAGATGTTATTGTTAATGGCGATGTTGTTCCTTTTGGCATGGTAAAAATTGCGACTAAACACGACATGCGTTTTTACGATTTGTTGCTTGCCGCATTTGAACAAATTAGACCCGCCACAGACAATATTAAATCTGTATATTCCCCTGCACGTATCGGTATTGTTTTGGGGGCAAGCAACACCGCTGTGCACGAAGCACAACAACATATTAACAACAAATTATCAACTGGTGTCATGCCAGATAATTTTTCAGTATTGATGCTTGAACTTGGTACACCTGCGGAACTGTTGCGCGGTATTACTGGGATAAAAGGTCCGGCTTTTACAATATCTACGGCATGTTCTTCTAGTATCAAGGCATTAGACTGCGCACGCGATTTAATTAAAAAAGACATTTGCGATGCCGTAATATGTGGCGGTGTCGATGCAAGATGCGATTTTGCATTAAACGGATTTAATGCCCTAGAGGCGTTATCACACAAAATAACAAATTCAATGTCAAAGAATCGTGATGGAATTAACCTTGGCGAATGTGCAGCGTTGTTTATAATGCAACGTGGTGAAAATGGTATTTTTGTCAAAGGATTCGGTGAAACGTCTGATGCATATCATCCAACCGCCCCAGACCCAAGCGGCACTGGTGCTATAGAATCTATGCAAAAAGCAATTATGGATGCAAAATTGTTAGCATCAGATATAGATTATATAAGTATGCATGGAACCGGGACACTTGCAAATGATGCAATGGAATCCAGAGCAATTTATGATATTTTTGCTGATAAAACAATTTGCGCATCATCAAAATCATTAACAGGACATTGTCTTGGGGCGGCAGGCGCATGTTCAGTTGCACTGTCCTGGTTAATGCTGACCAACAATTTTATCATTCCACATGTGTATGACGGTCATTTCGCCGATGATTGCGCCCCGATAAAATTAGCCACAACAAAAGATAACCTGACCGTGCAAAATGTTTTATGCAATGCATTCGCCTTTGGCGGCAGTAATTCAACAATAATAATTGGGAAATAATATGGAACAATACAAAATATCTGATTTATTACCGCACCGCCCACCGATGCAACTTATTACCGCAGTAGAATCCGTCGATTTTGACGCACAAAAATTGATAGCTAGGGTTGACATTACCCCAAATGATATAATGTACGACGAAAATATCGGTGGCGTTCCATCATGGATATCACTTGAATACATGGCCCAAGCCGTTGGATGTTTTATTGGTGCCGCAGACCTTAAAACTAACCCATCTGCCAAACCTCATGTGGGATTTGTACTGGGGTCACGAAAACTGACCGTGAATCTCCCAGTATATTTTGTAAATCAAAGTTACTTTATACATGTGGCATCTGCTTTTTATGATAAAAATATTGCAAATTTTGACTGCAAAATATACAATTCGGACAACAATCTTGTTGCATCTGGGGCAATAAATGTATTCCGCCCAGACGACATTCAACAATTTATGGATACGCAAAATGAATAACAAAAGGATTCTTATTACGGGGGCAAGTCGTGGCATTGGACGTGCCATTGCGTTGTATCTTGCACCCATGGGGTATGATTTAGTGTTGCATTATAATAAAAATTCTGCGGCCGCATCTGAAACACTGCAAGAAGTTGTTTCCGCAGGTGGACATGGCAGACTAATTTCTTTTGACATATCAAATCGCCAGGAAACATCTGATGCCATTACAACCGATATAAACGAAAATGGTGTTTACTATGGCGTAGTTTGTAACGCAGGTATAAACGCAGATGCGCCTTTCCCGGCAATCGATGGCGATATGTGGGATCGGGTTATTCACACAAACCTAGACGGGGTGTATAATACATTACAACCATGCGTTATGCCAATGATATCTGCGCGCAAACCCGGACGCATAATTGCGATATCATCTATTTCTGGGGTTATTGGTAATCGGGGTCAAACAAATTATGCCGCATCCAAAGCAGGAATTATCGGACTTGTAAAATCATTGGCCTCGGAACTTGCACGCCGCAATATAACAGTGAATGCAATTGCACCTGGTGTTATTGAAACAGATATGACATCCGATTTGCCAGTTGAAATAGTCCGCGATGCAATTCCAATGCACCGATTCGGAAAACCAAACGAGGTTGCCAGTCTGGTTGCATATTTATTATCTGATGATGCATCGTATATCACACGCCAAGTTATTTCTGTAAATGGGGGAATGATATAAAATGAAACGTGTTGTTGTAACAGGTATGGGATTAATCAGTTCACTTGGGAACGATTTAGAATCTGCAGAAAATCGTTTGCACAAACTTAAAAACACCATTCGTATTATGCCCGAATTGACCGATATACGCGGTCTGAATACCCATCTTGCTGCACCTGCGATGGATTTTAATCTGCCTGAACATTACACACGCAAAGTTTTGCGGACAATGGGGCCTGTATCAATTATGGCGGTATACAGTGCGGAAAATGCGCTTGCCGATGCTGGATTAATCGATTCACCAGTATTGACATCTGGGCGCACCGGGGTGGCATATGGATCATCATTTGGCTCGGCCGAAGGGGTCGCAGATTTCTTTTCTATAAATCAAACCAAAGAAGTTGGCGCAATCACATCATTTTCATATCTAAAACTTATGCCACAAACAACCGCAGTAAATATATCACTTTATTTTAAAACTGTTGGGCGCATTATTCCAAGTGGCACCGCATGCACATCAGGCAGTTTGGCCATTGGATATGCATATGAAACAATAAAAAATGGCATCCAAGATATTATGATTGCTGGCGGTGGCGAAGAATTCGATATAACCCAAGTCGCCGTATTTGATACGCTGTATGCAACCAGTACCAAAAACAATACCCCAGAATTATCCCCTGCCCCATTTGACAAGGCGCGCGATGGATTGGTAATTGGTTCTGGGGCGGGAACATTGATACTTGAAGAATATGAACACGCCAAGGCACGCGGAGCAAAAATATATGCTGAAATTGTTGGATTTGGTTCTAATACTGATGGAATGCATGCGACACAACCAAATAAGGATACAATGGCGCAATGTATGCGTCTCGCGCTGGAAAGTTCGAATTTATCTGCCAACAATATAGGTTATATAAACATGCATGGAACCGGGACGATTCATGGTGATATTGCGGAAAGTAACGCAACAGAATCTGTATTCGGTTCAAATACCCCGGTCAGCAGTCTTAAAAGTTATGTCGGACATACGCTTGGCGCGTGTGGCGCCTTGGAATCCATTTGGACAATTCAAATGATGCGCGACGGATGGTTCGCCCCGACACTAAATCTTAATACACCAGATGAGCAATGTGGAACATTGGATTACATAATGGGCACTGGGCGTAACATTGATGCACAATATGCAATGAATAACAACTTTGCATTTGGGGGTATAAACACATCATTAATATTCAAGAAAGGAGAAAATTAGCATGTCAAAAACATTGTTTCTAATTTTAACTGTTTTACTAACTGGTTGCACTGCTGGTGGAACATTACACAGACCCATTGCAGATGACTTAAATTCCGAGCGAGCAAACGGATTCCTAAATCCAGAAATTCAAATGTTTTTTGGTAAATCAGAAATAAGCGGCAAAAACCTTGGCACTTACACTGCAAACAAAAGAACAAATGGTTCTAATAAAACCCCAGAAGATGCATGCCAGATCGCATTTTTGTCTGCTATTAAATCATTACAAAATCGCGCAGTTAAACAGGGTGGAAATGCCGTTACGAATATTCATAGTTATTACAAAAATGTACCACAATGGAGTGATACAACCTATCGTTGCGAAGATGGGCACATTGTCACTGCTGTAACACTACGCGGAACTGTTATTAAAATGTAAAAGCGCCCAATTGGGCGTTTTTTAAAACATATATCTGGCACCTACTAGAAATTCTGACGATGTGTATTCTAGTTTAGATAAACTGGCACTTTTTAGTTTTCCAAAATCATTGTACCGATACATAAAATCAAAATAAATTTTTGTATTTAATATATACGTAATACCACCACCAAGCGCCCAAACAAAATTCTTGTCAGAATTTGAACTTTTATCACCAATTGAATTTTCTTCTGTTAATTTTAAAACGCCGTATCCGGCACCACCCATCAAAAATGGTTTGAATCGTGATTGGGTATAAAAATCAAAATACAAATTGGTCATACCAACCTGATTTTCCAATTTATAATCTATATCGTCCGTATGCATCGATAGTTTACTGGAAATAGAATATCCGGCTTCTAGACGAAATGCACCTGATCGCCAGTTATTAAAAACTATGCGCATTCCCAAATTTGGGTTAAATGAGAAATTTCGTTTATCGCTTGGAACATAGCGACCAAATCCGCCATCGGATTCATTGATTGTCTTAACCAACGAATATGATATTCCACCACGTACAGACGCATACCCATAAAGCCCCAACGCATGCGCATCACCAACCGCGCACAAACCTAGTATAATCGCCACAATAGTATTTCTTTTCATGATGTCCCCTATTCCATATACACATCATTATAGGAATTTTTTTATCGGGCAATCAACAACAATTCTTGGATATATTTACGTATGCTGTCCATGGCGCCAGGCAATAAAAACGCCCGTGGACATCCACATTTCTCATGCGCATCTTGACTTTCAATCGCCCCATTCAATAACGGACACAATTTATAATCACCTTGCTGTAACGCGACACAGGTTTTCATCATATCTTTCAGAAAATCTTGGCGTGGCTTGTATATTTCTGTGAATACCGCCTTGTTATTACGTCTTAGATATAACAAATACAAATAAACTGCGCACATTTTTTTGGCTGTATTTGCCTGTTCACGTTTCTCGGCTGCAATTCTTTTATTTCTTAAAGATATTTCAGGCTTATGAGCCTCATAATATTTTTTACCACGTTCACTGATACGTTCTTTATTTTCCTCGTAATATTGTTTCTGATGTTGCAACAGGGCTTCCTTATTTTCTTCATAATATTTCTTGGCATGTGCACGATATTGCGCCTTTTTGGCTCTGTAACATTTTTTCTTGCGCTCAGATACTATTGTTGCATTTTCTTTACGGTATTGCGCATGATATTCATGGGCCTCGTCTATATGTTCAAGACGATACTGTGCCTGGTATGCACGATACTGTTCAATATGCGCCATAATCCATCTTTTGTTTGATTCACGGATAGCCGCTTTATGAGACAAATAATATTCATGTTTCTGTTTTTTAATGCGTTCGCTATTATTCTGATAATATTGTCTGTCGTGTTCCTGCCTTTTTTGTTTTTTTAACGCAACGAGTTCAGACACTTTATTAGCTATTTGGTCAGCAATTTCTCCTTTTGGTCGTATTGCATAGGCCTGCGGTTTTGTATCTGCAACAAAAGAATTAAGCGCACGTAATCTTTCGGGGCTAAGCCCGAAAGGCAATTTCATCGCGATAAATTGAACAAGTTCTGCATCTAAATATGCGCTACCACATATCAAATCCATATACTCTTGTTCGGTAAAAATATCTTGAATATTTTCAATTTCCAAGAATTGATTAATATCTTTCTGACATGACGAATCAAATAAATACCATTCAAGAAAAACCTCGGATAAAGACCCGATTCTTGCGCATTCCGTATCAGTAAAAGAATGCTGTACTACACTAAGTCCTGATGCATAATCATCACTGACATCACAGTGCCCAACTTCATCAAAAATATCGTATATATCTTTCATTTTGTTTTAACTATTCTTTGTTGACAAATAATACCAAGTCAAAATATTTTGTCAACCAAAATGTTTTTATTGCCTTTTGTGTACGTTTTTTATTAGAATAGAAAACATGGGAAGGATTCTTGCGTTTTTTCTGTGTGCTGTATGTATTTTTTGCACTGGTGCAATAGCCGCAACAACAACGTTGCGACCGTCTTCGTACGTTGATCCACAATCGTATGCATATATGTATCCATACTTATCTAATGAAATGAGGACCAAGTTGAACCCTGGAACCACAGTTTCACAGACAAATAATCCAATCGATATTATTGTCAAGACCAAACGTATGTCCGCGCCACGGCATGTTGTTGCGCGCACCGCAAAAACAGCAACGGCAACCACAACTACGAATACCGCATCCAATACCACCACCACAAAGGCAACAACCAGACGCGTTGTACAACGTCCTGGCACCGCACGTGTGGCAAAACGCGGTGTTGTGGCACGTTCTGCGGCACGCACCACACGCAGCGACCCAAATGGCAATATCCAAACCGCCGCGCAAACAACAACGATATCAAACGAAGGTATTTCTTCTTCCAGGTGTTTGGCTGACTATACTGAATGTATGAACGGGTATTGCAAACGCGAAAACACTGCATACAACCGCTGTTACTGCAGTGCAAAATTGGCGCAAATAGACGCGAATTATAAAGATAAAATCAACACTCTCGTTATGCAAATCATAAAAATTAGCAACACAGGTCAATGGACCGAAGAAGAGATGAATGAATACTGGATGGAACGCATTGGTAATTATGTTGGCGAAAATTCTTGGGTAAACCTGGATAATGCATTAAATATTGAATGGCCAACTGCTGATGAACGCATACGCGGTCAAAACGCATTTTTAACCGGTCACGAATATTGTGTTCAACATTTAAAAGCATGCGCATATATGGCATCAAATTTACGTGATGCATACCGTTCAAAAATATCACGCGATTGCGATACATACGAAAAATCACTTATCAGGGTAAAAAATACTGCCGAGGCGGTCGTAGAATATTACAGCGAATAATCTCTTTCTGCATTTTCCAACGATTCACACATCAAATTATGACGATATATATTGCGTGCCAAATCATCGCTTATAACATTCCAATCTGAACTGTGACCGTATATCAAATTGCATGTAACCGAATCATTCGGCGATTGTGTAATTTTTGCGCAAGATGTTACGAATATCGCGCACCCCAGTATGAAATACTTTTTCATTTGTCATCCTTTGTATATTTACTTTTTTTATAATTGCGTCAGTATTTGCATTTGCGACATGTGCGGCACATTCCGTTTGTGCAATTTTTCGTCCAGTAAAGTATGCACAAAATACAATCGCCACAACGGTTAGGATTAAATAGAATTTCATTTTTGTATATTTCTCCAACATAAAAAACGCACCATTGCGGTGCGTTTAATAAGTTAAACGACAAGATTATTTATTGATTCATGGAACCAAAGAAATCATCATTTGTCTTGGTTACACGCAGTTTATCCAGCAAAAATTCCATTGCTTCTAATGTTCCCATCGGATTTATAATGCGACGCAAGACATACATTTTTGATAATGTATCCTTGCCGACCAACAAATCTTCTTTGCGGGTACCAGATTTTGTGATATCAATTGCCGGGTACACACGCTTGTCAGATAATTTACGATCAAGGATGATTTCACTGTTACCTGTTCCTTTAAATTCTTCGAAAATGACTTCATCCATCTTGGATCCTGTATCCACAAGTGCGGTCGCGATAATGGTCAAACTGCCCCCACCTTCGATATTACGCGCGGCACCAAAAAATCTTTTTGGGCGCTGTAATGCATAGGCATCAACACCACCTGTTAAGACCTTGCCACTGGATGGGACAACGGTATTGTATGCACGCCCTAAACGAGTAATAGAATCCAGCAATATAACAACATCTTGCCCTGATTCAACCAAACGTTTGGCCTTTTCAATAACCATTTCTGCGACTTGGATATGACGCGTAGCCGGTTCGTCAAATGTAGAAGAAATAACTTCGCCTTTGACACTGCGCTGCATATCTGTAACTTCTTCGGGACGTTCATCAATAAGCAACACGATAAGTTTAACCTCGGGATAATTTGTTGCAATGGAATGCGCAATATTCTGCAACATAACCGTTTTACCGGTACGCGGTGGTGCAACAATCAATGAACGTTGCCCACGACCTGTTGGTGATATCAGGTCAATTACACGCGCCGACAAATTACGACCTTTGTCAGTATCGGTTGGAACCTCCATTTTCAACTGTTCGTCCGGATAAAGTGGCGTCATGTCATCAAATGAAACACGATGGCGCAATTTTTCTGGGTTATCACCATTTACACGCTCAATTGTTTCCAGTGCGAAATAGCGTTCTGACTCATTTTGTGGCGCCTCGATTTGCCCTTCGATATAATCACCTGTCTTAAGACCATATTTTTTGATAAGGTTTGGCGACACATACAAATCATCCGGCCCTGCCAAATAGTTACTTTCTGGGGCGCGCAAGAATCCAAAACCATCTTGCAAACGTTCCAAAACCCCATCACCAATTAGTGTAATTTGCTTATCTGCTGCGAACCCGCGCATAACCGCAAAACGCAGTTGCTGAACATTCAATTGCGATGGGTTTTCGATACCCATATCTTCTGCCATTTTCAACAATTGTTGTGGCGATTTTGCCTTAATCTCATTTATATGCATTTAAAAATCCTTTGTTGTGGAAAACAATAACGATACAGAACGTACCGCCCTTTCAGATACGTGCATTATAGTACATTTTTATATAAAAGTCAAGTCCTTGCTTTTTTCTTGATTTTATCCACAATTACTGCTTCAATGACAGCAGATTGAACAAAAGGAAGTGAAATGGCAGGAAGTATAAACAAGGTTATTTTAGTCGGAAACGTGGGACAGGACCCACAAATGCGCACAATGCAAAGCGGACAAAAGGTTGCAAGTTTCTCACTGGCGACCAGTGACCGCTGGCGCGATCGTCAAACTGGCGAACAAAAAGAACAAACCGAATGGCATCGTATAGTCATATTTAATCCAAATTTGGTCGAGGTTGCCGAACGTATGTTGCAGAAAGGAACTAAACTTTACATCGAAGGTGCATTACGTACGCGTAAATGGCAAAATCAACAAGGCGTTGATACATTCACAACCGAGGTTGTTTTGAATCAATTCAGTGGCACAATGGTTATCTTATCTGGGGCAAAATCTGTTGATTCAAATGGAACATCACCGGCGACATCTGCACCAACGGCACCCACCGAAGAAATATCTATTGCGGAAATCGGCGATGATATTCCGTTCTAATGATATTTCCAAACATTTGAAAAGCGGTGCTTTGCACCGTTTTTTGTTTGCGCATTACATTTCTGATTATAAAATCAAGCACGAAAAAATTTTTTTATTTTTTCTTGCTTTTGTTGCCATATTATACGACATTTAACCAAGAAAAAATGTATCAACAAGGAGAAGGAAACATGTATAAAATAACAAAAGTTCATGCACGTCAAATAATGGATTCACGTGGTAATCCAACCGTCGAATGCGATGTAACATTGTCTGGGGGGGCAATGGGGCGCGCTGCTGTTCCATCTGGCGCCAGTACCGGTTCATTCGAGGCACTAGAACTGCGTGACGGCGGAACCGCATTTATGGGCAAAGGCGTTTCACGTGCGGTTGCGAATGTAAATGACACTATTGCACCCCAAATCACAGGCATGGATGCATCAAAGCAAACCGAACTGGATGAGAAGATGCTTGGCATTGATGGCACACCAAACAAGGATAAATTGGGGGCAAACGCGATATTGTCTGTGTCTTTGGCGGCGGCACATGCGGTCGCAAAACAAAAGAATATCCCACTTTATAAATATATTGCCGATGTTTATGGCAATAGTAATCCACATGTTTTGCCACGTCCAATGATGAATATTATCAATGGTGGTGCACATGCAGACAACGGTCTAGATGCCCAAGAATTCATGATTATTCCAAACGGCGCAAAAAACGAAGCGATGGCAATCCAAATGGGTGCAGAAACATTTCACCACCTTAAAAAGATTTTAAAATCCGGTGGTCATTCTACAAATGTCGGTGACGAAGGTGGTTTTGCGCCGAACTTTAATTCTTGTGCCGAGGCATTGGATGCAATTATTGCAGCGATTCGCGATGCAGGATATAAACCAGGCGAAGAAATTTCAATTGGTTTGGATGTCGCATCATCTGAATTTTACAAAAATGGCATTTATAACTTCGAAGGTAAACAAATGTCATCGGATGATATGATTGGTTTTTATGAAGAATTGATTAAAAAATATCCAATTATTTCTATTGAAGACGCCCTGGCCGAAGAAGATTGGACGGGCTGGAAAAAATTAACCGAAAAGATTGGCAATAAATGTCAGCTTGTGGGCGATGATTTATTTGTCACAAATCCAATTCGTTTAGAACGCGGAATTGATGGTGGTATTGCGAATGCGATTCTTATCAAAGTAAACCAGATTGGCAGTTTGACTGAAACCCTGCGTGCAATTAAAATGGCGCAAGATGCGAAGTATGGCGTGGTAATTTCTCATCGCAGTGGTGAAACCGAAGATACAACAATTGCAGACCTGGCGGTCGCGACAAATGCAGGACAAATTAAAACAGGTTCCATGTCACGCACAGACCGCATGGCAAAATACAATCAGTTGTTACGTATCGAAGAAGAATTGGGTAACAACGCCACATATGGAAAATAAATTGCAATGCAAATAACACCTGAGCATATTTTAATTGCTAAATACATTGCGGCCACAATTATACTGGCGTGTGTAATATTGACACCGGCGTATTTGGCGGCAAAAAATGGCAAAGATAAATTTGTTGCGATGCGTGTTCGTGTTGCATCATGGGTGTTTGGATGGACTGGCGTGGGCTGGTTACTGGCATTATTTTGGGCAGTAAAAAAATAAAAAAAATCCCCACAAACGTGGGGGTTTTTAGTGAACCAAAAACACTTTGGCACAATCGGTGGCGCCACTTGGACAATCACAATAGTAATTATCAGCTGCAAATAGCACATTCCCTTTTAAATATGAGCACATACTGGCCAAGTTCTCTTTTTTGCTACATACATAGTGTCCATATCTCTGCATCTGGCATAGAGTCCTAAAATTATAGATAGCCGTTGCATACGATTTTGGAAAACATACATCTTTATATTTTGCACCATCGCAAGCAACCGACTTAGGTTCGCATTTTTTGGTGGCCTCGTTCCAAACCTCTGTCGTGCTACATCCACAATATCTTTTACCTTCGGCGTCATCCAATATAGGTTTCAATCCGGCATTGGAATCGCAAATGCAGCCTGTTTCCAAATACTCACTATGTGATTTAACACACTGTTTGTTACATGTTTTCTTTGCCGCATTCAATTTCGTCGTACACTTATCGACATCTTCCACGCTATACTGTTCCATGTACGCGGCGACCTGAACATCACATTCTTTGTATTCAGGTTTCACTCGTATACCGTTTGAACCTGCGTTATAGGAAACCTTCTGTAGCCACTTGTTTAATTCCTTTTTGTTACATTCCGCCTCTGCAACACTCAACCTGCAACCCTTAATCATGTTATCAATACTGTCATAATAAGAGTTTAGATTGTTAACCTGATTTTGCAAATCTACGCAACCATTCTTCAATTTACATGTACCACCCTTACCATTAGCAGCAACGATAAATTCCATGCTTTCATCTGCACACTTGCATTCTCTACCATCCCATGCCGCGACACTCTTTGACACATAGCAACACGCTATTGCCTTTGGCTTACCTTGGCGTGCCGGCTCTGCAAGACATTTTTCCAAACTGCTTAATTCTGGTTTTACTGGATCCACCGGGGTTGGATTCGGATCTACCGGGGTCGGATTTGGATCTACCGGGGTCGGATTTGGATCTACCGGGGTTGGATTTGGATCTACTGGGGTCGGATTTGGATTTACCGGGGTTGGATTTGGATCTACTGGGGTCGGCTGAACGCTTTCTTTGCATTCACCATTTACCCATTTTTTACCCGATTGTTCACATTCATACTGTGCTTTATCAATGCACTGATTATTTACCCACACTTTCGTTTTATCTTGTTCGCAATTATATTTATCTGCTTCAACACAACGACCATTTACCCATTTTTTACCTGGTTGGTCCTCACATTCCCGACGCGCATTATCATTACG
>JAFZZS010000013.1 GCA_017615655.1 Alphaproteobacteria bacterium
AAGTGGTTTATATAAATACGCATCGACAGGGATAACAACTGGTGCATATACGTCGTTATCACGTGCCCTGACTGATACCGAAGGTGCCGATGCAGCCGCGTGGAACGCCCAGAAAGAAGACAGCGCAAAGAAACTTAAAACCGGCGTTACCGCTACTGGTGCGGGTGTTGCGGGGGGTGTTTTGGGGAATACCGCGGTAAATACTGATACTTTTGAAAATATCATAGATAAATTTAAAAATTAATTTGCCAAATTATTTGTTGCTCCGACACCCAAGTGGTGCTATATTTATTCAGCAAAACAACAAAAGGGAAAAGTTATGTTATTAAAAGGTAAAAAGATTTTAATTACTGGTGTTGCAAACGATTGGTCCATGGCATGGGCGATTGCAAAACGCGCCCATGACGAAGGGGCAGAAATTGCGATGCCATACGCGATGCCAGTATTGGAAAAACGCGTACGCCCATTGGCAGAACAAATCGGTGCAAAGTTTGTCCAGGAATGCAATGTTCAAAATGATGAACAGATGGATTCTCTTTTCGCAAATATCGAAAAAGAATGGGGACATTTAGATGGAATGCTGCACGCGATTGCTTTCTCGGACAAAAATGAATTAACAGGGCGCTATGCTGATACAACACGTGATAATTTCAAAAATACAATGGATATTTCGGTTTATTCATTGGTTGATTTAACACGTCGTGCATCAAAACTTATGACTGATGGTGGTTCTATTGTTACGTTGACTTATTTTGGTGGGGAAAAATCTGTTCCAAATTACAATGTGATGGGTGTCGCAAAATCTGCCTTGGATTCGTCAGTTCGTTATTTGGCGTCAGATTTGGGACGCGATAAAATCCGTATCAATGCGATTAGCGCTGGTCCAATTTTGACATTGGCATCCAGTGGTGTTGGCGGAATCAAATCAATGTTGCGTCTTAACGCAGAACAAACACCACTGCGCCGTAATATGACCTTGGACGATGTATCTGGGGCGGCGCTGTATCTGTTAAGTGATTTATCATCGGCGGTTACAGGTGAAGTTCACCACGTTGATTGCGGTTATTCTACAACCGGTATGATACCAAATGAATTA
This sequence comes from Alphaproteobacteria bacterium, assembly GCA_017615655.1. Classification (GTDB taxonomy): domain Bacteria; phylum Pseudomonadota; class Alphaproteobacteria; order Rs-D84; family Rs-D84; genus Enterousia. The sequence goes on from JAFZZS010000013.1 coordinate 1,097, forward strand.
AAAAACATATTGCTAAAGGCAATGGATGAACAATAAAAATAAAACCCACAGAAATGTGGGTTTTAAATTACTTTGATTCAAATATTCTTTCGGGCGTTCCAATATTGCAAAGTCCGATAATAAAATCAACTAATGCCCATATACAAACAGCCAGCCCAGGTAATATCAACAACCAGCCAATTGTCCCCATTAATAACATAGCAATACCCTGATTGTTTTTCCCAATATAAAACTTATGTATTCCCAAAAATCCAACAAACCACGTCAAAACCAGGTAAATCCAAATATTTTTGGCACCGTTAAAAGGACGATAGCCACATTTTGGACACGCCGCCGCACGATCAGAGTATTTTCTACCACATTCACGACAATAAATCATCGTCATTTTTATCCCTTTTGATTTTATGAACTTGTTCCTATTCTAGCAAATATTTTGTGTTTTTTCAATTGTGTTTAATGTGCAGATTTTCTATAATGTTAGTATGATGAAAACTGCAGATCTTTTTATCCGTGCCGAGCACGCCGATTTAATAAAAAAACTAAACGAATGGGACATTGCATACCATCAAAATGATGCCCCGATTGTTGACGATGCTACATACGATGCCACCAAAAAACGCGCGCTGGAGATAGAGGAAATGTATCCGGAATTGGCAAAACACGGGGCATCGACACATGTAGGTGCAGCCCCGTCGTCAAAGTTTAAAACATTTCCGCATCGTGTGCCGATGCTATCAATTTCCGATGTGTTCGATGAAGGCGAGGTTGCCGATTGGTTTAACAAATTGCCTAATAAAGATTTATTTATTGAGTTAAAGGTTGATGGGGTATCTTATGCGGCACGCTATGAAAATGGAATACTTGTTCGTGGCTTAACCAGAGGCAGCGGCGTTGCAGGTGAAGATATAACCGAAAACCTTAGAACCATTTCTGATATTCCACAGAAACTTTCTGGAGAATTCCCAGATGTGTTGGAGGTTCGTGGTGAAGTATATATGTTACGTGATGATTTCATTGCGCTTAACACCGTGGCAACGGAGTCGGGTGATAAAGTTTTTGCAAATCCGCGTAATGCCGCAGCAGGTTCATTGCGTCAATTAAATTCTGCAATAACCGCATCGCGTAAGTTATCTGCATTCGGATATACCTATGGCGAGGTATCTAAAAAAATGTGGAAAACGCAATCAGAATACTTTGACAAATTGGAATCATGGGGATTTAAAACCACGCGTAAATGGGCGCGTCATGCACATTCTATGTTTGAAATTCAAACTATGTATAACGATATAATCATGTCACGTGCTGATATTCCGTTTGATATTGATGGTTTGGTAATCAAGGTAAACGATGTTGCCACCCAAGAGCGCATGGGCGCACGTGCCAATAGTCCACGATGGGAGGTGGCGTATAAATTCCCTGCCGCACGTGCGGTAACGACTTTGCGTGGTATAACTGTTCAAGTTGGACGGACAGGTGTTTTAACGCCTGTGGCGGAACTTGAACCTATAAATATTGGTGGGGTCGTCGTATCACGTGCAACATTGCACAATGCGGATGAAATTGCACGGCTGAATGTGCGTGTTGGTGACAAGGTAACCGTGCAACGTGCCGGCGATGTTATACCCCAAATTGTTGAAGTGGCCGAACAAAATCCGAATGCCACAGATTTTGTCTTTCCAAACAAATGCCCGGTGTGTGGTGGCGACGTTGTGCGCAGTGAAGGCGAGGTTGCATTTCGTTGTGTAAATACATTATCATGTCCGGCGCAACGAATTGGTGAACTGGAACATTTTGTTTCACGCCCAGGATTTGATATAGATGGCCTGGGAACAAAACAATTAGAACTGTTCGTGGAACGTGGATGGATTCAGAGTCCGGCAGATATATTTACGCTAATCGAAAGGCATGGTGATGAAATTCAAAATTTAGATGGTTTTGGCGCAAAATCTGTTTCAAATCTGCGTAAATCGATAAATGGTGCACGAAATCCAGAATTACACCGTTTCTTAACCGCCATTGGAATTCCCGATGTTGGTAAAACGACGGCAAAACTTTTGGCAAATAATTTTGGCAGTTTGGAATCTGTGCGCAACGCAACAATGAATGATTTGATTGCAATCGATGGAATCGGTGATGTAATGGCGCGCGAAATAGTATCATTTTTTAAAAATATGCGCAATTGCTTTGTCATAGACGAATTACTTAAACAAATCACGGTCAAAGACGCGATTAAAACCGTAATAAAAACTGCGGTGTCTGGCAAAAAAATTGTGTTGACGGGAACCCTTATGAACTATGGTAGGGATGATGCACGTGAGATATTAGAACGCATGGGGGCGCGTGTTCAATCTTCTGTATCCGCGAAAACCGATATTGTTCTTGCGGGGGCTGATGCCGGTTCAAAATTAACCAAGGCCCAAGAACTTGGAATAACGATTTGGGACGAATCTGATTTTGAACGCGTTATAAAAGATTCGGGGGCGACCAATGGCAGACAATAAAAAGCGTGATAATCAACGCGACGAGGAGCCTAAAAAAGTATCATTCAAATGGCGATTGTTTGTGTGGTGCTTTAATTTATTCTTAGTATTGCTTGTTGGTGTTGCATTTTATGTTGCAATAATTTATTTTCGGATGCCGTCCTTGGATGCGATTTTAAATGAGACACGTGAACCGGCAATTATTTTTCTGGACAAAGACGGTGCCGAGATACGCAGTTCAAATAAAATTATGGGGACACCAGTATCGGTTGATACATTGCCACCACATGTATGGCAGGCGATCGTTGCAATCGAAGACAAACGTTTTTTTACGCATGGTCCGTTTGACACACGTGCGATGATTAGGGCGGTTGTTTTGAATATGGTGCGCGGACATTTTGCGGTTGGTGGATCCTCTATTACGCAGCAAACCGCCAAGAATATATTCCTTTCACGTGACAAAAAGATATCACGCAAAGTCCAAGAACTTATTTTATCATATTGGCTGGAAAATAGGTTCAACAAGAATCAAATTCTTGATCTGTACATGAACCGTGTATCGTTGGTTGGTGGACTGCGGGGCATTGATGCGGCGGCACGTGCAATGTTTGGTCGTGCGGCAACCGAACTCTCTATTGCACAGTCTGCGCAAATTGCAGCAATGTTAAAAGCGCCGACTACATACAGTCCATATCGTAACCCACAAAAAAATATAAATCGCGCACGTGTAATATTGCAAGAGATGGTTCGGCAGGGGTATATAGATATAAATCAAGCACGTGCCGCAGCTACTGAATTATCTGCTGCGCCAGGCATACCAGATACAAATCTTTATCGTTATTGGACTGATTTTGTTACCGACGAATTGAAATCTCAGATTGGAATACTGAATACAGATGTATATGTTCACACAACACTTGATACAAAGCTGCAAAATAAGATTACTCACGCAATTCCCGCACATGTTGGGGCGTACCAAGGGGCAGTCGTTGCAATGGCACGTGACGGTGCAATTCGTGCGATGGTCGGTGGAACTAATTATCAGGTTAGTCAGTTTAATCGTGCCACTGCCCGACGCCAACCAGGCAGTGCCTTTAAACCGATTGTGTATTTGGTTGCGCTTGAAAACGGTATGACGCCTGATTCAATGGTAAACGATTCTCCGTTTATAATTGGTGACTATAATCCAAAAAACTATAACGAAAAATATTATGGCGATATTACATTGGCAACGGCATTTGCAAAAAGTGTTAATTCCGTGCCATTGAAATTGACGGCACAGTACGGATTGGATTCGGTGCTAAATATGGCGGGACGTCTTGGGGTTGGTGGAAAATTGCGACATGAATTTTCAACAGTTCTTGGTGCATCCGAAATGACGTTGCTAGATTTAACAAATGTATATGCGGTAATATGGAATGATGGTATCTCAGTTCATCCGTATGCAATTACCAATGTTCAAGATGCGCGTGGCAAGGTTATATATGAACGTAATCCATCGGATACTTTTCAAATATTATCGCCCGATACAGTTGGATTTATGACGGAATTATTGTCAGATGTCATAAAACCAAATGGCACAGGACATCGTGCGGCAACACCAAATACCATAGGTGGCAAAACCGGCACCAGTAATGATAATAGGGATGCTTGGTTTGTTGGTGCCACAGACAAGTTTATTATTGGTATATGGGTTGGAAATGATGATTTTACCCCGATGAGTTCAAAAATAACAGGTGGAACGATCCCTGCCGAAATATTTCACGAGATCGCAAAATAAAACCCGCCAAGAAAACTTGACGGGCATCGGTGCAGAATGAAAAATATTATTTAACTGGTCTTTCAATAAACATTAGTATCAGCCAAACCACTGCGGCGATACCAATTATCGCATAGATTATATTGCTGACCATTGTGGCCGGGCCGAACAGCCATGCAACCAAATCAAAACCAAAGATTCCGACTAATCCCCAGTTTAATGCACCTATAAAAGTTAACGGCGCAAGAATGTAATCTGTTAATCCTTTCATTTTTTTCTCCCATAAAATTTGTTTGTATTTGTCTTTTGGACAATTGCATTATATCGTATGCATTATATACAGACAATACGAACAAATCCCTAATAAGAAACGCCCAACTGGGCGTTTTAAACTAGAATCCGAAAACCATTCTTTGTTTTGACTGACGTTTCTTTTCATTACGAACGGCTTCTTCTTTTAAACGTTTGCGTTTAGTCGTTGGTTTCTCATAACGCTGGCGTTCTTTCATTTCACGATATAAACCTTCTTTCTGAGATTTACGCTTCGCAACGCGCAGTGCTTGTTCAACGTTATTATCACGTACAAGAACCTTAACCATAAATCATTCACCCCCTTCGGCGATTTTTCATTCTTTTGTTATTCTGGTGGAGCTGATGGGACTCAAACCCACGACCTCCTGAATGCAAATCAGGCGCTCTAATCAACTGAGCTACAACCCCAGAACTCGCAGGGCATATTTTATGTGCATTTTGCACAAAAGTCAATAAAAAAGTTCCAAAATACAGATACAAAACAAAATTATGAAAGTTTCTGTTGTCCAAAAATAAAAAATTATTTAGAATGGCTTCTATGAAAACAAATATAAAGCTTGATAAACCAATAGTTATGGTCGGCCTTATGGGCGCTGGTAAAACAAGTGTTGGACGCGCGTTGGCTCATCATCTTGGGGTCCCATTTATTGATTCGGATAAAGAAATTGAACGGGCCGCCGGATGTAGTGTTGTTGATATATTTTCTTTGTACGGTGAAAAAGAGTTTCGCCGTGTCGAACGCCAGGTTGTTGATAGACTTATTGATTCACCCCCACGTGTAAAGGTAATTTCCACGGGCGAGGGGGCATTTATAACCCCCGAAATTCGCAAGCGTGTTTTGGATGATGCGGTTAGTATATGGCTTAAGGCGGACTTGGATTTATTGGTCAAAAGAACCAAGTTTCGTGACACCCGTCCGCAACTTTTACACAATGATAGTAAAAAAATCCTTGCTCAATTGATTGCGGAGCGGTATAACACATATGCAATGGCAAACATAACCGTTGAAACATTCGATGAAAGTTTACACAAAACATTGAACAAGGTTGTGGATGCATTAAAACAACACTTAAACCAAAAGGAACAAAACAATGGCAGTAAGTAATTTTCTAAAGGAATTTCGCAGTTTTGCGGAACGTGGTAACGCGATCGACATGGCGATTGGTATCATCGTTGGGTCTGTGATGACCAGTGTCGTCAATTCATTAGTGTCTGATATTATTATGCCACCGATTGGATTGTTAATAGGTGGTGTCGATTTTTCACAAATCTTTTTCGTTATCGCTGGTGGTAATGGTGCACACTTTAACACGTTCGCCGAAGCTCAGGCGGCCGGTGCCACGACAATTAATTTTGGTGTGTTTATAAACACATTAATCAGTTTCATTATTACTATGTTTGCAGCATTCCTTATTGTTCGTACCGTTAATAAGATGAAATCTAAGAAAGCGGTTACAACAACAGCTTGTCCATATTGCAAACAGACGGTTGATATGACTGCGACAAAATGTCCGCATTGCTGTTCTGAACTGATTCCACAGGAAGTTAAGCCAGGTGAAGAAAGTGACTTGTCCAAGGGTATCAAGAACCTTAAGAAAATGGTAAAAATTAAAAAATAAATATCAGAATAAAATAAAAAATGCCGCAAATTGCGGCATTTTTTATTACAAATTTATCGTTTGTTTGCTTGTCGAGCCAATTCTAATTCATAACATATATGTTTATATTTATTCATGATCAGCGCACCATCATCTTTCTTTATCCGATTAAATTCGCGATCAAAATTATCGGTTTGCTTAAATTCCGAATAAATAATATCAGTTATATTATTTGCATATTTCGCAGAATCTTGGCGCAATTCAACCAAATGTTCTGGTGAAACATAATAATCATAAAACATGAACATATTGTTTTTTGCATCATCGGCAAGACGATTCAAAGTATAATCTGTAAATTGTTGTATTCTTGCCCGGTTTTTTTGTATTTTATTTTCCGTATACTTTTGATGTACCACATGATAAACAAATGGCGAAAAGAACAAAGCAGCAAGACCGATTACTTTAAAAATTGACCTAATATCATCTTTTTTCATTTTTGATTCCTTTGCATTATTTATTTTGTTTTGCTTTGTGTAGCCAGAAAACGCTTGGTAAGTGGTCCTGGAAACATTTCCTGTCCACCATTGTAAACATTATCGTATAACGAAAGTAAATTCGCACCAAGTCCGCTAAATGCGTATGGTTGTCGTTTTTCGTCATATAGGGTGTGAAAATAATCTGGCCCGTAATCCTTTTTGTGCTTAAAATACCAACAAAAGAACATTCTGTTCATATTTGGATCCAACTCAGTGTGATATGTATGCTCTCTTGTACAATGAAAGGTCGTTTGCCCGATACCGCATTCAAATCCGTTCTTAATTTTCTCATGCGTTTTACAATTCATTATGTATGCTGCAAACAGGCGAAACACGTTATATTGTATGGCTTTAATGTCCTTTGCGTGGGCATATCGTATTTTATTTGTGCAACCACATTTGGACATAATATTATACAAATTGTTATAATAATCGACAGCATATTGTATATTTTTTTGTGCATAATATACCTGTTGCCGCATAAAATATTCTCTCTCCATTATACTGAATATTTGGTATGCTTTTTCCCCATCAATGTACATATTTTTCCGTGGGTATCCGAAAGATATTGTCGCCGTATAGTCGTACACTTGGTTCACTGACAGTTCGCCGTTTGCATAACCACCAGGAAATTCCAACAATGATCGTTCTGCACGAACCGAACTGATTTTATCCATTGGTGCACGTAACGGTATCTCACCGTATTTGAATAAATCCGCTGTATATTTGGTAATTCTGGAATTGCGCCCTTGGGTGTTCTCGTCGCTTTTTAATAATACGCTATCGGGAATAATGGGTTCATCCTTTATAAAGCATCGCACTTGGTCATATATTGTTGGCATTATTTCTATTCCTTTCTTGTCGAATCTCTCGTCATTTCCCATTTCGTATGTTTATATACCAAAATAAAACCAAATTTACAATAAAAAAGCGGCTTTGCCGATGGCAAAGGCAGACGACCGGATTACACATTCCAAACATAAATGTTGGGGACCTTCCACTCGTAAGACTTGACCTGCGCTATGCTTGTTCTCGTCAACTATTGTGTCGAACCTCGGTTCGCACCCGACCCATCCAGGTAAAAATAAATCACGCCGTTGGCGTGTTTAATTTTTTATGGGGCGCCTTACTGGGCAATATTCGAACCAGCAAAGCGGCGGAAATCCGGCAAATTCAATTCGCAAATTGGAATTTTGATATGCTTTTGGCGGCATAAAAAACCGTCCTTTCGGACGGGTAATTGATTTAACAATTTGTACTATGCTGCTTTTTCTTGCCATTTATTATTATCCATTTGTAACATAACTTTATGGTTTTGTGCATCTGTTTGGAAATTTATCTCATCTATGAGCACAGCAATTTCTGAACGCTTTTTGCAAATAATTTCGTTTGCATACGCACGGAATAAAGCCTCATATGGCACATCAGGGTTCGTTTCCCCCTTTTCTATGCGTGCAACTGTCTGAGATGTGACCCCAAACATACCAGACAACATCCCTTGTGTTAATTTCATTTCTTTTCGCAAAAATCTAAACTCAGCCGGAGACAAACGTTTCGATTTGTTAATAAGCGTTTGTGCTATCATTTTATGTAAACCGTCAATATCTATAATTGATACAGCATCACCGTAAGCGGTATGCGTAATTGTGTAACCGTTTAATAGATAAATATTATCTAAGCCAGATAAAGTGTATTTGTATTTAGTCATCGTATATTTTCCACATAACTGTTATTACTAGCAGACGCCGATTATCTATGATAACCGTTATGGCGGCTGCGGTTCTTGTATCAACAATTCTTGCTATTTTATATTTGTATTCTTGAGTTTCTGCATTATATTGAGCATTATCGTCAACATAACCGTTGCGCAACAACTCCAACAAATCACGCATTGTAAAACCGCGAGACTCCATTTGTTCTACCGCATGAGTAGTTACACTGACATTTCCCGATTCGGCAGCAATTTCTCGAATCTTATTTGTTGCTTCTTCGGGTGATAATGGTTTTTCAAATTTTAATACTTGACTTTTCATATCTATCATAATGATAGATTATAAACTACTATAAGTCAAGCACGAATCTCTCTTTTTGGGACAATGTTTACAAAGCCCCGGTGCTTTCTACTGCCAATCCATTTTCTAAAGGAACACTTAAACAAAAAACAAATAAAAAAATGAGCCCCCGGTAAGCTTGTTGTCGCTCATTATCGGGGGCTGCCTTATTCCTTGAAGAATTAGGTCTTGCAAGCCAGTTTCCTGGATACACCATTATTATATAACAAACTTGAACGGATTGTCAAGCGACAAACCCAAAAGCCCAACCAACACCGCGCACAACATTTGCAAAATCATCTTCATTCATTCGCGGACACACGTATTTGCGTACACCAACTTTTATTCTATCTAATCTTTTTAGTGACACTGAACAAGCCAAATCGCATTTAGCATACATCGGTTTGTCATCTTGTGACAAGTAATTTTGCGACAACAACACACAATATGGCACATCATATTTGGGCGGTGTTGAACTCAAAGGAACTACTATCGCTAAATCACTGCGGTAAGGCAATGGATCGCGCAAAACCACAACGGGACGTTTTTTCACAATTTCTGGAACAATATTGCCCTTGAAATCGCATATCAATATCTCACGCTTGCGTGGATGAAACTGTAAACCTGAATCTTTTATTTGTGCTGTCATGCACGGAATTGTATCATAATAACGTTACTAATCAAGAAAATTTTTATATCAAAAAACACAGTAAAATCAATAGATTATCATGGGGCGGATGACCGGATTCGAACCGGCGACATTCGGTACCACAAACCGACGCTCTAACCAGCTGAGCTACATCCGCCATACGTGAGAGGCAGTCTATCATCAAAATATACGGATTTCAAGGTTTTTCTTTTTTCTTGCCTCGGATGGCGAAAATTTAGTATTTTTAACACAGATGAAAAGAGAACTATTTGATTTTCTAAACACAGACCTGCAATTTATACGCGGGGTAGGGCCGGTGTTGGCAGCCCGATTTGCAGATCTTTTGGGCGGACGCCGTATTCTTGATTTTATGCTGCATATTCCTGCGTATGTAAAAGACCGGGGAATTATTGATTCTGTATCAGCTGCCACCCCGGGCGAAGTAATAACAATAATGTTACAGGTCAAATCTCATAAATTAGGGCAAACATTTGGTCGCCGTCGGCGTCCTACACGTATTATTTGTGCTGATAAGACGGGCAAACAGGTAGTAATTCAGTTCTTTAATACCAATTTTTTAGATTACTGGGTAAAAAAATTTCCAATTGGTGAATGGCGTTTGGTTAGTGGTAAATTGGAACCAGGCGCGACACCAACAATAAATCATCCAGAATTTGTCGAAGAACCCAAAGATGCCGATAAAATACCAAAAATTCAGGCAATATATCCGTCAGGCGAAGGTATAACACAAAAAACATTTACCAATGTTCGTGATCAGATTTTTGCCGATTTTGATAACAAACTTATTGGCGAAGACGAGCATATTGTTGAATTTTTTGATGCATTAAAACACGCACATTTTGCCAAAACTAGCACTGATTTATTACCTATGGCGGACGATATTGTAAAATTGTCTTATTTTGAACTTTTCGCGCATCAAATGGCAATTGCAATTAGTCGTCGCACACGTAACGATGAACGTCATCGTCGCACTGTGCGTCAAAAGAAATATGATTTATTAGATAAATTTTATGCTTCGTTGCCATTTGATTTAACGGGTGCGCAAAAACGTGCTATTGACGAAATACATGTAGATATGTTGCGTAATTTTCCGATGATGCGTCTTGTCCAGGGTGATGTTGGATGTGGTAAAACAATGGTTGCTATGGCGGCAATGGTTATAATGGCAGAATTTGGCGCTCAGACTGCGTTATTGGCACCTACAGATACATTAGCGGGTCAGCACTATGCAAAACTTAAACCATTGTGCGATAGATTGGGTTTGGTGTGTGATATATTGACTGGGCGTGACAAGGGGGCGGCCCGTCGCGAGAAATTAACTTCACTTCGTTCTGGGCGAACGCGATTGGTTGTTGGAACGCATGCGCTTTTCTCTGAGGACGTTATTTACAAAGATCTGGGGCTTGTTATTATCGATGAACAGCACCGTTTTGGTGTCGGTCAACGTGAATCATTACGTGCCAAGGGAAATAATCCTGATGTGTTGGCACTGTCCGCGACCCCAATTCCGCGCACGCTTTCTATGACAATCTATGGTGATATGGACATTTCAATTATAAACGAAAAGCCCGCTGGGCGTATTCCGATTAAAACCACAAAATTACCGATATCTCGCATTAGTGCATTAATAGAGCATCTGAAACCACAAATTGTTGCTGGCGCCAAGGTGTTTTGGGTTTGCCCCTTGGTCACGGACAGTGAAGAATCAGATGCGACCGCCGCAGAATATCGATACAACGAATTGAAACAGAATTTTACATGTGTCGGACTTGTTCATGGGCAAATGCCAAAGAGTGAACGTGACGCAGTGATGGCGCAATTCGCCGATAAAAATTCTGATATAAAAATCCTTGTTGCAACCACAGTCATAGAGGTTGGCATTGATGTTCCCGACGCGACTATAATCGTAATTGAAAATGCGGAAAGGTTTGGTTTGGCGGCGTTACATCAATTGCGTGGTCGTGTGGGACGTGGTGGTGCGCAATCGTTTTGCATTTTACTGCATGGAAACAACTTGTCTCCTGATGGATTAAAGCGTCTTGATATACTTACGGAAACAGACGATGGCTTTGTAATTGCAGAACAAGATTTAATGATGCGTGGGGTTGGTGAATTACTTGGAACGCGTCAAACTGGTTGGATAAATTATCATTTTGTTGCATATCGTGAACATCGGGATTTATTTAAATTGGCATCGCGTGCAGCGGTCAATATGGTAACAGTTGAACCATGGGCGCGTGATTTAATGTATATATTCGATAGAACAACGATACTGGGGGCATGATGCGAAAAATACTTGTGCTTTTGATTTGTTTATTTTGTTCTATATCTGCGCAAGCGGCATCGCTTATTAACGATACGGAAATAGAATCAGTCGTCCAAGAAATAATTACCCCAGTCGTCAAAGCGGCGGATATATCGCCATCGCGTATGAAAATATTCATTGTAAATAATGATGACTTTAATGCATTTGTAATGAGTGGCGAAGATATTTATATTTATACCGGTTTATTAACCCGGATAACAAGCCCCAATGCACTGCGTGCAGTTGTCGCACACGAACTTGGGCATATGATTGGTGGACATATGGCGCAAATGTCTGCCGCGATGGAGGCCGAGATGAAGCGTACCATGCTGATTCAGGCATTAGGAATCGGACTTATGGTCGCGGGTGGAAATCCATCATTAGGTGCGGGGGTTATGGCGGGTGCAACGTCTGTGGCGCGACAATCTATTTTATCCTTTTCGCGTGACGAAGAAAGAATCGCTGATGACATGGGGTTGAATTTAATGGTGCGCGCCGGAATGAATCCAAATGGTTTTCTTGACGTGTTTAAACAGATGAGTGATATGACATCGCATATTGAATCAAAAGTGAATCCGAATTCTATAAATCACCCACTGACAGCTGAACGATTAAAAAATGTTCGTGATAGATTGGCATCCACCGAAATTAAAAATAAAAAATTCAATGATGATTCTACAGATATAATAAAAAAATATGCGATGGTTCGCGCAAAATTGATTGGGTACCTGGATAATCTGGGACGAGTAAAAACACTTTATCCATATTCTGACAAATCTGATGCAGCGATTTACGCGCGTGCAATTGCCAATATGCGTGGCGGAAATTTGGATAGTGCATTGGTTGGAACAAAGACACTTATTTCGCGATTGCCAAATAATCCATATTTGTATGAATTACTTGGTGATATTGAATATTCATACGGACATTATGATGACAGTGTGGATGCATACGAACATGCATTAAAATTGCGTCCCCAGGCCCCTCAGATAGAAACAGCACTGGCCATTGTCCTGGCGGAACGTAATAAAAATGATGATAAAGCACGTGCGATTGAATTGTGCAAACGGGTTATATTGGTTGACGAAACACCATTAGCCTATTGGACATTGGCGCGCGCATATGGTGCCGATGATGGTCGTGCAGATTGGGCAATGGCGGAATATTATCGTATGCAAAAATCATCGGAAAAATCGCGCGAATATGCTAAACGTGCGAAAACACGTCTGCAAAAGAATTCGCCAGAATATATAAAATCTGATGATATATTGAAACAGAAAAAATAGATTTACGACAAAACCTGTTTTTGCAAATCAATCAATTTTTTTGCACCAATTGCCGCCATATCCATTATTTCACCAAGTTGTGATTTTTCAAATGGATGCTGTTCACCAGTTGATTGAACCTCGATAAAACGACCTGATTCCGCGACGACAAAATTTGCATCCATTTCTGCATTTGAATCTTCTTCGTAGTCTAAATCAAGTATTAATTCATTATTCCATAATCCTGCACTTACCGCGGCGACATTTTCGCGTATGGGATTTTCTTTGATACGTTCATTTTTTATCAGCCATTGTACCGCCAACGCAAGTGCAACAAATCCGCCAGTAATACTTGCAGTGCGTGTTCCACCATCTGCCTGAATTACATCGCAATCAATTGTAATTGTATGTTTACCCAGTATTTCCATATCAACGACACTGCGTAATGCCCGCCCAATCAAACGAGAAATTTCTGCGCTGCGGTGATCTTTGGCAATTGCATCGCGTGTTTTACGAACATCATTTGCGCGTGGCAACATGGCATACTCCGCAGTTACCCAACCGCCAGTTTTATTTTGCATACGTTTCCATGTGGGCTGATTAAAATCGACACTCGCGGTACATAAAACATGTGTTCCACCAATTTTAATAAGACACGAACCTTCGGCCCATTTATTGACCGCAGTTTCCATTGATACAGGGCGCATTTGATTTGCTTTACGCAAAGACGGACGCAACATAGTAAATCCTTTGGTTTATTTTTTTGTTCAAGTATATATGAATAAGCAGCAATTGCAATTTTTTTATTGCCCAATAATTTATAAATATGATAAAATATAGGTGAACCGGGTGGGAATCTGGTTCGGGGCTGTAGCAAGCCCATACTTTCCGGTGCAATGCATCGTAATCCGAAGTGATTCCTGTGTCTTTGCACCGTCATTATGCCCCAACATTGTCGGGGTGCTGATGATATATGTATAAAAATCATCAGAGTCATTGAAAGTATGATTTGCTAACACCCCGACCGTCAATTTCCATTGACGGTTGTTTTATACAACAAAGGGGGAAAAATCCATGAAAAAGATATTGTTAACATCAATACTTGCAATTGTTACCGGAATAACAGTGGCAAATGCTACGGATGGCGATAAAAAAGTAACATCCAAAAACTATGTCGATACCGCGGTCGCAACACGCCAAGAAAAAATCACTGCTGGAACCAGCGGCAGCGTTGTCACATATAATGGAACTCAAAACGGTCAGACGCAGTTTAGTGAACATGCAATTTTAGACGCAGAAAACGATTTTGATAATGATGGAAATGTTAGTGATGGACACGAGGATGATTTGGTAACAGTTGATGGGGTGTATAATATGCTCGATAGCGAATTTAATAATAGAGATAGTCATCTAGAATCAACGCGTGTTGTTCAAACGACATGTTCAAATCCACCAGATTGTACATTATGGTCAATGGAGGACGTTGTTGTTCATAAATTGGAATGCACAGCAGCCGCAGATTGTGCAAGTAAAGTGTGTCTGGCGGGTTCCACTAGAGATTGTGTAGGTGGGATGTGCAAATGTGTAATGGCCGAATAATATAAGCCGCCCAAATGGGCGGTTTTTTGTTTAAAAATTACAAGATTTTTTAACCACTTGAAAAATTACTTTTGGGGTGCTAGAATCTACACGATATAAAGAAACCAAGGGGAAAGATTATTATGAAACGTTCTGATATTATACGTACCATTCAGGTCCAATTTAAACGTATGCGCAGCAAAGATGCCGCCGCAGTGTTAGATACAGTGTCCGATTCAATGATTGATGCAATTGCCAATGGTGATCGCATCGAAATTCGTGGTTTTGGTACATTTCAGCCACGTCCACGTGCGACCAAAATTGGATATAACCCTGTAACGGGTCAGCCAATGCATTTGCCGGCTAACACGACAATCTTGTTTAAACCAAGTCGTGAATTAACCAAAAAGATGAATGGATAAAAATTATGCTATTCGGTAAAAAGTCCGGAATCAAAAATAAAAATCGCGAGAAGTATGATCGTGTCCGCCGGTTAATGTGGATAAAATGTGAATCTTGCGATAAATTAGTGTATTACAAGGACTATAAAAACAATCATTATATTTGCCCGCGTTGCGGTCGGGCATTTATTATGAACCCAAAACAGCGATTTGATTTGCTGTTTGATGACAGAACGTGGGAAAAAATACCTTTACCCACCATGCCAGATGACCCATTGAATTTCACTGACAGGATTCCATATGCCGAAAGATTGGCCGAAGGACGTTCTGACACTGGATACAATGATGCAGTAACAACGGCAGATGGGCGTATTGGCGGAATACCAACAACGATATGTATTCTTAATGGTGAATTTATGATGGGTTCAATGGGACGCGTTGCCGGCGAAGGTATCGTCGCCAGTGCTGAACACGCCATCAAAATGCATCAACCACTGATTATGGTTGCATGCAGTGGCGGTGCCCGCATGCAAGAAAATATTCTATCATTAATGCAAATGGCACGAACAACGGTGGCAGTGAATAAATTACACGCCGCTAAAATTCCATACATTGTATTGCTAACCGATCCGACATATGGTGGTGTTACGGCGTCATTTGCGATGCTGGGCGATATAAATATCGCAGAATCTGGTGCGCGTATCGGATTTGCGGGTCGTCGTGTAATTGAACAGAATATTCGTGAAAAATTACCTTCAAATTTCCAAACGGCTGATTATTTGTACGAACATGGTATGGTTGATATGGTCGTGCCACGAACCGAATTGAAATCGCAATTAGAAAAAATACTGGCGGTTTTTATGCATCAGGCTCGCCCGGTTAACAAAATATCTGTTCAAACCCCAAAACCCCAAGATACATCAAAACAGGCACGTCGGGGTATGGGTGAAAATGAAGCGTATGACAAAGTGTTGCTTGCGCGAAACGAAAATCGTCCGCATTTTCTGGATTACATCAATGGAATTGTGTCAGATTGGACATATTTAGCGGGCGATAGATTGTTTGGCGAGGATGCGGCAATGTGTGGCGGTATTGGCTTTTGGAATGGGGTTCCTGCTGTGATTTTGGGTCAGGAAAAGGGCCGTACAATTGAAACACGTCAATTACACCGTTTTGGTATGCCTAATCCCGAAGGTTATCGCAAGGCGCAACGTCTTATGCGATTGGCCGAACGATTTAATTTACCTGTTATATCGTTGTTTGATACAGCAGGGGCATTTGCAGGTTCGGCGGCCGAAGAACGCGGTCAATCCGAAGCTGTGGCTTCCTCGATACAAACAGGGCTTTCTATTAAAACCCCATATATTGCCGTCAACGTAGGCGAGGGCGGTTCTGGGGGTGCAATTGCAATTGGCACTGGTGACAAGGTATTAATGCTTGAAAACGCGATTTATTCGGTTATTGCCCCAGAGTCATGTGCAAGCATTTTGTGGAAAGATAATAAATTCAAGGCTACGGCTGCTGCTGCGATGAAATTGACAGCAAATGACATGATGGAAATGCGTGTTATTGATAAGATAATTGCCGAACCCGCAGGTGGCGCTCATACCGATTGGCAAACAACCATGGAAAACGTAGCAACGGCGGTCAGTGAACAAATGAAACTGTTGCAAAAGACCGATCCAGAAAAATTACCAGAATTGCGCGCTGAAAAATTCCTTAAGATGACACGAAAAATTGATAGTCAAAAATAAAAATACTGCCGAAAGGCAGTTTTTTATAACTTATTAATTTTTCTGTGTTTTTTATTTGTTTAACACAACAACTGGCGGAGCGTATAGGACTCGAACCTATGGACCGCGTTACCACGGTCACGGATTAGCAATCCGCTGCATTACCACTCTGCCAACGCTCCGCAGGGCTTGGTGATTATAACAGCATATAAAATAAAAAATCAAGATAAAATATTAAAAACAATCTCATACTTGACATTATTTATTTTTGTATTATATATAAGTACAGAAAAGGAGTGATAAGAATGATGACAAAAAAAACATCGGCAATAACAAGAGCAACAGGTAGATTGTTGTTTAGTACGTTATCAATGTTGGCTGCATCGGGTTGTTCACCAAAAGAAAACGAAGAATCAAAAGAACAAAACGAAGAAACACCACAAACTGAGGTCGTTGTTCAAGATTCAATATCAACAGACGATCCATATGGTAACATTGCGTTGTTCGAAGCCTCGCGCAGTAAAATTAAATTTGCGTTGGCATTCTGTGAGAATTATTTCCCATATGTATACAATGACAATGGGGGCAAGGGAACATGGACAACAGGTCATGGGCTTACGATTTTATATAATGCCGATGGAACATATAAACGTGTAACCAAAAATACACCCGTTCCAACATTGGAACAGTCAGATGTCTATAAGGGGCGTTACTTAACAATAGAAGTTTTGCCAGATATCAAAAAACATATCACGGTTTCAATGGACGAAAATACATTGATTGCGGCATGTGTACTTAGATATTGCATCGGTGGCAGTAATTTTAAAACATCCGAATTCGTTAAGCAATTAAATGCTGGTAAAACAGGTGCCGAATTGGCACAAACGTTGACCGGTTGGCGTAATCCAGATGGTGTTCCAAAAAGATGTTATTTCTTTGCAGCGCTTATGGCGGGCAAAATACAGTATTCTGACTTGTTAGATTTACGCGCCGAAGGTTGTTATAATTTAAAATGGAAAGACATTTTTGTGTACGATGCCAAGGGAAATCTTAAGAAAGATAAATCTGACTTTTGTGAATGGGATTTTTCAAAGGTGCGCGCTAATCTTGAAAAAGCCAAAAACGAAAAAAGCACAGTATTATGGCTTCATGCTGGCAAGAATGGTAAAAAAGTTGTTCAGGCTCAATTGACCAAAGATATTGTTCCAGATTATATCTGGCAAGAGGTATCCAATGGGATGGATATTACAATTGAAATGCCAGGGGACACTATCAGTCTTAGTGATGCCAAAGCGCTTTTATATAACGATAGTTCCTATATTGCTTATCAGAAAAACAATTACGAACAAGCGTTAGAATCTGCAACTGTTGCACTGCAATTTGCGGAAAGCAACAAGCAACGTAGTGCTGCGTACTATAATTTAGGTATAACATATTTTACAATGGGTAATTATAGTCGCGCAGTTGAAAATTTAAAGAAAGCCGTATCTTTGGCGGAAACAGATGCTCAACGTAAAGCCACACAAAAGGCGCTTGCTGATGCAGAACAGGCCAAGAAAAACCAAAACCACAAAACCACACGAAATGTTGCATTGAGTGTCTTGGGTTTGGCGGCATTGGGATACGCTACAAAAAAATATTATCTTAATAGACAACGTCAAAGATAATATACGCTGACGATAATAAAATGCCCCATGTTACTAAAACAGGGGCATTTTTGTGTGTACCTTGACAATTTTACAAATTCTATCTATAATACCACTGATTTAGGTAAGATCCTATGATTGAACAAAAAAATGCTTTTATTGTGTATCTTAACACGCCATCGGTTACGTATGGACGATGGTGCATGTAATTTTCTACTTTATTTCAGATTTTACAATAACCAAAAAGCATAAGGATTTAAAAATGGAAAATAAGAAAGAGATAATTGTAACAGGCGATCGCCCGACGGGTCGTTTGCACCTTGGACATTATGTGGGCAGCTTGCGTAAACGTGTTGAATTGCAGGATGATCCACGTTACAAGCAATATGTTTTTATTGCTGATTGTCAGGCATTAACAGATAATGCGCGTAATCCTGAAAAAATTCGTCAGAATTTAATAGAGGTTGCATTAGATTATTTGTCAGTAGGTATTGATCCTACAAAGACGACAATTTTTGTTCAGTCACAAATTCCAGAGTTAACAGAATTGACATTTTACTACATGAATTTGGTGACCCTGGGACGTCTGCAACGCAATCCGACAATTAAAACAGAAATTAAAGAAAAAAACTTTGATGGTGGTATTCCAACAGGCTTTATGACATATCCTATTAGCCAGGCTGCTGATATAACCGCATTTGGTGCAAAATATGTGCCGGTTGGCGAAGACCAAGAACCATTGTTAGAACAAACGCGCGAAATTGTTCGCACATTTAATTCTATATATGGTGACATTCTTGTAGAACCGCGTGCTATACTTTCGGCAGATGGTGTATGTCGTCGTCTTCCTGGAATTGATGGCAGCGAGAAAATGGGAAAGTCCCTGGGCAATGCAATTTATCTGGCAGATGAACCATCTGTAATTAAAAAACAGATTAACAATATGTTTACTGACCCATTGCATTTGCGTGTCGAAGACCCTGGTCATTTGGAAGGTAATATTCCTTTTATATATCTAACCGCATTCGCCACACCAGAACATTTTACAAAATATTTGCCGGCGTATGCCAACCTGGATGAAATGAAGGCACATTATACACGTGGTGGACTTGGTGATGGAACGGTCAAAAAGTTCTTGAATGATGTTTTAAATGATGTTTTGACCCCAATACGTGAACGTCGCAAAAAATATGAACAGAATATAGATTTTGTTTACGATATGCTTGAAAAAGGTAGTCGCGAAGCGCGCGCTATTGCCACTGACACATTAAAACGTGTTCGTCGTGCGATGGGCTTAGAGTATTTCGAAGATACTGGATTACGTAACGAATATAAGTCAAAGTATACCAATAAAAAATAATTACCCGCCCAGATGGGCGGTTTTTTATTACGATGTTATATCTTGACAAATGTAAATGATAGTATACCATATTTTATGATATAAGTAAAAGGATTGCAAATGTGGCAAGATATATCTGTCAATGCGATTGAAAATGCACGTATGCGCATGACAAAGGCCGAAATTCAAGCCGAGCAAGAGGTTTATTCTATTGTGTCCGCGGCCATAGAAGAAAATGGCGTGGAAATCAAAGATAATCAAGATATTCGAACATGGAATAGTCACCTTTTCTCTCGCGTTGATTATATGATTCCAAATACGAATTTTTACTTCACACATCTTATGGATACATCACGCGTAGTAAGTGGCCGCGTGGAACGTCCATTTTCATTCAATTTTGACCCAAGATTACGTCGGTTGATTCAGGTAAAAAATACATCAAATAACTCGCTGCTATTTAATATAATTAACGGTGAACGTATACAAAAGTTATTGGATATTGCCGTCGCGCATCAGATTGCACGATAGGTAGACAAACTGTTAATTTCAAATAATAACCGCCCATTTGGGCGGTTATTATTTATTCATTACCCCAGATATACCTTTCTTGCATAATTTGGTGTAAATTGGTTTGTCTAAACCATATGCCCGGATAAGTGTGCGCGGTTTTTGATTGCACCACAGGTTAGAAAAAGAAACGATGCCGTTTTTGACTGTTTTAATCAGGCCACTAGGCAGTTCCGCGCGTCCGATGCACGAAGACAGGTAAACGAAACATTCATCGTTGTCGGTCAAATTTTCGCAGGCTAAGATACGGGCATACAGGTTCAGTGTTAAATCAGCCTTGCTGCCATCTTTGGTCCATGGGGCCCCCCCACCAATTGGACATGCCGTAGAATAGAAATCACATGCCAATTTTCGCCCTGTAATTCCACAGTCTGCGATGGAACCATGGTAAGTATACCGTCCAGTACCATTTACGATGGTATTTAACGGTTTTTCGCCTAATACAGATATAATAAAATCCGTCAGATCTTCCTCTTGTAACATTGGAATTGCAACAATCGCGGTTTCTATTTTATCATCGTTCAATGTGATTTGTGTCTTGATATCTATTCCAAGATTATCAGACTTAATGGCCTTTTCATACAAGGCATCATTCAGTTTTCGGCTTAAGAATAATTCTCTATTTATTTTGCCTTCACCTTGGCAAGCATACCCAACAAACACACCTTGATCACCCCAGCCATCAGCCTCGACCCCTTGGGTAATATCAGGCGATTGTAGGCCAATCAAATTGATAATTTTGATTTGCGCTGGATTAATAACATAATCACCCCACAAAGCAGAATACCTTTCATTATACCCAATTTCCGCTAACGCAGTTTTTACATATGTGGTTAAATCATCTAATTTTGCACTAGTGCCGATTTCGCCACCAAGGACGATAGTGTTACCTTTGATCATAACTTCAACGGCGTATCGTGCATGGGGATCTTGTTCGATTATTCTGTCCAATATATAGCTGGAAATGTAATCAGCTGTTTTATCTGGGTGTCCAATTGACACTGCTTCTGCTGTTCTTTGCATAATTTACTCCTTTGGTTTTTGCAAGATGAACCAAAGGTGGATTGTGGCGTTGTACCACGCATAACGAACGTTAAAAAACGGAAAATAAGCATAATAACAACTCCTTGTTTAGTCCATTTATAAGGCAGGACAAGTCAGGTTAAATCCACCTTTATCGGTTGCCATTATATTTTATTTTCGGTCATTATTCAAGTGCTATTTAGCAAAATGTATACGGTTTAGTTTATCAAATATATCGCATTTATATAAGTAGCAGCCTATACACAGTAAATATTTGTAGGGTTTTTGCGTATATTACACATGAAAAAAAACTGATGGTGGGTAAATAAAGGTTGCGTTTCAAAGAATGCATCGGGCACAAGCCCGATGGTGATTATTATTAATAATTAATTATTAATAAATATTAAAAACAACTTGCGTGCGTGCGCGCATTTTTAGTACGATTTTTACAAAGGTATGAAGGAAAGGGAGCAAACCTATCTTGAAACGCGTGTTTTCTGTGGTTTTGGCGTGTTTGTTTTGCACGTTTGTTACAAACGTGGCAGTTGCTGCGTGCGCATCAAACCAAATTGATGTGTCGGGTGACGGATCAAGTTGCCAAACGTCTAAATTTGAGTTGACAACAACCAATTTATCCGCTGGTGATTCCTTTAAGTTTAGTATGGCGGCCAAGGGTACGTTTTATGTCGATTGTGGCGACGGTGGAACGTTATCGGGAACAAATGCATCCGGCAAAACAATTTCCAAAAGCACGAATGTTAGTTCCACGTATACTTGTGAATGGGCATCAGCGGGTGCGCATACAATAAGGTTTGGTGGGGTTGCAACAGAATATCCCGTTCTCGTTTTAGATATTACATCGGATAAATCGGCAATCGCTTTTGATAATTTGATAAATGACAATGCGGCGAAAATTGCATCGATATCGGGTTCTTTTGTTGAATTGTTTCCACAAATTGGTACCAATGCCAGTCAAATACCACAGTTTATCAACACGTTCAAAAACGCAACCAATTTAACAACAATACCATCAACTTTGTTTAATGGCTATACGGGTGGCGAACATGCGGACTTTATGTTCTATGGTACCTTTACGGGTTGTACGGGGTTAACATCAATGCCCGAATATTTATTTAGCACAATTACCACCCCAGCAAGTTCCATGTTTTCCCAGACATTTGAGGGTTGTACAAACATGTCGGGTTATATACCACCGTCAACATTTATTGGGCTTGTTGCCACGGGGCATCCGTCCGCAGCAGCACTGTGGTATGATACGTTCGAAGATACAAATTTGGTGACAACTTGTCCGTCTGGCACCCCACAATATATTACCGGATATGAAGGAAACACTAATAACTCTACATGGAATGGTGCGATTTCGTGTGGTTGCGCACCGGGGGCACGTCTTGAAAATGGTGTGTGTGTTTGTGATACATTCACTGTGACGACAACGAATTTATCTGCTAACTATGAAATGTCGTTCTATCTGTCTGCGGCTGGTATTTTTGCGGTTGATTGGGGTGACGGCAGTGCTATTGAAACAATCTATCGTATTGGCAATACAAATTCTGCACAAACATATTCACATACCTATACAACGGCTGGCTCATACACAATCGGCCTTTGTGGCACCACGCCAACCGCATACCGTATTCCCGACGCCAGTAAAGATAAACCACCGATTACCGATACAACGATTAGTTTTTCAAAAGGAAACGCCGGTAGTTGTAAGGTTGCGTCAATCGGGGGCTCGTTGGGTGCATTGTTTCCGACATTGAATAATGGTGCAAGTGATACGGATTTCCCGCGATTTTATAAGACGTTCCAAGAGTGTGACGATTTGACCAGTATTCCATCTGGGTTGTTTGTTGGGGTTACGGGTTCTGCCAGTGACATGTTCCGTGAAACGTTTGACAAGTGTGACGGGATAACCACGATTCCGTCAAACCTTTTTGCTGGGGTATCGGGTGGTGGAAAGGGCATGTTCCGTGCGGTATTCAACGAGTGTACATCTTTGACCGCAATGCCGGAAAATTTGTTTAGCGGTGTTACCAGAGCGTATGAGAATCAGTTTAAGTACGCTTTCTATAAGGATACGTCAATGACGGGTTATATTCCACCGTCAACATTTAGCGGACTTATTGCAAATGGCAGTCCAACCGCAACCAATATGTGGCAAAATGCGTTTGGCACCCAAAACACATTGGCAACAAGTTGTGATAGCTTTACCGGAATGACGGAATTTACAACTGGGTATAAAACGCTATGGAACAACAAAGTGTCATGTCAACCGGCAACGTGTCCGGCGGGGAAAATGCTGATTAATGGTATGTGCAGTGATCCGGGGTTTACAGTCACAACAACATCAAACACAACCAGTTTGGTTTTTTCATTGGCTGCCAAGGGAACATTCTATGTTGATTGTGGTGATGACGGAACATTAACGGGCAGCGGTGTCACTGGTACACAAATTATACGCAACGGTACCGGATCATCATCATATACGTGTACGTGGGGATCTGCCGGTGCACATACGGTGCGGTTTGGCGGTGTCGCAATTGCGTACGGAACTGATTCTTCTATCACATTCTGGCGTTCCAGTAATGGTACTCAGGCGAATATTGCATCTGTTACCGGTTCGTTATCATCGGTGTTTCCACAACTTGGTACGGGCAGTGGCGAATTACCTGTATTTATGAATACATTCAAGGGTTGTACAAATATTACAAGTATCCCATCCGGATTATTCAGTGGCATCACTGATGGGGAACAGAATATGTTTTCCAGTACGTTTGAGGGTTGTACAAATCTTGCCACGATACCAAGTGGATTGTTTGATGATTTAGAAACAAGTGCCCAAAACATGTTTGCAAATACGTTTAATGGTTGTACCAGTTTGACAACAATACCATCCAATATGTTTGGTGATATCAGTAATGGGGAAACCAGTTTATTCTATGGAACATTCAAGAACTGTACGGGTATTACATCGATACCATCCGATTTGTTCACCAAGATTACCAGTGCGGCAGACTTTATGTTCAGTGAAACATTTAGTGGGTGTACAAATTTATCTGGCTATATTCCACCAACCACATTTGCGGGACTGATTGTAAACAACAGTCCAACCGCTACGGATATGTGGTTAAATACATTTAATGGTACAAATGTTGCGACCAGTTGTGAATCATTTACGAATATGCGTCAATATATTACAAATTACGAAACTGCGTGGAATGGTAAGGTTTCTTGTAAAGAATCGTCAAACAGATGTACTGGTGCAACATATTACGATGAAGATAATGTTAATGCAGATGCAAATGGTTGCGTTGCGTGTCCATCGGGCTACACATACAATACCGAAAATTATAAGGATTATGTTGAACAATGCGAAATCCATTGTGCGTTGGGAACGTATGTTGCAACATCCGGTGGTGCATGTGTCGCAGTTGACAGTGGATACTATGCACCCGAAGCCACATATGCCTATGGTGAAACAGGAACTCAACAGGCGTTGCAAACATGTACGGGCGCAAAATATCGTAATGATTATAACGAGTGTATTGATTGTCCGAACGGGTACACTTATAATACTGAAAATGGAAAAACATCAATCAATCAATGTCAAATTCGTTGCAGTGCCGGTCATTATTTGGCGCATGCTGGCGATTCAAGTTGTTCTGAGGTTGGTGACGGATATTATGCAGCCGCGGAAACATTGAACTATGGTTCGGTTAGTAGCCATACGCATTGTCCAAATCCCGAAGAAACCACCGGAACAATGACGGCGGAAAGTTCCGCGGAATGTTCGTTGTTATGTACGGGTGCAACATATTTCGATTCCAGCACAGATAGTTGTGTCGCATGTCCATCGGGATACACTGCGCACACAATATCGGGTAAAACATCCGCATCACAATGCCAAATTGCGTGTTCTGCTGGGACATATTTGGCCGCAGCAGGTGATACAAGTTGTATTAATGTGGGATATGGATATTGGGCGGCTGCATCAGCGGTAAATTATGGTTCAACTGGCACAAGAACAGCATGTTCATCGGGTGCAATAACAAATTCAGACCATGCGGGCAGTGCATCAGAATGTTTGGCCGTGTGTACTGGGGCAACATATCGTAATTCTAATAATCAATGTGTTGCATGTCCAACAAGTTATTCTGATAATCTGGATACCGGAAAAACGTCTATAAATCAATGTCAACATCGGTGTGATGCTGGCACATATATGGCAGAATATACACCCGTTGAATATTTGCAGAGTAACGCTATGGGTCAGTTTATTGATACAGGGTATTCTGTAACATCAACAAACGTCAAAATTAATATTGTTGTCGGAACACCGAGTACAACTACAGGCGATGTCGGTAACTTTTTTGGTAATATTTATTTCGAGGGTGGTTTCAGTTCAAATTACAAGGGTAATAGATTTGGTTTATGGTTGCGTAATGATACAGAAGGTGGCAGTAAGGCGCAATCGGCTAATATGACATTTTCTGCAGATGTTAAATATAGCATAGATTATACAGTTACGGGATCAGGGTCTGTAACTGGTACATTGCGGGTCAATGGCGGTGCACAGGCATCTAAGGATCAAGGTAGCACGTATTTTAATGACGAAGGTAATACGATAAAATTATTTACTAATGGAGCCGCATTTGTGAACGAAAATAATAATACTGAAACTCGTTGGGGGGACGCTTTATTTAATGGACGTATATATTCATTCAAATTGTGGGACGGTGGTAACACAGATGCGTATTTAAAATTGGATTTGGTGCCCGTTCGCCGTAATAGTGACAATGTTCTGGGATTTTACAACCGTGTCAATGGCGAGTTTTACCCGAACTCTGGTACGGGGACATTTACATCCGCTACTTGTAGTGTAGATATTGATGATGCGAGTGATGCGTGTGATGCAATCGCATCGTGCAGTCCTGTTGGATATGGATATTATGCAAATGAAAATTATACAAACTATGGTTCCAATGGTGTTCGTAACCAGTGTCCAAATGGTGCGGGAACAATTGTAAACGGTGAACCGATACATAATGCAACAAGTATTTATAATTGCGAAGGTATAAATCCATGTACCGGTGCGACTTATCCAGATTACACAACAGGTATCTGTACAGCATGTCCAACAGGGTATGATGCAGACACCACAAATAACAAAGAATCAATCAGTCAATGTAAAATACATTGTAATGCAGGATATTATGTGTCGCAAGAACACGACTCGTCCTGTACTGCCGCCGATAATGGATATTATATTGCGGCAAATGATGTGAAGTACGGACAATACAGCGAACCGTCCAGGTGTACTAATGCACCGGGACATGCTACATATTCTGGTAATGCGACAACTAACAGTTGTCCATGGCTTTGTGATGCCAAGTATTATGCCGTTAATGACGCGTGTATTGATCCTGGTGTTGGGTATTATTCGGCAGATGGTGAAAATGAACGCCACGCGTGTACCAATACAAAACCCTCAAACAGTTCATATAGTGGTTCTGCATCATCAAATAATTGCCCATGGGCTTGTGACACTGGATACGGAGAAAGCAATGGGGAATGTATCGCGGGTGGTGTATGTATCGGCGCGACATATCTTGATGGTGATGTGTGTACGGCATGTCCAACGGGATATGATGCAAATACGATGTCTGGCAA
Source organism: Alphaproteobacteria bacterium (assembly GCA_017615655.1). Taxonomy (GTDB): domain Bacteria; phylum Pseudomonadota; class Alphaproteobacteria; order Rs-D84; family Rs-D84; genus Enterousia. The sequence goes on from JAFZZS010000013.1 coordinate 28,051, forward strand.
AACATCGGCCAGTGAATGTCAACTTATTTGCCCCGTGGGAACATATATGGCAACGGCGAATGGCGCATCATGTACAGATGTGGGTGTCGGTTATTGGTCACCTGGTGGCGTGGTAAGTTACGGCGCAACCAGTAATCGTACCGCATGCGCGTCTGGATTGACCACGGTTGGATATGGACACGGTGCAGATGCATTGGATGATTGTGGGCGCAAATTACATATCAACAATCATATCATCTATGCCAAGACAACAAAACCAACCACGCCTGCGTTAAATATTCAACCCGAAAATGGTTCGGTATATTATATCGGGGCCAGTGACAGCGATCACACTCTTACGCCATTACATGTAACACAGGGTAATTTGCAATATACCTTGTTTGACGACAGTATTTTATACGGTGAACGCGATTTTGAAACCGACACGCGTATTATACCTTAAATAAAAAAAATCACCGCAGGTGATTAAAAATCAGTCATAAAATTAGATATTAGATTTTTGTTTATTCAAACCAAATGGTTGCACGGGTAGTGCTGGTTGTGGCACCAACAGGAATTGTAACTTCGCCTTTTGATACGGTAACGGTTCCATTACTTGCGGAAACGCCCGTCACAACTGGTCCCAAACCAGATTCCACAACGTTCGTTGATGTTAATTTGTCTTGTTTTATCGCATTAATTGCATTATATGCACCTTCGACATAAGATGCCGTCGCTGCAACCGATGTTTTATCCAATGGTTGTTGCTGTTCCCCCTCGGCCATGGCGGGGAAAACCAAGATAAATGCAATAAAGATGTAAAATAATTTCTTCATATTCCCGAAAATGGGTCTGGAAAAATTTCATCATACATTATTACACACGATACAGACGAAATCGTCCAGACCTAAAATTAAGATTTTTTGTTATTGTGCATTATAAGTAACTGTACCCGCAGAAATCTTGTTTGCAACATTTGCGGTATTCCCTGTCAAGCCTGTAACAACAGAGTTCTGACTCAATGTTACAGATACAGGATTAGTAGCCGTTGTAGTAGCACCCCAAGTATCTACAACTGGAACGCTGCCTGTAAGGGAGGCTGTTGTAGCCTGAATTCCGGACAGGTCAATTGTTGCGCCATTAACCGCCGCCGCCGCTGTTGCCGCCGCACCAGTTTGTGTTGCATAAGTTGCCAAATCTGTCTGTTGCAAAGCATTATCAGCTTTATCCAAAGAGGCTTGAACAGTCGAATCTAATTTTGCTTTTGTAACTTGTTCATCATCAATATTGGCCGTTTTAACAGAACCAGCAGCAGAAGAAATATAATCTGTTGTTGCTGAATACGCCGCACTGCCCAACCCATATACAGAAACTGCGTTGCCATCCACTTTAATTGTACCATTACCAGAATTCGCATCCCCAGTTGTTACAGTTTGAACCGCAGTGACGTTCACAGCACCATCGCTATCTTCTGTTAATGCGGTACCATTTAGCTTAACTGTTTGAACTGCGGTATCAGCTTTTTCACCTTGTGCCGCTGTTGCGTAATCTGTTGACGCTGTGTATGCCGCAGTGCCCAAACCTTTAACTGCTACATCCGTGCCACCAACGGCGATTGTACCATTTGCGCCACCTGTGGTGATGTCAGCTTTTTGTAATGCGCTGCCTGCTGTTGTCGCGACTTTATTAATTGCTTTGATTGCCGCGTTATACGCACCCTTGACGTAACCCGCGGTTGCAACAACGCCATCAACGGTTGAATTGGCTTCTGCTAACTGATATTTTGGCGCAGCTGATGCTACAGCACCATTGTCATCGTGCACAGGATCACCAGCTACAGGATCTGCATTCGCCGCCAATGGCAATATTGCCAATGCTGCGATTACTGATATGTTTAGAAGTTTTTTCATTTGTTCTCTCCGTGTTTGTTTGTTGTTTTGTTCGTTTACATCATACCATAAAAGGGGGTGGCCTTGTAACAATATAATGTGTTCTTTTTAATTTTTTTTATGGGTTTGTTAAAAATCCTGGATCCCAACTGCTTTCTACCTCTAATGCCTGCCACGTGCCGTTACCCTGGGCATCGGTTTTGAATACATATGTTGTATTTGCCGATGTGGTTACATCTAAACCAATCGTTGATGGGGCATCTGTGGTGGCACCTGGGGTGACAACAATACCTGTTCCCGCGTTATATGTTTTACTGGCCGATTCCAAAGAATTAACTTTTTGAATTAAACCACTGTTTGCATCACCAATTGTGTTTTGCAAACTTTCAACAGTACCTGTCAAACCAGTCCCAGGCGTGTCGCCAACATGCGCCGTTCCAACAGCGTTTTGCAAATTAGTAACGTCACCTTTGACATCGTTAACATCGCTTTTGACATTGCTAACTTCGCCTTTGATTGCATCATATACATATTTCAATCCGGTATCCACATATCCCTTGGTCGTTACTGCCGAACTGCTGGCATCAGCGACCGGGTCAGCGTATGCATCGATTGAAAATACCGATATTGATGCCACTAAACCGTATAAAAATTTCTTTTTCATTTATCGTCTACCCCCCTTAGTTCACTTTCGTTTGTTTTTGTTTATGGTTGCGCACTTTGTCCCTGGTGTAAAAAGGCCGGGTCAAAATGGCTTGCAATATTTGTTTTAGATAACTGGTTCACAATTTGATCAACATATTGTTTCGTATAATAATGTTGTTGAAGATATGCCTCGGTTTCGTCAATAGTGTAATAATTCTCAGGTAAAGTTACGGCGTCAATTTGTTCACCTAACTCATCTATATTTTGTGTTAATTCATCTATTATTTCTGGTAAAACTGCTATCTCTTCGGACAGACTAATTGTGTTGCCATTAATATCAATTCCATTGCCAGATTCCAATATATCTTGCTTTGTGGCCATTTCCGCTTCTAAATCGGTGATGCGACGTTCCAAATCAGATGTATTACCGCTGCCACCTGGTTGTGATGAATTGCTGGATGAAAGTTTTGAACTTATACCCTTTATAAGATTATTGTGTTTTCCCGGCGTACGTGCGGAATCGACAGCATTTGCCGTTTTTGTTGTACCAACATAAGTGCCATTGACAGTTTTGGTTGCAGCAGGCTTGGTTGCCAAACTTAACGCGCGTACGGATGATGCCCGTTTGCCTGCTGTGGTTGATTCTGCCTGTATCCCTTTAGTGCCCCGAACATTGCCATAGGCGCTGGTGCTGGTCGCGCCCTCAAGGTTTTTTACCGTCGGCGCCGCAATAACCGGGCATGCCAGTAAACCGCCGGCTACAAAAACAACCCCAAAAAACAGCTTAGTTGAGTACAATTTAAAGTTCCTTCTGCGCTATATTATATCACAAAAACGCCCCCAGAACAAACAGTCTGACAAGCATAATTCTAAAATTTTGCACTTGACTTTTTTGTTTTGGTTATTTTTTTGCTGGATTTATTTGGTGAATTATTGTTGAAATAATTTTGGGGTATTATTATAATAATTCTCATATTAACGGGGAAAGGGTATGAAGAAATTTCTTGTGTTGATTTGTTTGGTTTTGGTTACCAATGTTGCAAACGCACGAACCGAGTATTATACGTCGGTAAAAGTCGGGGCGGGGGATACTACTATTTATGTGAATGATGACGATAAACTGGGTGATTATTTGATTAAAGTTTCCGAAGAAAATACCGGACTTAATGGATATAAGTATAGTGATTTTGGTTTACTATGGGAAATATCCGCTGCGGTGGGGCTTGATTGGGCACCAGGTAAGATGTACGTGAAAAAAAATCCGTATGATTGGTTCCACCTGCGGTTAGAGACGGAATTTGGATACAATAATTATCGTGAAAATGGAAAATTAAGATACGATTATACGATTACCGATAGAATAAAAGTAAAATATGACCATTTCTTTGCTCTTTTAAATGGGTACGCAGATTTCAGAATTGACAATATCGTTCCGTATGTCGGGCTGGGTGTGGGATATGGTTTCGGCAAGGAAGAAATAAAAGTAACCAATGAACATGGCAGATACAGTGATTCTGTTGATGATAGCGGGGTAATTTATGCTGTGCACTTGGGGGTTGGTTATAAATATTCCGATATAACGACTTTGGACTTTGGTGTCAGACGCGTTTATGCACCAACAGAAGATGATGGCATGGATGTATTTGATACCGTAAGATTAGGTGCAAGATTTCGTATGTAAATCAATACATGCCGCGATTGCACATATCCCATTCATATTGTCTCGCCAGAATAAATTTAATTGTTGAACATGTTCCATTCTTGATTTCTACGATTACTAAGGCCTGTCATTACATGCCCACCAGATTTGTTCCATGTTTTCCATGCAGATTCTAATGTTGGATAAGTATTGTCTTTAAAGTCTGGATTGTTTACATATTTAACAACAGTTGAATCTGCAAAGTTTTTGGTACCGATGTTATAAGCCAAAGAAGTAAGAGCATCAAATTGATTCTGTGATAATGGTACAGTTATGTTATCTCGTACGGCACGTTCTGCAGTTGCAATGTCGGCGCGTAGTAATTCGGTGGCTTTAGATTCTGAAATTCCGTTTCTAAAATCTTCGTTCGGTTTGATTAAATGACCATAACCGATAGTTGCACCACTTGGTAAAGGTTTGTTCACATCCACGGGTTTTCCTGTTTTATCGTCATATATAACGTGTTTATCGCCTTTTGTTACAGAACCTTCAAATTTTTTTAACATATTTATGCCATTATCACTCATTTTCATGTGTTTCATCTCTTTTTTTATTAAAAAAAATCTGCATCAAATGATGCAGGACAAAGTATTTCTTTATATTAACAATCAAATCATGTCCATTATTTTAGACGTCTAACCATTAAGCATAATAATATAGTACGTATTCTAGAATTTCACTAAGCAAAGATATTATGATTGGGGCTAATGCAGCCCAAAAGGCATATTTATAATTTTGATTGTACAAATAATATATTGCCCATGGAATAAACAATAACAAAACAGCACCTGATGATGCTATACCATTCAAATACACATCTGCATTTCGCCATCCCCACCCCATAGCTTCCCCACCCCAGGGGCAGTAATGAAATGGAAAGGCATCACGACAATCTTTAATAAAAAATTCATAATATTCATCGATCAATACAAAAAGTAGAAAAATATCAATTCCAACAAAAACTATTGCTGCACGTTTCCAATATTTCATAAAACATCCTTTGCATTATTCATATTTTACATATATTAATAAATCTTTTCCAGTACTTTCTAACCAAGATGTAAAAGCATTTATTTGACCTGTCATATCAATACAACCCGCGGAACCCGGAATCAACCCACCGTGAATAGAAAAATTGCTGCGCCCATATGTGTTGGTTTCTTTTGACGGTTCTAACCATACGCGTGAGGAGCCCCAAGACACGTATGAACCAGGCCATTTCCCACCAAAATTATCACCTAGAACTCTGGACCATCCAATTGCCCAATCAGCCGGTGACATATATTGTAGCTTTTCTTGTCTTGCCACATATGTACCTTCTGGAATCGGCCCCGTATTTTTTAGGTTTTGATATTCTGGACTTTGAAAACCTGGTTTCCCGGATACGGCATTCCAAGACATAATTGGCTTGCCATCTTGATATATTGTTAATGTTTTCCCATCAAATTTTGCATATTGTCCTTCTTTTATATCAACAGGTTTGTCAAAAGTTGGTGTTTTTTCTGGCTGAGATTCTTTATCATTTTTTGGTACTTCTGGCTTTTGACCTTTATAAACTTTTCTGGAAATTGGTTTGCCGTTATCATCCAACTTTACTTCTTCAACCCAGCAACGACAATTAGGATGAACGGGAACATCTGGAATATCATCTTTGTCTGCAAATACTTCACCATTATGTGATGCGCAATCATCGCAAATACGTTCATCTTCTTCACTGTGCCAAATCCAAATCTTTTTTGCCTCGGTGTGTTCTTCATCATCGTTATCTGGAATGTTTAGTGTATAAACAATCAATTTTTTATTTTGTATATCACCCCAAGGCATTAAAACACAAACATCTATTTCTTCGTCGATTTCCACAAATTGTGAACAATCAACGGTATTTCCTGTTTCTTCTTCTATTTCTTCTTCGGCTTCTTGAATTGCGTTTTGTATATCATCATCAAATTTCTTTTGTGCATCCAGAAACTGTTCATAAGTCATATCATATTCTGGGTCGATATATTGACCAGTTACATCTTGCTGCAATTCGCCAGGAAACAGTTTTCCCAGATATTCATTTGCTTTTGCAAATTCGGCGCTGTTTTTGTTCCAATAGTTATTAGATTGTAATAAATCGCGTAAAAATTTTGGTGTTTGCATTATAACTCCTTTGGTTAAATAAAAAAGCCCGCACATCGGGCCCCGCGAAATTGTAAAATTTTGTGGGTGATTTAGCGGGCAATAAAAACGGCGCAATAACGCGCCTTGGATTGCCGAATATTATATCATAAAATGGCATAAAAATCAATATGTTTCTATGCATTCATAGATAAAATGTCTTGATAAAATTGGTATAAATGGCTAAACTGAACTTAGCTCAATAATGGATTTGGTATGATAAAATCATTTAATTGCCGTGAAACAGAAAAAATATTCCATGGAATAAGGTCAAAGAAATTCCCAACAGATATTCAAAAACGCGCGTTTCAAAAGTTGGCTATGTTGGATGCATCTGAAACGGTCGATGATTTGCGTATTCCGCCATCTAATATGTTGGAAACTTTATCCGGCGACCGCAAAGGTCAGTGGTCCATTCGTATAAATCATAAATATAGGATTTGTTTTACGTGGACTGAACATGAAGCAAATAATGTTGAGATAGTAGAATACCACTAAAAAGCACTTGACTTTTATGCGTTATATATTATATAATACATAATAAGATTAAGAAAGAGGTATTAAGATGTCTAACTATATTGATATCGATCATGTTGGAACAGTGTTACGTGAAGAATTTATGGAGCCATTAAATTTATCTATGAATGCTCTGGCGCGGGCGATTGGTGTTCCGGCTAATTATATTCATGGCATAGTTCATGGAACACGTGGGATTTCTGCTGCAATAGATTTACGGCTTACTCGTTATTTTGGATTATCCCAAGGATACTTTCTGCGTATTCAAACACATTACGATATGGTGTTGGCATCTCGTAATATAACTGATGCAGAATTGGCTAAAATTATACCACTTGATCGTCCAGCTAATGGAAGTTTAAATGTTGTTGTGATGTACAAAGGATAGTGTTTGTTGACCATAGCGCCCCACGGGGCGTTTTTTATACTTACGTTAATATATTAGTGTGTAGCAAATATGTAGATTTTTTGTTTTATGGCTGTAATTAGCCAAAAAAATACAAAAAATTTAGCAGACACACGGACTAAGGTGTTGGTTTCCTGCGGTTTTTAAGAATTTATTTGTTGTGACATACGGACTAGTCCGTGTGTTTGAGTATATTTTTGGTAAAAATAGCTGTTTTAGAACTTTTATAAACAATCAATATTTTATCAAATTTCCGCAGAAATCCAAGGTGTTCAGTAGATATAGTTTGTCTGGAAAAGTGACATACGGATTAACAGCAAATTGGAAGGTGTAATAAAAATCTTCTGTATGCCGCAGAAATCCGGGCTTTTTTGTGTGTAATTTGTGTAATGACACACGGACTGGTGTAGAAATATGTAACTTTGTAATTGGTTCTGATGTAATTAAACCGCACTAAATTCATACAATTTTTGCGAATTTTTCGTGACGAAATCGTATACGAAATCGACCACGATATCGTCACGATTTCGTTGGTATAGAAATGTCAAATAGTATTGAAAAAATGGTGCGTTTTTATTATGTTTAACAGTAACAACTAAATAAGAACAAAAGAGCTATGTTATGTCAGAAAAAGAATTTCCAGTACAGCACCCATTAAAAAACGATAGTATTGATACGTTGATGAAAAAATTAAGGATGATGGTTCGTACTATGGAAGTATTTCAGCCGCAGGCTACGACAGATAAGGCCCTTATGGGGCTTCATAGTCTAGTTGCTGCGATTGTTTCACTGTCTGCAGAAGTTTATGATGCAATGCGGAACAATAGGGTGTTTGTCGCTTGTTCTATTACGTGTCAAATACTTGAACTTTACATTCAATTATTATGGTTAGATAAGCATTTTGATACAAACGGGGTTGATTATATTGATTTTGGGTACATAGAACAGATAGAAATGTTGCGTGTACACCCAGAACGTAAAGATAAGGTTTTGGAAATAATAAAACAAAATAATTGCGAACGTTTTTTGTTAAAAAATCCTAAAACTACGAATCTGCTAGATAGAAAAAATTACAGGCCGCATTGGTACCCGGGAACGTTAAAAACAATTTCTAATGATTGTTTTAATGATATATATGAACAGATAAAACATGTGCCACAATTGGTGAATTATTATGGTGGCATAGATGTAAATTACGAAAATTATCAGTTGTTCTGTGGGTTTAAACATTTTTCGCCATACATGGTCCGTAAATGTTTTGCCACAATGAGATCTTTTGTGGAGGATACACCAGAAGATACAAAATGGATTGCTTTAGTTACGGTTGTCCAAAATTTAATTGTTATTTGTGAAATATTGGAACGTCATGGCGATCATATTTTACATGTTAAACCTGTTGCAACAGAGGGGTTAACCCCAGCATCTGCAAAACAAAAGACAAACATAACCCAGAAATAATACAATTTATGCAGGCAGATATACCTTCCTAAGAGGTAACAAAACTTTGCCTTCTGCTCTAAAGTTATCATAATGTAAAGTAATCAATTCGGCTAACATATTCAAATCTATTAGTGTTAGAGGTATTTCAGACCGATCTGCTTCATATTTGGCATCTTTTGTAAAACCACCAGTACTGATATACAAACATTTATCGCCTTTCCTGCGCCCGCCCATAAAACTTCTTACATGTTGTGCACTCATTTGGCCCTCTCTGTGTTTTACCTCTACAAAAATACGAGGCTCTTCCAAACCAAGACCATCTTTAGAAGCAAAGACATCCTTACCTCTGTCGGCGCCTTTAGGAGAACGTCTAGCTATGTATCCCATTGCATTTAATATCTCCTTAGCTAGCTCTTCCATTTCGTCTGATGTCAAAGAAAGAATTTTATCTTTTAATAATTCAATGGAATTTTCTAAGAGGTTACCTGTTTGTTGTTCTGTTTCCTGTTCTTTTTCATCTTCCGTTTTTTCTTGGATTTTTTTACCATCAAGTATGTTTCTGAACTCGGATTCTATTTCTTTTGTGACGCTGAAAAGGGTTTGAGAGGCACCTAAATAATTTTTAGCGGTCACAGATAAAAGATCTCTAGAAACAGTCTTTTTGTTCCATTTTACTTTCCGAATGTTAGGTCTTTCGTATTTTTTTATAAAAGAATAATCACTCATTATTTCAGCTATATGATATACCCGTAATGAAGAGTCATATGTTATGACAAGATCTCCGATTTTCATTTTATTAGCAAAATTATCAAGCATGCTGGCCCAAACAGGAATAGATTTGTATTTGTTTGGATATTCTTTTAGTAGAGCTTGTTTTATGTTATCTCTACTTTTCCCACGAAGATCACCTATCAATCCCCAGCCAAGTGCAACGATATTCTTTTCTGTAAATTCTGGTAATAAATCGCCTCCTAAAGATCGTAGCATCCACATAGACATAAGTTTACTCCTATATTGCTTGTTAACTACCTTAAATTATACACTCAAAATCGTTTTTTTGCAACCTAAGGTAATATGACTTAAGTTTTGTAACGAAAAAAATATTTGTTCTCTTGACTTTATTCCTTGTTTTAGATTACTTTTCTCTACAAAGATTGAGGTATAGATTATGGTGAAAAAGATTTTTAATAACTGGCCGCTTTTAATTTTGATGTCAATTATAGGCTTTGGAATATATGTTTGGAATTTGCCGAATTTAGACCAAAATAATAAATTGTCGTTAACCGTATTATTGGGAACGGCAGCAATATATTGTTTTCAATTTATGAATATGCGTCAAACTTCAAAGAATCAAGATCTGGTTCTTAAACAACAATACAATATTTCGCAAAAACAGCATGATTTTAATGTTTTTATGTTGCGTATGAATCTGCGAAACAATTTAGTTAAATCATTTACTATGGCATTATCTTCTGAAGATTTAAGTATTACAAATGATGTAAATCTGCATTTAGTAAATATTGGCAAAATATGTGAGGATATAAAATTTGCGTTTTCACGTACTAAAGACTTAGATAATGCGATAAAGGTATTCAAAACCAGTTGTGATGAGATAACAAGATTGGCAACAGATAAACAACTCATGATAGAATGCTCTCTCAATAATAAAGGGGAAACATTGTATATGACGTATAAAGACTGTTTGAGGGTGGTTTTAGAGAATGGGAAATATACACCTGGTATTATCGATAAGGAAAAGAAAAAATCTTTAAAAATTTCTCATAAGGCGGAAACGATAATACTAGGCACAATGTGTAAATATATCGGAACCGCAAGGAATAAAGAAGAATTAGATCAACATATGTATTTGTTATTCAACAGGGCAATGTCTGCCGGAAATGCGAAATTGAATAATCTATTGGGGATAATAGATAAACAGATTAAATTGTGAGTGTAGGAACATGAACGGCGCTCTACATCTTGTGTTGAAACACTGTTGGTTTGATAAAATAGTGTCCTGTGAAAAAACATCGGAATATCGTGAGTGTTCTGAATATTGGAATAAACGGTTAACAAATAAACATTATGACACAGTGGTTTTTCACAAAGGGTATACAAATATAATCGCTGCATACAAAATTATCTCAATAGACATAACAACAGCTAAAAATGATTTGAATCTCCCTAAATGTTGGGAAATAAAACTTGAAAACAAGGACGTTAAAAACAAGCACTAAAAAGCCAAATAGGAAAATATTACATTGTTAATAAAATACTAGACTTTCAAGCGGTTGATGTCGTATAGTATCCCCAGGAAAGGATTGTAAAAATGAAGGATTTATTTGGAGAAGATATCGTTAATATAGCGTGTAAAGCTCATGAAGATGTTATGCGTAGTCATGGCGGCAGTTATGATAAAAGAAATAAATTAAATGATTTGACTGGATCCGAGTGGCAGTTTTGGACAAAAACAGTTATTTCAAAACCTTACCCATCCAATATGCAACATAAACTTCGGTCACAACATGGTGGCCAAAAACCTCCACAATTATGTGCGGATCTGATAAAGGTTTTTACAAAAAAAGGTCAAACTGTTCTTGATCCGTTAGCAGGTGTGGGCGGCACATTATTAGGTGCTGCGTTGTGTGGAAGAAAAGCTATAGGTATTGAATTAAATCAAAAATGGGCGGATATTTATAAACAAGTCTGTGATTTGGAACATCTGGACCGTTATCCGATCATTGTCGGAGATGCCAATGACAAATTAAAAGAACTTGAACCGAATAGTGTAGATTTTGTGTTAACTGATGTTCCGTATTGGATAATGGATCAAGTGACTAAAACAAGATCTTCTGCGGCCAGAGCGTCCAATTTATCGAAATTTAATGAAAAGGACCTGCAGACAAAAGAAGAGTGGTTAAGTGAAATGAAAGCTATTTTTACTAATGCAGTTCGTCCATTAAAGAAAAACGGCTATATGGCAGTATTTATTGGTGATATGTATCGTGGCAAGGAATATCATTTCTTGGCTGGGGAACTAGCAAAAACTATTTCAGAAATTAAAGAATTTACCTTGAAGTCAGACATAATTTGGCACGATGACTCCAAAATGTTGCATATATACGGATACCCATTTGCCTATATACCTTCAGTGATTCACCAACATATTTTGATTTTTAGAAAGGATGGATAATGCAAGCAACTTTAGTTAACCCTAAAATAACAAAAAAGAACATTTTTACTATGGCAGATTATAGCCGTTTACATAATGTTCACGAATTTATATTGTACGGAGATAATATTTTAGAGGGCATAACCTTATTAAATACTTTGACATTACATGATGGTATTTTAGAATTTTATGGCGTTATTTATGAACCAATAGATCAACCTATTTACTTATTTAAAGATAGAGAAGAAAATATTTATTCAATAAAAATTTGTGGGGCTTTTGAGAAGTGGAATCTGCCGAAACAAGTAAATCGTATAAGACAATTTGTAGATTTACCGGATTATATTTTATATTCAATATCTTCTAAAAAGGTTATTTTGGCTGGGGAGAACACAGAAACCGCATCAGTTGGTAATTCCCAATGGCAGAGGGAAGGAAGAAAACTAGGGGCAGCAAGAAATGGGGTTCCTTTTATTTATCAGACATTTTATTCTGGCAAAGATGAATCACAGCAAACAGTCAGAGAACCAACATCTTTACAGGTTTATAATCAGCTAGTATATTCAATACGCTATAAAACACCGTCTTTTGTTGCTTATTTCGAGAATAATTTTGATGGTTCTAAGACAAGAAAAAGAGAACCAGAAGATAGCCAAGATTTGTTCGCTAGATATATAAAATCTGTCTTGTTAAATGATGTAAACCCTGCACAAAATAAGGTAAAAAGAGAGTTAGAGGCAGAGTTTTTTATACATATGTTATCTTACCTGAAAGAGGGAAAATATTCTGGAAGTAGAGGAATAGAAAATACCCCAAGATTGCAAAAGGATTTTGTTGTTATAAATCCTGCAGTTGAAGATGGTATCATTAAACATACAGATGATTTTGTTTGTTCTTTGTTAGAATATATATACGATGACAATAAAGATTTTATCAAAAAGTACCCTATAGATAGTTTGGTTGCAGCAAATTTCGTGAATTGGACAGCATATAGCAATAAAAAATATATTTCTGATTTGTTAAAATTTTTAGAAAATCATGGTCAGAGAGCGCAAAGTTATATGAGGGGTCAGGCCAAAATAGGTTTTGCTAACACAGAATTGTGCAAGAGTTTCATGTGTGAGAAATTTCCAGATAGCATCAAGGCCGTTTCTGGAATTTTAAATCCTGAAGTATCTAAAACAACATTGGTGATGCCATTAAGGATACATAAGGTATCAAATGGACGGTTAACTTTTTCTCCGGATCCAGAAAGCGGTGAAATAGTTGCTTTTTGTGAGTTGTTTGGTTATACAGTTAAAAAAGAGAAAAAACATCCAGTTATTGGTTATGTAACCGTAGATGCCGGAGATAATTTTAATATAGACGATAAACAAGGAACAAAATTATATAAGGCATTGGCCGAGTATATTGATGTTCTTATAATTAACAACTCTCAAGTTGTTACAAGGTTTAATAATGAAATTCATGATACAGATTTTGTGCCGAAATCTATATCCGAAGTCCATCCAACCGGTAAAACAGAAGAAATGGCCATAGTCGCTACTTATCTGACACAAACGACAATAAAAGATAATTGGACATTGTGTTTTATACATACACATCATTCTTCTTGGCAGCAGCTGGTTATTCATAACGATGGTGTAGATGTACAACATAAGATAGATAGAGTTTCAACAAAAGTAGATTTAATCACTCAATATCCAGATAAAAACAATAACTTATTTATGGTAGCTGAGGGTAAGAATAATTATCAGGATCTATTGAGAGATGAAAAAATTCGCACCGCTATGGAAAAAGCAGGGGAACAAATTAAAAAATTATGCAAGCTTCATCATACGAAATTTGATGCTTTTATTTATAACTTGGACACTGTTCCAGATAAAGATCCTGAGTATTATGCAAAACAAGAAGTAGAAACGGTTACTGGTGCCATTAAGTTAGGCCATTTTGATGACATAGCTTTTGAACCAAATTTTGTTGTTATCATTGTATACAATGATGTGCATGGTAAAACGGCATTTAAGTTGGTTTATTCGCCTAATTTTGATGAAAAAATCAAAACAAAATTGGATTTGGAATTTGAACAATGAAATATATAGGGAATAAAACCAGATTACTAGAATTTATAGATAAATCCATGCAAGAGAGCGGTGTGCCTCTTGGTGGCGTATTTATGGATATATTTGGCGGGACTGGTTCAGTAGGTAAATATTTTAAAAATAAAGGTTATCAAATTATATCTAATGATATAATGCTATATTCATATATAGCACAGTATGTGAATGTATACATGAATATGATCCCGAAGTTTTCTAAAATTTCAGCAAGCGGTATCGAGGGAGTGTTGGAGATTTTAAATGATCCTAGTTTAAAAAAAACTGGATATGTTTATGATAATTTTGCCCCAGGTGGCACCTATAAGCGTCAATATTTTTCTGATTCCAATGCAATGCGGATAGATGCAGTGAGAGATCAGATAGAAGATTGGTATTTAAATGGTAAGTTGTCAGTAGATGAGTATTATACACTGGTATATATGTTAATAGATGCTGCTGATTTTGTGGCTAACATTTCTGGTACTTATGGTGCGTATTTGAAAATATGGCGTTCTATGGCGTTAAAACCGTTATGTCTCAAGATCCCAGAAGTAATAGATAATAAGTGCAATAATTATATATATCAACAAGATGCCAATTGTTTAATAGAACAAGTCAAAGGGGATGTTTTATACTTAGATCCACCATATAATCAAAGACAATATGCACCAAATTTTCACGTGTTAGAAACTTTGGCGGTATGGGATAAACAAAAATTGACAGGTAAAACGGGACAACGTGATTATAGTGATAAAAAATCCGATTACTGTCAGAAGATCAAGGCGACTGAAGCTTTGAAAGATTTGGTTTCAAAAGCCAAATTTAAATACATTATTTTGAGTTACAATAACGAGGGTATAATCCCTAGAGAAGATATTCTCAATATATTATCTTCTGTTGGAAAAGTGGAAGAATATGTAGAAGACTATAGACGTTTCAGAACAGAAAGAAACAATGCAAATAGACATTACAAAGAGTGCGATGACAAGGTTCAAGAACATTTATATATTGTAAAGGTCTTTTAATGGCTTTAAATGGGCAAAATATAAAATGTTTTTAATTGTTTTATGAGTTTTTCTACTTGTATTTTCGGGCTTTTTACCTATTATACTAAACATAAAAAGGAAATACAAGGGTTGTGACATGAAAACAGTGTTGGATTTAGATGCAAATGCAGCTAAAAAGTTTTTTTTAACCAATGAAAATTATTTTACGGGGGATCTGCCGCCATATTTTCAATTTAATGATATTATTAAAGAGACCGAAAACATACTGCAAAATAACAAGTTTTTACAGATATACGATAGAAAACCACAAGATGTTTCAAATATAAATTATGAAATAATAATAAATAAAAATGGTGAATATGATTGGCGCAAATTAACGATAATAAATCCTGTATTGTATGTAAACCTTGTAAATTGTATATGTAGTGTTGATGCTTGGGAGAAAATATGCGATAGGTTTAAAGAATTTAAGGCAGATGATCATATTGTGTGTTCAAGTATACCAGTTGTGAAGGGTATACGAAAAAGACAAAAGGCACAACAAATTTCCAATTGGTTAACGGAATTTGAACAAGATTCTGTTAAGCAGTCGTTAGTTTTCTCTCATATGGTATGTACTGATATAGTAAATTGTTATTCTTCAATATACACACATTCAATAGCTTGGGCATTACATGGAGAAGAAATAGCAAAAAACAATAAACATGATATGTCTTTTTTAGGAAATGTTATAGATAGTTGTGTAAGAGATCTTTCATATAATCAAACTAACGGGATACCCCAAGGGTCTGTGCTGATGGATTTTATTGCAGAGATTGTGTTAGGGTATATAGATACCTTGATCTTGAAAAAATTAAAACAACAACACATAGAAGAATATAAAATTTTAAGATATAGGGATGATTATAGAATTTTTACAAACAATCCAAAAGATAGTGAGACGATATTAAAAATTATAAATGATATATGTCAACATATGGGACTAAGATTAAATATACAGAAGACGTTTGCTACGGATAAAATTATCTCAAAAGCTGTAAAAAAAGATCGATTTGAATTTCCTATAAATTTTGCACAGCCCAATTATAAACTATTTCTACAATTATATAAAATGTCGGAAGATCAACAGAATGCTGGTGCGTTACAAAGTTTATTGTCGATCCTAAATCAAAAAATAAAGCTAACTAAAAAAGACAAGCTTGAATTACTGATAAGTGTAATGACAGATATAGCTTACAATGTTCCCAAAGTTATTCCTCAGGCATTTACGACCATCAGTCATATTTTGAGAAAAGAACCACGAGAGGTTCAGTTAGAACACATAGCAAAGATCAGATATAAATTTTCTAAGAAGGCTTACACAAGCTTTGTTCATATATGGTTGCAAAGACTAAGTGTAAATATTGACAATGGAATCGAATACGAACCAGATATTTGCAAAAAAATTAAAGATGAAACAGTTGAATTGTGGAATTTTGGTTGGTTAAAAAAAGAATTTTTAGATCGCTTAAAGGCTTGTGGTATAGTAAATACATATAAGCTCAGACATGCTAAATTACCGATTGAAAGCAAAGAAACAAACATTTTTGAGTATAATTAAACCATTTATTCAGAATTTAGGTACCTTTCCACAATGCTGCCATCTGGGATAACTTGCGCTGGATGCGGAGAAGTAGCCATGCTTGGCGGCATGTCAATTTGCCACCGTTTATTTTTCGGATGGCCGCTTCCAGTTGGCGCAGGGAGCGACATGCCGCGAAGTAGAGCATAATAAAATCGGTCTTATGGTTAGGCTCAATATCATCAAAATGTTTATATTTCATATGCGATCCTTTTTAGGTTGTCGCATTTGTCCGTATATTTCGATGAAAGTCCAGTTGTTTGTTTAAAAATGTGAAAAAATATCAGATATTGTTTTATTTCTTGACATTGCGATCAAAAAAAGCAATACTTATATCAGAGGTTCGGCTGAGGAGTTGCTAATGGTGGCTCCAACTGCATTACCTCTTTTTTCTTGTCTGATAAGGGTTTTTATGAAGTTTTATACTCTCTACTTTCGTCTTTTTCCCGTTTACTGTCTTAAAGAAACTGTACTGTAATCTATGGATTTTTCTTTCGTATTTCTGTTGAATTTCAGTTCGTGCTGGGGCGGTCATACCACGACCTAGTCTGTACCCCGTATTTATTATATATATGCACACGTCAGCAACTTGGATTAAATAATTGATATCAGATTCTATAAAAAGAGGCTCTGGAACAATCCAATTTGCGCGTTGTTGTCCAGAAATCGTTTTAGAAAAATAGTTGGATAATTGACGTTTAAACTTTTTATCATATTCTTTTTCGCATTGATCCATTATTAACAAACCATCTTCACGTTGTTTTTCCAGAAAGTTTGAAAAAGATTCCATTAACGATATATGATCCTTGCGTAAATAATCATCAAATTCGAAATTTTTTGGTTTTTGTATACCTTTTTCTACCATACACGCAAAAACTTTTGCCTTATATTTGACTAACAACCCGAGTATGGTATCCGCCATTTCCAAAGATGCTTGTCCAAATGCAGTGAAATCTTGGCGCGTTGGGGTTTTCTTTTCTAGACAAGCTGTCAAAAAACGTCTACAGCCTTTTTGTCGGTCTTGATCAGACATTTTTGGACCCTGTGCTGCCCATTTGAATCGCTCTTTCTCTAATAATTTTGATCCCTTAAGTTCTGTTTTGAATTCTGATAATTTACAACCAAATATTTTTTCTTCTGAGCATTGAATATCTTTTAAGAAATTAAAAACATTTATTGTAGCAATGGAAACGCCGCCACGAACTTCATAGCTCATGTTTTTGTGATCGTGACCGCTTTCATCCATAAATAACAAATAACTCATAATATAACCTTTCAAATATCAATATAAACCTAGCAAAATTTTGGTTTTTTTGCAAGCAGTTATGAGAAGAAGTCAGGTAAGAAAAACAAACATATAAAAAACACAGGATTTTTTGTAAAAATAAAAATGCGGGATTTCTGCAGATTTTATCAAAGTGACACACGGACTAAATTTCACTCGCAAATGTTTATAAAGAGGTATTTAGCGGTATTAAAGGTGGTTTTTGTTTGATTAAGACCAATTATAAAATTACACCAGTGTTTTTGCGTTTTTCATAACATATTGATTTTATTATATTTTTTAATAACTGACACACGGACTAAATGTATATTTAAGGGTGTTTTTGTTACTTTTTTGTGCTAAACATGGGCTTTTTTGTATAAAAATGTGTAATTTTATGTAAAAAATGACATTTTTGAGGGTGTTATACCAGAACAAATTGCCGCAGAGGCAAATAAAATAAATGCCGTAAATACAAAGACTTACGGCTAATTTTTGGCTCGGGCAACTGGACTCGAACCAGTGACATACGGATTAACAGTTAGTGGTACTGGTGTATTTGTTGTATAGCTTAACCGGCTGTAAGCCGCAGAAAACCAGCGGTATATATGATTGGGATTTTTTTATTATTGCACACATAGGTCAAAAATATAGATTTGGTATAAAAACAGTTTTAGATTTTATTAGACTTTGTTGGCAAGTAATATGAACACATCATATTTTTTCAGGTCATTTTTTCATAATTTTTGAGAAAGAATTTTTTCAAAAAAAATTTTTAATCGCCGATACTGATTTATCAGAAAAAATAAGACACAGGTAGATATAGTATGACATTATGTCTCGTTTCTGAAGTGACTCATAGAATATTCAGCGGTATAAATTAGATTGAAAATGTATAAATGACAGTATAAACGCAGGGGTGTATGAAATGTATAAATTTTGGCAACTTTGCTCCTGTATATAAACTGTATATTTATCGATATAAACAACCGAAGAGGTATAAAAATGAACGATGATATATGGACAACGAAACAGGTTGCAGAGTATATGAAAATATCTGTAGCACAGGTTAACGCATTTCGTGCGTATGGTACAGGTCCGATATATATGAAAATCGGTAAGCTTGTGAGATATCGCAGGGAAGATGTTGAAAAATGGCTGTTTGGACAAAAGATTAAGCGAAAAGAATTATTTTAATAAAATAATTCTTTTCGCTGGATATGTTGATTTTCTTGTGCATTGTATGTGGTCGTACAGAACAAGAGGTAAAATAATGGACACTAAATGGAAATGTTATACAAAGGCATTCAGAGATACGTGGATTAGAAATTTGACAGCGGATCAGAATCTGCAAATTACAGATGGAACAATCCCAGGTTTGATGTTGAGATATCTGCATAAGAGAAAAATCATAAGTTTCTTTCTGATGAGCAAAACAAGAATAAAACTAAGATGTATATTCATTGGAAGATATGGGGATTTGAATGTTAAAGCAGCAAAGGATAAGGCAATGCAATTAAGACGAGATATTGCATTGGGATATGATCCTGGTGAGGCAAAAAAAGAAAAGCTGCAATCTGGCGGAGGTTTATTCAGAGATTTATTTAATGAGTATATGGAAAAATATTCAAAGTTATACAAGAAACCAAGAACTATAGATTCCAACTGGGCAGAGTATCGTTTGTACATCGCACCAGAGTTTGCTGAAATGCGAATTGGACAGATAGAAGAACAACACGTTATGGATGCATATGTGAAATGGGTTAAAAGAACGTCGTTTTCAACAGCTAACAAAGCATTGTCATTATTATCAAATTTCTGGGATTGGTGTGAATCATATAAATATGTACCCAAGAGATCAAATCCATGCAAATACGTCAGAAAAGGAACAAATGAAAAATACGTGCCGACTGTACTGAGTGCAGATGGGTATAAGAGATTATTCCATTGGTTGAACGTTGGACAAACAAATGGTGGAAAAAATCACCCGAGATTATTTCGGGCAGTAAAGGTCATCGCCTTAACCGGATGTCGAGCATCAGAAATAACAGACCTGGAAATTGATGAGGTATCATTACCGGATAAAATGTTGCGGTTGAAAGATAGCAAGACAGGGGCAAGAGATGTAAAGTTGGCAGATGCAGCAGTAAAAGAATTACAAGAGGAACTGGAAGAAACGAAAGGACTGAACAGCAAGTATGTATTCCCTGGACTAAAGGATCCGAACAAACCGATAGATAATATCCGGAAAGCCTTTGAATGGGCATTAAAACAGGCTGAGTTGCCACATATGCGAATACACGATTTGCGGCATTCATTCATCACTATGGGGGCAAATATGGGGGAAAATATGAATGCTTTAAAAGATGCTGCCGGACACAGCCGATTGGCCACGACAGAACATTATACGCACTATGCAGCAGAACAGACATTTAAGGCAGTAAACCACATCACCGAGGCCATATGCGAATAAGTGTCTTATTCGCTGGACTTGTGCTTTTGTTCGGGTATGTTGTTGTTGAAAAAAGAGGTAAAAACATGGGAAAACCAAAGAAAAATATATACCTGGCTGCGCTGGCACATGCCATAAGCACAGATAGCGGATTAGATAAAATCTGCTGGGCCTTAGGTTGCGAATACGTAAGCGAAAGCAATGCATATTGCTGGCTTGAAGAGGGTCGCACAGAAAGGGAAATCGTAACCATGTTACGCAAGATTGGGTACGACATACCAAAGGACTTCAAAGGGTCCGAAGACATCAAGTTTGATAGCACAGTACAGGAGGACTAACCATGGGATCAGTAAATAAAAAGTTTGGCTTTTACGGAACAGTGAACAATGAGTTTGACGATGAAACCACAGAACGCATCTGGAATCTGATGATGACAAAGCTGAAAGAAATGTACCCAAACAAATCGGAAGACGAACTGGTGGAATTCTTGGATTCAAGAGTTGGAAGACATTTTGCGGACGACCTGTTAAGCGATCCACAAGGAATAACAATGGGCGTGCTGATGTTAAAAATAGCAATGCTGAACAAACTGAAGATGGCACCCTGGTGGGGTTATTACAACGACATCACACCAGCGGTGGCAGTACTAGATAAAAAGGTTTTATTCAAAGCAGCGATCAAACACGAAATGCGGAAAAAGGAAATCAAGGAACTTGTAGCTACCGTTGTAGGATGCGGCTTGGACAAAGTATGGCAGACACCAGAAATGTGGTTGGAATCCGAATACACCACCGCACAGGAAATGCACCTTATGTGGGGTTACATTCAAGACATATTGAACAAAAGGACAAAACATGGACACAGTCGGAACACTAGAAAGGAAACTGGTTCGTGCTAAACAACACGAACCAGAGGGGGCCAAATACCCAACTGGCATTATAATAGATACCAGGGGGCCAGAGGGGAATGTATTCTTCCTATTTGGGGTGGCAAACAAGCTATTAAAACAACTGGCGTTGCCAGATGCAGAAATAGCCGAATTCAAACAAGAACGAGATCAACAAATATCGTACCAAGGACACATGGACTTGATGCGGAAATGGTTTGGTATCGTATTTGTAGGTGGCGAAGAATGAAATACAAAAAGACATTAGAAGAAGAAATTAAAACAAGTGAAAAATACCTTGAAAATCAAGCTGTAGAAATATTGGAATGTGGTGAGCATGAGTTGGGATATCATGATGGTCTAACATTTGCCTTGCGAGAATATAAAAAACGAGTTACGTCAAGAACCATAGAACATATTATTCGCAAATTTGTACGGCGAAACTTTGGTGATGCTGAGGCTAAAGATCCGTCTTGGAACATAAAATTACTGGCAGCCGAGATCGCAAATAATCTGTAATAAACAAAGAGAAACAAATGACAAACTACGATAATTTTCCAGATGTAATGACAGCAGCAGAAAAGGTAGTATTACAATTACAGGTAACCAAAGAACAAGCATTGGAAGAATGTAATAATCAAGGTTTCATCCCAATTAGTATTAGTGAAAGTAGCAAAACACTTATAGCAAAATTTATGTTAAGAAACGCAGAATGTGAGATAAGAATCCTAAGACGAAAGAAAGGAACATATATACGGCTAAATGTACCAGAGGAAATAATACCTAAGAGATAAATCTTTGGGAGGGAAAGTAGTCTTATTATAACATAACAGTGGCAAAAATCAAGCAACCCAGATAAAAATAAAAATGATGCAAAGATAAAAAACTTGGTGTATTTTTATGGTATAAGGAAAGGAGTTGTTGAAGATTCAACAACCCTTTTTTCTTTTCAACAACAACGAACAAAAGGCCTGCCATGAACGATCTGGATCTTCCTATCATATTTTTAGATATAGAGGATTTGGCGCAACGTTGGAAATGTAGAACATCTACGATAGAGGCTTTGGCTGAAACAGATAAATTAAGATTTTGTATACGGCCAGCAGCACTAGAAATTGCGCTGGCAGGAACACCACCAGCAGAATACGATAAGCTGCTACAAAGTTTGAGCAATATGTACATAGATCACCGATATATATATATGATGTTTGCAGACAAAAGTCGCAAAATAGAAATAGCACGCATCGGCAATTACGATGTGCGAGCAACCCTAAAAGACCCACTGCGTGTGGGTTTTTTTGATCTTATAATCCACATGAACCAGGTTAAAGATTTTGAACAAAAACACAGAAATATCAAAGATGATGCGTTTGAATTGATGGCGGCAGATTTTACATGTTTCAAATGCTACGGGAAAGAATATAGATTTGGGGAAACCCAAGCAAAGGTTATAAAACGGTTATGGCAAGCAAGAGAAGATGGGCAACCATGGATGTATGGAAAGACAATTTTGAAAGATATCAATTCAAGTTCAGACAGAATAAAAAATCTATTTAGTCATAATAAACATTGGCGAGAAATTATACAATCTGACAAAAATGGAAAATACAAATTAAAACTACCACCAAGACAGTTGACGTTATTTGGTCAAGATGTCTGATAAATTTATAGGTCTGCGTTTGTGGCCACGTTGCATAATAACACCGCTGACAGTACGATCTACAGAATCATATGAAATCATATACGTATAGAACTTACCCTTAATAGAAACATTCAAAGCACGCACACCAGGGTTTTGTTGAACCGCTTCGTCTATTTTTGTCCTAACAAAGTCTATCGTAAATTTATCCATAGCAGGATCATAGTAAAAAAAGATAATTGTTTCAAGAGGTTCAATCCGGCAGCACCCATATAGCACCCATATAGCACCCACCCAGCACCCACTCGGCACCAAAATATCATTATACAGACCCCAATCTCCACCCGACAACCTCACCGACAAACACAATGTAACACAATAGACTGAAAGTATATCAAATCCAAACAAAGAGGTAGTCATATGGAAGATATACTAAAAACACATACCCGTCTAACAGAATCAGAATTATCAAAGTATTGGGGAATAAAAAGAAACACGCTCCAAAAATGGCGTTCATTAGGAATTGGACCAATTTATATAAAATTGGGTGCAAAAGTTATTTATCCGAGAGAGGCCATAATAGCATACGAGCAAGAACGTATGTTTAGTGGATCCGGAAAAAAAGCGAAAATAAAATTAGAGGCGCATAATGAAAAATGAAATATCTGTATGCCCTCTATGCGGACGTAAAATTACAGAATACAAACATACAATCAACAAAACATTGATTGCTGGATTGGCAAAATTAAATGCGTTGGGTGGTCGGGCAAGAATAGACAAGATGGGATTGGACTATACGCAATTCACGAATTTCCAAAAGCTGAGATATTTCGGGTTAATAGCATCAACCAACGAAAACAGTGAATGGCAAATTACAGATCAAGGTATCTGGTTTTTACAAAGCAGAATCCAAATACCGAGATTTGTGATAACTAGGAACGCAAGTGTTATTCGCAAAAGTTCAGAACTGGTTTTTATAAACGAAGTAAAGGATTGTGTTGAATACAAGATTGAATGGAAAGAACAAGCAAGACAACCAAACTTATTCGACAAATAAGGATACGATATGAAAATACTGTTGGATCCGAATATCGCAATTTTAATCAAAGACATGTCCGATGCCGAATGTGCAGAAATACTAAAATGCATATTTGAATATCCAAACAGGGATTGCGATATAGGGCTATGGAAATACATCAAAACACAAATAGATAGAGATGCACGCAAGTATAAAGACAAATGTGATCGTGCACTGGCATTAGTAGAAAAACGCAAAGAATCAGGTACGAAATCGTATACGAAATCGTCAGTAATAGTAAGTAGTATAGAAAATAATAATGAAAAACATATTGATATTGAAAAAGAAAAAGATAGTAGTAATGCGGATTTGCCTGTTGAAAACTCTGTTGAAAACTTTTTTATAAGTGATTATTTCAATTTTCAACAATTAGCACAAGCAAACCAAGCATTCAAAAAATACATAGAAGAATTTATTCCAGCAATAGTTATACGAGCAGAAAGAACATTGAAACAAAAACGTAAAGGTCAGTTGTTATCAATGAAACAAATAGTGGAATGGATTGAACAAGAAAAAACTTTTTATACAGAGAACCATAAGGATAGGATATGAATTTATCAACAGTAGAATGGAATGTAGAAACAGTAAAGTATTGGCTCAGTACAGCTGCTATGGTCGATAGATCGTTGCCACCGGTGATGCCACCAAAAGTATCTGGACAGAAATGGAATATCATCAGAGAGTGGTATGAATTACTGTGGGATAAGGATGAAGATATAAAACCACACATGCAACCAACAAATGAACAAATATCAATGTGGGAAGAAGTAGTGTTGCGCTGGTTTAGATTGATAGATAGCGACAAAGATAAAAAGATAGTTTGGATGAGAGCCTGCGGTGTTAGTTATTCAAGAATTGGCAAAAAGATAGGTTTGAGTAGGCAGACATTAACGATTAGATACAACAATGCGATAAACACATTGGTCGTTTCATTAAATAATTTTTATCATAAAATTGGATAATTTTTCTTGCTGTATCAAGATAAGTAAAGAGCAGTCATACAATGTAAAGAATCTTTGCCTTTACACTTTCACAAAAAAAGCATAGTATTTTTGATATAATAGGACAACGATATACGAACCACCGCAAAGGTGGTTTTTTAATACGCAAAAATGGCAATCATTAAACTTGAATTATCATCATCGGATAACGACAAGCTGATGACCCTATGCGAAAAAGATGTCCTATTTACTGCTGCGAAATCATTGACTCAAACGGCACAAAAAGCACAGGAACAAATACAACAGCATTTGCATTCCACCTTTGTGTTAAGAAAACCGAATTTTGAGAAATCGATCAAAGTGCGGCCAGCCACCAAAGAAACACTTCAAGCAAGTGTGTATACGATGGCAGGCTTTGCAACATTGCAGCAAACAGGCGGTAGACGTATCGCAAAGACCGGACGGTTAGCAATTCCGCAGTACGATGACCTGCGTGAAATAAAAGCCGTCCGGAAAACCAATCAACCGGAATCATTTTTGATGAATCTGAAATCCGGTGGACTGGTTATCGCACGAAGAAAGAACAAAGACATTGAGATTTTATATCACATCAAAAACGTTGCGCTGGTTCCAAAGAGATTACAGATGCTCGAGATAGGAACGGAAACAGCACAGAAAGAATTCCCTCGCATATTTTCTAAGAACTTACAATAGGTTGTTGAAAAAAATAGGTTCTGTCAGAAATAAAAACTATCGAGGGTAACGGCGAGCAAAACACCTTGCTACACATAGAACTAAAAAAGGTGTTCGCAGTTCGCACTTTATGGCTGTGTGCCGCAGAAATCGGGTATTGTTAGGTGCGAACACCTGTGCGAACACCTGCGAACACCTAGTGCGAACACCTTAACAAAGAAAGGAAAGGATATGAACATTGATTATAAAGATTTACAACTTGGCGTTGAATACGTAGACATCAATTTGATAAAACCATTTTCCAAAAATCCAAGAACGCACAGCAAGGAACAGATCCAACAGATCGTCACATCGATGATGAAATTTGGTTGGGTCAATCCGATACTGGTTGATGAAAACTATGAAATCATCGCTGGTCATGGAAGATTGCTGGCCGGAAAGGAATTGGGATATGACAAAGTTCCTGTCGCACAATTAAAACACCTCAGCAAAGACGAAAAACTTGCGCTGTTGATTGCAGACAACAAGATCGCAGACAACGCAGGCTGGGATGAAGAATTGCTGCAGCAGGCAATGGAAGAATTACACAACGGCAGTTTTGATTTAGAGGCGTTGGGTTTTTCCAACAAAGAATTGGAAAAGATCAAAGCATCGTTTGAATCAGAAAAGCAATCAGCCGAGGTTGAAGATATCGTGCCGGATGTAGAACAGGAACAGATAGTCAGCAAGATCGGCGACCTGTGGCAACTGGGCGAACATCGTTTGTTATGCGGCGATGCGTGCATAGCAGAAAACTACGACAAGCTGATGGATGGCGAAATGGCAAATATGGTATTCACTGATCCACCATACAATGTCGCATACGATGAAAGCTTCCGGAACAAGAACGAAAAAGCAGAAAACCCGAGGTTGATAAAGAACGATAACCTGGGTGATGAGTTCCAAGAGTTCTTAACCAGAGCAATGGAAAACATCCTGGAACACACAAACGGATCACTGTATATCTGCATGGGTGGCAGCGAACTGCATACGTTATACAAAGCATTTACAGATGCAGGTGGCAAGTTTGATGCATACATAGTATGGGTCAAAAATACCTTTGCGTTGTCTAGATCCAAATACCAACACCAACACGAATGGTTGGTATTTGGCAATACGGAATCAGTGTATAAAGAACAACACGAGGCAATCATGTTGGGAAAGAATCCAGGCGACACTGCACCCTGGTATGGTGGTCGAAACCAAACAGACGTATGGAACTTTGACAAACCAACCAACAACGATTTGCATCCAACAATGAAACCTGTGGCATTGATAGAACGAGCCATCAACAATTCCAGCCGCACAATGGATATCGTGCTGGATGCGTTTGGTGGATCCGGATCAACATTGATAGCCGCAGAAAAGACTAACCGCCGCTGCAGAATGATAGAATTAGATGAGAAATATGTGGACACAATAATCAAACGCTGGGAAGACTTCACTGGCCAAAAAGCCATACACGTTGAAACCGGCAAAACCTATGCAGAGCTAGCGGCAGAACGCAAATGATTAGACCATGGCATCATTATCAATCAGAGCTTATGCAAAACATAGAGGGGTATCTGATGCTGCCGTTCGTCGTGCAATAGATGATAAACGCATCACGTTATTGCCAGATGGACAAATAGATCCAGAGATTGCGGATAAGGAATGGGATGAAAACACAGATAAAAGGTTTCAACCAAAGCCGGCAGCAAGTCCTGTTCCGGAACCAAGCACAGGTATATCTCTGCAAAAAAGTAGAGCCAACAAAGAACTGTTTGAGGCACTGCTAAAGAAACTGGAATACGAAGAAAAGTCTGGGAAACTGGTGGATAGAGCCAAGGTGGAAATGGAGGCCTTTGCAGCAGCCAGGGTAGCAAGAGATAGATTGCTGTTGATACCAGACAGGGTCGCACCGATCATTATCGGCGAAACTGATATGTTCGAAATCAAAAGGGTTCTGCGTGAGGAAATAATAAGAAGTTTACAGAACTTAACGGACTTTTTACATGGTGGAACTGGATCCGGATAGTTTTTTTGTTTATGCGACAGCCGAGGGATACAGGCCAGATCCTGACCTGACGGTAACAGAATGGGCAGATAAGAACCGGTACCTGTCGAGTGTCGCATCAAGCGAACCAGGTAAATGGAAAACCGAAAGAACACCATACCTGCAAGAAATAATGGACTGCCTGTCACCAAGCCACCCCTGCGAGAGAGTGGTATTCATGAAAGGCGCACAGGTAGGCGGTACGGAATGCGGAAACAACTGGATGGGTTTCTGCATTTGCAACGCACCAGGACCAATGCTGATTGTAAACCCCACAACAGAAACGGCCAAACGAACATCCAGAATGCGTATTGATCCGGCAATAGAAAACTGTCCGGCATTACGTGAAAAGATAAAAAGCCCACGTTCTCGTGACAGCGGCAACACGATGTTGATGAAAGAATTCCCAGGTGGGATCTTGATCATGACAGGTGCGAATTCGCCTGTCGGATTACGATCACTTCCCGTTCGCTATCTGTTCCTGGACGAGGTAGACGGCTTCCCAGATGAGGC
The DNA here is from genome assembly GCA_017615655.1 of Alphaproteobacteria bacterium. Classification (GTDB taxonomy): domain Bacteria; phylum Pseudomonadota; class Alphaproteobacteria; order Rs-D84; family Rs-D84; genus Enterousia. The sequence goes on from JAFZZS010000013.1 coordinate 56,224, forward strand.
TGGTACCGAGGGCGATCCGGTAGATTTGGCGGTGCAAAGAACTGCAACGTTCAACAACCGCAAAATCTTCGTAGTATCAACACCGACCATCAAGGATGCGAGCAGAATTGAGCAAGCATTCCTGGAGGGCGATCAACGATACTTTTATGTGCCATGTCCGCACTGCGGTCATTACCAAGTGCTGCGCTGGCGCAATGTGATATTTGATCCAAAGAATCTCACAGAGGCAGTTTATAAATGCGAAGAATGTGAGGCAATTTGGCACGATTATCAAAAGGAACTGATTCTCAAAAAAGGCAGATGGATACCAACGAACCCAGATGCAAACCCTGGGGTTGTGTCGTTTCATTTGTCATCGTTATATTCGCCGCATGGCTGGACCAGCTGGACGAGCATAGCGAGAGAGTTTCTGGATTCCAAAGATGACCCGTCACGTCTGCAGGTATGGACCAACACAAAGCTGGCCGAAACTTGGGAAGACATGGCAGGCCAACAAATAGACCCAACAAGTCTGATGGTACGCAGAGAAAAATGGGGTCCGGAACTGCCAAAACAGGTTGTGATATTGACCTGTGGTGTGGACGTGCAGGACAACCGTTTGGAACTGGAAATCGTTGGCTGGGGTCGAGGCGAAGAATCCTGGTCTATCGATTACCACGTTCTGTATGGCGATCCAAGCACACCGGAACTGTGGGCGCAGTTAGACGAAGTGCTAAGCCGCAAATATCCGCACAGCAAAGATGTGCCGGACTTACCGATAGCAGCAACCTGCATCGACAGTGGCGGACACTATACGGATTACGTCATCAATTACTGCCACGCACGCAGACTGCATGGTGTATTCGCCATCAAAGGTGTGGGTGGTGTTGGGAAACCAATCTGGCCAGCAACAGCCAGCAAAAGTTATACCACGAAAAAGCCTGTCTATCTGATAGGTGTGAACGATGCAAAAGACATACTGATGCGCCGGTTACATTTGGAAGATAGCAGCGGACCTGGAATCTGGCACTTTCCAATGGATCGAGAATCCGATTGGTTTGAGCAGGTAACCAACGAGGTCGCATCAAAGAAACTGAGCAAAGGCCGTTTGATCCGAGAATGGGTTCCACGCAAGAACGGTGTTCGTACCGAGGGTCTTGACTGCCGAGTGTATGCATACGCAGCGCTGCGAGGACTGGTGCGAAACTTCCGGTTGAACCTGGACTTAGGTGCAGACAAACTGGCCGAAATCAAAATGAAACAACCACGCAAAGCAACGGTTCTGCAACAACAAAACCGGTCCGAGCCGACAGGCCCGAGCCAACAACCACGTGGCAGAACAGTACGTAGCCGAGGGATAGCATGACAACAACGATAAGAATAAAAACCTATGAGGAACAACTGGTCGAGGTGCAAGAGGCAATCACAGCAATCCTAACCGGTGCTCAAGAGGCATCGTATAACAATCAGAAAGTTAGGAAAGCAGACCTATCTGCACTGCAGGCGAGAGAGGAATATCTGCAAAAACAAATCGCATTGAAAAAACGTGGTGGCATTCCAGTACGTGGGGCCACACCAGTCTAAACGGATGAACAATGAACAAGATTAAAATACCACCGCAAAACTTTGTGGATAAAGCAATATCCTGGATCGCACCACAGGCAGGTCTAAGACGTTGGCAGGCACGAACCCAGATGGCAATGCTGGGCGGTTACACCGGTGCAAGCAAAAGCCGCAGACAAACACAGACGTGGGCTCCGATCAAGGGATCCGGCAACAACGTAACATTGGACGATTTGCCAGTGCTGCGTGACAGATCTCGTGATTTGCTCCGCAATGCTCCACTGGCTGTCGGGGCGGTCAGCACTGTTGTGACCAACGTTGTTGGAACCGGACTGAAACCACAGGCACACATAGACCGTAATGTATTGAAACCATATCTGAAAACCGATGAGGCAATGGAAGAATGGGAAAACAAAGCAGAACGTATATTTCAAATGTGGGCCGATAACAGAGATTGCGATATAACACGTTGCCAAAACTTTGCAGAGATGCAGGCACTGGTCCTGCGTTCCTGTTTGGAATCCGGCGATGTGTTTGCATTAAGAAAATACAAAGAACATGACGGCAATCCATTTGGCACATCAATCCAGATCGTAGAGGCAGACAGAGTAGCAACACCGGATGAAGACAATGAAAAAGTCGTGGCCGGTGTGGAACTAGATGATGATGGCGCACCGGTTGCATACCACATAACAAACCATCACCCAGATGACTATGACCAGGGTGCGCTGGAATTTGCAAAGGTGGATGCGTTTGATGAAAACGGATACCGACAGGTGCTGCATATATTCAACAGAAACAGACCAGGAATGACACGAGGCGTGCCATATCTTGCTCCGGTTATAGAAAGCCTCAAGCAATTAGACAGATACACCGAGGCCGAAATAATGGCAGCAGTGATATCTTCAATGTTCACGATATTTGTAAAGACAGAATCTGAAGAGGGATTGCAACCGATGGTGCCAATGTCTGGTACGGAATCAACGACACTTCCACGTGGCGATGATTACAAACTGTCGCCTGGTGCAATCTTAGATTTACAACCAAACGAGGCAATCGAAATCGCAGATCCAAAAAGACCGAACCAATCATTTGATGGGTTCGTGCAATCGATACTGCGACAAATCGGGGTGGCTTTGGAACTGCCGTTTGAAATACTGATCAAGCATTTCACAGCAAGTTATTCAGCAGCACAGGCAGCATTGGTTGAGGCATGGAAGACATTCAGTGCAAGGCGCACATGGATGGCAAACCAGTTCTGCCAACCAGTGTATGAAATGGTAATCAGCGAGGCAATCGCAAAAGGGTTCCTGGATGCCCCAGGGTTCTTTTCAGATCCATTTGTTCGGGCCGCATATTTGGGTGCCGAGTGGATCGGACCACCAAGGGGCCAGATTGACCAATTGAAAGAAATCCGAGCCGCAGCATATCGGGTAGATTTGGGCGTTTCGACTTTGGAAGAAGAAACCGCGCAGATCACAGGTGGATCATGGGAAACAAAACACATCCAGCGAGCCAAGGAACAGAAACTACGAACCGAGGCAGGATTGGTAACAGCGATAGACAATGACACTGGTGATGAAAAAGATGAAGAATAATTTTTTTCTGGACTTTTTTATGGTATAATGTTAGCATTAAATTGAACATCAAATTAGATGCGAGGTAAAAATGATAGCAAATCCTGAAAATATTATTTCTTTAACAGATTTTAAGCGCAATGCAGCAGATGTTGTAAAGCGCATAAAAGATGATAAATCGCCAGCTGTCTTGACTGTCAACGGTGCAGCATCTGTGGTTGTGCTGGACGCAAACGAATATCACAGAATTGCACGCGATGCAGAGATGGGATCTATGATGCGTGGCATTGAAGATGGTTTGAAAAGCATGGAAGAAAATCGTGGTATGCCTTTGGATGCCGCATTCAAAATGCTGAAACAAGATATGCGTCTTGCAACAAAACGTCAAGGTTAGACAATGGCAAAAAAATATTCAGTTATAGTTGAAGAGCGTGCATATAATGATTTGCGTGATATATTTATTTATATCGCAAAAGATTCGCCTTTGATTGCGGATCAAATATATGACGGTCTTTTGGAACAGATGCATTCTTTGGAAGAATTTCCAGAACGGCATCAAGTTATTATAATTGTTCGCGACCATGAGATCAGACATTTGGTATTCAAGAAAGGATTTCGAATACTATATACAATACGCGGTAATGAGGTCCATATTTTACACTGTTTCAGATCAGAACAAAATATAGAAGACGTATTATAGAATTTTATTAGAAAACCACACCCCACCAAAACGGTGGGGTGTTTTTATACACCAAAAAAGGAAAGGACATGAAGAAGATAAAGATGAAGAATGAATTTCAAACATTCGCAAAGCATTGGGCAATAGAACCTAGTGCGATGCAATTGGTCGCAGCAACATTCAAGGAGGTCCAATCGGGCCTTTCTTTATTTGCGCAAAAACCATTGGTAAATACATACACAACGACAATTCGCGATGGGGTGGCAGTTATCCCCATTCATGGAATTATCACGCCACGTGCCGATGTATTTACGTTTCTGATGGGTGGCACAGCATTGGAATTGCTGGCCCGAGATTTGCAAGCCGCATTGGATAATCCAGAGGTCAATGCGATATTGCTGGATATCGACAGCCCTGGGGGCGTGGCGGTTGGACCATCAGAAATGGCGGACACCATTCGCAAAGCAACACAGAAGAAACCGATATGGGCATACGTTGGCCGTAATTGTTGTTCGGCAGCATATTGGTTGGCATCAGCAGCAAGCAACATCGTTGCACAAAAGACGGCATTGCTGGGCAGCATTGGCGTTGTATCCAGTGTAGCAGTTCAAGAACAACCGGATGCAGATGGATATAAACAAATAGAAATTGTTTCTTCGAATGCGAAAAACAAAAGACCAGACCCGAGAACACCCGAGGGCGAGGCAACAATCCGTTCAGAATTAGATGCGTTGGAGGCCGAATTTATTCAATCGGTTGCCACGTATCGAAATGTCGGAACAGATACGGTCAAAAGCGATTTTGGCCAAGGCGGTGTGGTTGTCGGCGAGGCAGCAATAAATGCTGGCATGGCCGATGAAATCGGGGATTACGAAACAACCATCAAAAATTTATCAACCAAAACCAAAGGAGAAAACAGCATGGATGCGAAAGCCATCACAAAAGACCAAATTGCTGCCTACCGCGCCGAGGGTGCAAAGGCAGAACGCGAACGTCTTTTGGCATTGGATGAAGTTGCGGTTGCAGGTCATGAAGATCTGTTGGCCAAAGCGAAAGCCGATCCAAATATGACAGCGGAAAAATTGGCATTACAAATCGTAAAAGCAGAAAAAGCCAAAGGTGGCGATTATCTGAACGGTCTGAAAAAGGCCGCAAATTCTATGCCACAGGTTGCACCAAGCACAAAGCCAGTGGCAAAAGTAAACAAAGGGGCAACACCGGAAGAACGTGCAAAAAATGAATGGGCAAGCAACCCAGAAATCCGCAGTGAATTCAATGGGGATAAAGATGCGTTCATTGCATATTGCGTTGCACAGGAAAACGGTCAAATCAAAATCCAAACCAAAGGGGAATAAGACATGGCCAAAATAACAAAGAATGTAATTAGAAATTTCGAAACACAGGCGGATACAAACACAGTCGCAGTTGCGGCAGGTGTTCATATCTTCCAGGGAATGTTGTTGGGATTGAATGACGGATATGCGCGTCCATTTCAAGCCGGCGACAAAATAGTTGGTTTTGCGAAAGATGAAATCGACAATCGCAACGGTCAAGCCGGCGATAAAAAAGTGGATGTAAAAGCACGCGGCAAAATCTGTTTGGAAATCGCAAGTTTGGCACAGACAAGTATCGGCAGCGATGTTGTTGCAACAGATGACGATACATTTGCGCTGGGATCAGACGGCGATTATTTCGGCAAAGTGTTGCGTTTGGAAGATGCGGCACATGCGATTGTTGCATTTGATTTCATTTATGTGAAAGAAACCGCAGCATCCGAAGAAACCACAGAAACGGAAACACCAGCAGAAACACCATCTGGCACCGAAACACCAAGTGGTACTGAAACACCAGCAGGCAGCGATACACCTGCAGGTGGCGATGACACACCGGGATCAGATGAACCAGAAACACCAGCTAACACAGAGGGGCAATAAAGATGAATAAATTATCTTCAAGAGCCATCATTGGCCAATTTTATAAACGCTTGAACGAAAACAGCGGAATGGAATGGATAGAGGCCATTTCAAACTACTTCACATCGGATCAAGATACAGAAGAATATGCATGGATCGGCCAATCGCCGGTTATGCGTGAATGGGCCGGCGGCCGCCATGCCAAAGGATTCACATCCAACGGTATTACAATCGAAAATAAACATTTCGAGGCGACACTGGATATCCCATTGAAACACTTGCGCCGCGATAAGACCGGGCAAATTCAAGTTCGCATTGGCGAATTGGCGACAAGAACAAACAGCCATTGGGCATTGTTATTGTCCAAATTGATAGCCGATGGCGAAACATTGCCATGCTATGACGGCAAAAAGTTCTTTGCGGATGATCACAAAGAGGGTCGTTCCGGAACGCAATCGAACAAAATTGAATTCAATTTGGCGACTGCATCAGTGAACGGCGAAGTTGGAACAGCGGATGCGCCAACCGAGGCAGCATTGCGTGAGGCAATATTGGCCGGTATCCAACAGATCATCAGTTTCAAAGACGATCAAGGCGAACCGATGAACGAAAACGCATCAAAATTCTTGGTCATGGTACCAGTGAATTTATGGTTCGTTGCCAAGGCAGCATTGGCAGCACCATTGTCTGTCGGCGGCGCAAGCAACCCGGTCAAGGTTTTTGCAGATCTTGATATCGGGGTGGCGGCAAATCCACGTTTGACCGGAAACAAGATTTATGTTTTCCGCGCAGATGGCGATGTGAAAGCATTCATCCGCCAAGAAGAAACAGCGGTCCAGATCAAAGCCAAAGCCGAGGGTTCAGAATATGAATTCGATCATGATGCGCACCAATATGGTGTCGACACATGGCGCAATGTCGGCTATGGATATTGGCAACAAGCGTGCCAAGTGACTTTAACAAAAACAGAGTAAACAATGTTTGACTTTGACAATTTTGTTAATAAACCAAGCATGGATATCTTTGGGCGGCCGGTAACGTACCGCCCAAAGAATACCCAGTTTGCACCGTTCGAAATCACAGGCGATTTCCATAAGAGTTACATGGAAATTGAATTGAAAAATGCAGGCGCGGACATATCATCGGCCAAGATAGTTTTATTTGTACGGCTGGTTGATTTTCCGACCACATATCCAAAACCAAAGCAAGGCGACTACGTTGAGATTTGGGGCGTGACATATCAAATAATTGATATTGAACATCATATCCCCGGATCAAGAAAACTGGTTCTACATGAAGAATGACACACGCAAGACAAGACATCAGAGAACAAATCGCAGAACATTTGCGAACAGAATTTGTGAATGTATTCACATCACGATCCAAAGTTTTGTTCGAACAAGACATGCCAGCGATACTTGTTTATACAGCAAACGAAACGATCCAAAAAGAAAGATGGGATACGGATGGATTTGGAAATTTGTTTCGCGATTTGGATGTTTCAATAGAGGCAATCGATATTGGCAAAGATGATTTGGATAACAAATTAGATACGATGGCCGAAACGATTGAACGGTTATTCGATGGGTGGGAAATGCCAAACAGAATGAATGCGGTTTTGCGTTTCAAAAGCACCGAAACAGATATGAGTATTGACGGCAATAAAATATATGGCGCGATCAAATTAACATTCACATTAACGTACCAAACGGAAACGAATAATGAGCATTGAACAAGGCAAAGATATTTCAGAATTATTCCGTCGTATCGGGAATTTAATCCGCATTGGTAAAGTGATTTCTGTCGATTATACAAAGGCAAAAGCAAAGGTTAAAATTGGCAATTTAACAACAGATTATTTGCCCTGGTTGACCCCAAGCACATCCGCATGGATACCATTGAGGAATGGTGAACAGGTTCTTGTTTTGTCGCCGAATGGTGATCTGCGAATGGGGATGATTTTGCCAGCATTGTATCAAAATACAAAAACGCCACCGGCACATGATTCAAACAAAATCACATTTAATGTTGATGTGAATCACAAAGGAAATGTAACAGCAACAGGCAACATTTCAACAAGCGGAAATATAACAACCACCGGTAAAGTTACAGCCACTGGCGAGGTCGAGGGCAAAGGCAAAAAGTTATCAACACATAAACACGACTTTTCATATAACGCAGGCGACACACCATCAACAGCAACAACAGAACAACCGAGTTAAAAATGCAAGGTATGAACATAAACACAGGTCGCACAATAAGCGACATGGAACATTTGCGCCAAAGCATAACGAATATTTTATCAACACCGATTGGATCAAGAATTATGCGGCGCGATTATGGCAGCAGATTATTCAAACGATTGGATGCGCCATTAACAGGCGAATTGATGGCGGAAATTTATGCGGATGTGGTCGAGGCATTATTCAGTTATGAACCAAGATTCGAAGTAACCAATGTGTCGGTTGTATCAATGGACCAAGGACATTTGATTTTAGATGTTACAGGCAAATATTTGATAACCGGCGAAGACATAACCCTAACTGGAATTGAAATACAATGAGTACAGCAAACCAAACAGATATTGAAAGTTTATTGACACCAAACCATATTGACATGTCGCAATTACCGGCACCAACGATAATTGAAACATTATCATTTGAAGATATCTTCGAAGAATTGTTGGTGGATTTCAAATCCAAAGATCCAACATATGATGCATTGGTGGAAAGTGATCCAGTGATAATCGCATTGGAATGCGCTGCATACAGAGAGGTCTTGCTTAGGAATAAAATCAACGAGGCCGCCAAAGCATGCATGCTGGCATATGCAACCGGATCAGATTTGGATAACCATGCAGCATTTTATGGGTTGACCAGACAGACCGGCGAAACAGATGAACGTCTGCGTTATAGAACGCAATTGGCGATGGAGGCAATAACAACAGCCGGTGCGGAAAAAGCATATTTGTTTCATGCATTAAGCGCAGATCAAAGAGTCAAATCAGCAAGTGTGAAATCGCCAGATGCAGGCGAAGTTCTGGTCACGATTTTATCAACAGAAGATGACGGAACACCCAGCCAAGATTTGATTGATACGGTCGAAGAATATCTTAGTAGCGAAGACAGACGGCCATTGACGGATCAAGTAACAGTTCAAGGCGCGGAATTGGTTCAATATCAAATAACTGCCCAGATATATCTTTATTTGAGTCCGAGTGTGGCAGTTACCGAACAAGAATGTAGGGATGCGCTTGATGCATATATTGCCAAAAATACAACGATTGGAAACATGATCGCACGATCCGGGATCTTTGATGCATTGCATACCGAGGGCGTGCAGAAAGTTGTTTTGACAGATCCAGCAACGGATGTTGAAACCACGAAAGAACAAGCACCAACATGTACAGATATACAATTGGAATTTATAATAACCGATGAGTCAGATTAAAAGCATTTTGCCACCAAACGCAACGCAATTACAAAAAGATTTAGAGGCCGCAACAACATTGCGGCTTTCTTCTTTGAATGAAGATCGGTTGCGATATTTGAACAATCCGGAATTATGTAACGCGGATTTTTTGCCATGGTTGGCATGGTCAATGTCGGTTGATGTTTGGAATAACGATTGGTCTATCGATACCAAACGAACAGTCATCCGGGAAAGCATGCGAGTGCATCAAACCAAAGGAACGCTTGGATCATTACGGCGAGCATTAGAGGCATTTATGGCATCCGAGATACGCATTTCGGAATGGTATGAATACAACGGCGATCCATACACTTTTCGAGTATTTGCGACATTCCGAGATGTGAATATATCCCTGGATGACATAGAAACAATTTACAGAACGATTGTGCAGACCAAGAATCTGCGATCGCAATTGGAATATTTCTTGCCAGAGATAGAACACCAAGAACCAGTACCAAAATATGGCGTGGCATTTGGCCATTTAGAAACAACAACAATATACCCAGGATAGAACAATGTCAGAATTCTTTTCATTGATAACCAATGCCGGTTTGGCGAAATTGGCAACATTGCCGACAGGCGCAACATTGACATTAACGCATATGGCGTTTGGAAACAGTACACTGGATCCAACAGCAGATATGACGGCATTGCATAGCGAACAGCACAGATGCACATTGAATGCGGTAACAATCGATCCATCGGCCCCAAATAATCTTGCAGCCGAGGCGGTTATAGATAGCACAGTTGGTGGATTTTGGATACGCGAAGTCGGGATCTTTGATTCAGATGGCGATCTGTTCGCAGTTGGAAAATATCCAGCAACATATAAACCATTGGCCAACGAGGGAACAGTCAAAGAATTGGGCATAAGGATGGTTTTAGCGGTCAGCAATGCGGCAAGCGTTGTTGTGACATATAACAACGGAATTATGCAAGGTGCGGCCAATACAGATTTAAGCAATTTGACCCCCACAGGACAAGCAAAACTGGACGGAAAAGCAAACACAGATTTGAGCAACCTAAGCAGCACAGGACAAGGAAAATTGGATGCCAAAGCGGATTTGGCATCGCCAGCATTAACCGGAACACCAACGGCACCAACGGCGAATGCAGGCACGAATACAACGCAAATTGCGACAACGGCATTTGTTGCCGCAGCAATTGCAGCGATTGTAGATTCTTCGCCGGCAGCATTAGACACGTTGAAAGAATTGGCGACTGCGCTGGGCAATGATGCGAATTTTTCAACAACGATGACAAATGCGTTGGCAGCAAAGGCAGCAAAAACAAATGACACGATATCGGTTGCCACAGCAGATCCGACAACGGCATTCAACGTGCGAAACATAAAAGCCACCGCAACGGATCCGGGCGAATTGAGTTCGTTGGCAAACGGCCAGATTTTATTGGTTTACGAATAAGGATAAACAATGAGCAAAAATGCATTGATAGGAATAAGTTCATTAGCACGCAAGATAGCAAAATTATATGTTGGCGTTGGTGGATATGCACGCAAGGTCAAGAAAGGATATATCGGCGTTGGCGGATTAGCACGAGTGTTTTACACAGGCGATCCAGTATTGATATTCGAACAATCAACAATCGGAACATATACGCAAGCATTATCTGCTGGCACATATGAAATCACATTGATTGGCGGCGGCGGTGGCGCATCTGGACGAAAATGCACAACCAACAGCACATATCACTACGCACAAGGCGGTGTTGGCGGAACAATACAAATTACTGCGAAATTGACATCAGCTGCAACGGTAACGATTGTCGTTGGTAAAGGTGGGGCAACAGCAACAGGATCATTTTCAAGCGCATCAGGCGGAACGGTCACAGGATCCGCTGGCGTTGCGAGTACGGTAACCGGATTCACAAATTTGACATTATCCGCAGGCGGCGGAACAGCCGGCAGCACACGAGCAACCTCAACAACCGGATGTACCCGAACAGTTGGTGTGATTGGTACCAATACCGCAAGCGGAACGGCATTGTTATCAACATTGATAAACAATCCAAATGCTTGCACATCTTCACAGGCATCATCAACGGCATCAGCAAGAACTGGAACCGGTCGAGAAAATGATAACTGGCCAGATGATCCAACGCGTGGCAAATCTGGCGACTTTGGTTGGCGCACAAATACGAATGCGATGACAGCAGTCGCAGGACAACCTGGTTATGCAAGGATACGAAAACTTTAACAACAACCCCAAAACAAAAAGGAAAAAACATGACAGACAGATTTTTACATGGCATCGAAGTCATTGAATTGGATGGCAGCGCACATCCTGTCAGCACTGTTGCATCATCCGTTATCGGATTGGTTGGAACAGCACCCAAAGGACCAGTGAACAAACCAACAGTGATCACTGGGAATTTGATCGAGGCAATAGATACATTCGGCGAGGAAACGGATGGATTTACAATACCAACAGCATTGAAAGGGATTCTTGAACAAACCGGCGCGGTTGTGGTTGTGGTCAATGTTGCCGATCCGGATAACGAAAGCCACCTGGGCGAAGATGATGAATTAGATCCAGATGCAATAACCGCAACCGACATCATCGGTGGCGTGCAAGTTGATGGATCATATACCGGAATTCAATGTTTATTGGCAGCGCAAAGCGAATGCAGCGTGCAGCCGCGCATATTGATTGCACCGGGATTCACACATCAACCAGGGGCAAATAATGCGGCCAATGCAGTTGTAACAGCATTATTGGCGGTTGCAGATCGTTTGCGTGCAACGGTTGTTGCAGATTGCCCGAATGGCACAAGAGAACAAGCGACAACATACCAATCCGCATTTACATCAGCGCGTTTGTATTCGGTTTATCCATGGGCAAAGGTTCAAAAAGGCGAAGATGTTGTTGAAGAACCATTATCCGCACGCGTTGCCGGGTTGATTGCAAAATCGGATAATGATCGCGGATTTTGGTGGTCCCCATCCAATCAAGAAATCAAAGGCATCATTGGATTATCCAAGCCGGTTGATTTCACATTGGGCGACAGCCAATGCGTGGCCAATTATTTGAATGAACATAAAGTGGCAACGGTTATTCAACAAGACGGATTCAGATTATGGGGCAACCGCACCGCGGCAACAGATACCAAATGGCAATTCTTATCTGTCCGCCGCACAGCCGACATGATAAATGATAGTTTATTGGCAGCACAATTGTGGGCAATAGACAGAAATGTTAATCGCACATACACCGAAGATGTATGCGAAAGCGTGAACAATTATCTGCGTTATTTGAAGAATATCGGCGCGATCATAAATGGCACATGCTGGGCCGATAAGAATTTGAATACACCAGAAAACATCCAGCTGGGGAATATCACATTTGATTTCGATTTCACACCATCGTTCCCGGCAGAACATATCACATTCCGTAGCCGTTTAACAAATGACTATTTGGAAGAAATCTTTGAATAACAAAGGGGGAAAATATGGCAAAAATATTGAAAAATTTTAGTTTGTTTGTAGATGGCCGCGGATATGCTGGCAAGGCAGAAGAAGTAACACCACCGAAATTGACCATCAAGACAGAAGAATTCCGCGGCGGCGGAATGGATGTGCCTGCGGCGGTTGATATGGGCATGGAAAAATTAGAGGGCAGTTTTTCGATTGTTGAATATGATCCGGATGTATTAAAGCAATTCGGATTGATATCCGGCAACAATGTCCAAGTCACATTGCGCGGCGCATTGGTTGATGACAAGACCACAACACCAATGACAATCAGTTTGCGCGGCATGTTTACCGAAGTCGATATGGGCAATTTCAAAGCCGGCGATTTGGCAACATTAAAATGCACAGTGGCATGCCGATATTATTCATTGGATATCGGTGGCACAAAGGTCATTGAAATTGATGTGGACAACATGGTCCGCAATATAAACGGCAAGGATGTTTTAAGCGACATCCGTTCAGCATTGGGGGTATAAGATGGAAAAAATAAAATTACAATACCCGGTCAAGATTGATGAAATGACATATACGGAATTGACGATGCGGCGCAGCAAAGTCAAAGACCGATTGGCAGTTTCTGTCATGAAGACAACGGATGAAGAAAAAGAGATCAATCTTTTTGCAAATTTGTGCGAAGTATCGCCACAGATAATCAAGGAATTGGATGAAACCGATTACACCAAGATTCAAAAGGTATATATGGGTTTTTTCGGACCTGCGGCGATATCAGACGAGAAATAATCGTGCTTTCAAAAATAACACATTGGCCATTATCCGAGATTTTGGAAATGACCGAAGAAGATTTCTATGAATGGCACCGTTCAGCGGTTGCCATTCAAAAAGAAATAAATGGGGAATAACATGGGTGTTCAAACAGCAGTTTCTGTTATTATCGGTGCGGAACTGGGTGGAACTTTCAAGGGTGCATTTACATCCAGCAAAAAGCAATTGGACACCCTGGGGCGCAGCATCAAACAATTAAACACCACATCAGAAAATGTGAATGCGTTTAAAGATCTGCGCCAAAGCACGATATCGGCAAAGCAAGAATGGAACGCAGCCGAGGTCGAGGTCAAACGATTGGCCAAGGAAATCAAGAATACTGAAAAGCCGAGCAAGGAATTAAACAATAGTTTCCGCAATGCAAAAAAAGAGGCAGCAATTGCAAAATCTGCATATGAGCAGAACAAAGCTGCCTTGAAAGAAATGTCCACATCATTGAAAACAGCCGGTGTGGATACAAAGAATTTGACCCAGGAACAAAACCGCCTGGGCCAAGCGATGGAAATTCTTCGCAAAAGACAAACCGCATTGACGGCGATCGAGAACAAAAGACAGGCGAACCTGTCCAAGCGTTCCATGTATCGATCCCAAATGATGGATGTTGTTGCGCTGGGAACATCGCTTTATGGATTGGTCAAACCAGCAATCGCATTTGAAAGTGCGATGGCGGATGTTAAAAAAGTTGTGAATTTTGAAACACCGCAGCAGATCAAAGAGATGGAACACGACATCAAACAGCTGTCGAAGAGGATTCCGATAGCAGTTGATGGATTGACCCAGATGATCGCAACCGGTGGTCAATTAGGCGTGCCAAGGGAAAAGCTGGCACAATTTGCAGAGATCGCATCCAAGATGTCGATCGCATTTGATATAACAGCCGATGAGGCCAGCCAATCAATGGCAAAATTATCAAATGTTTTGCAAGTGCCAATCGAAGAAATGACCAAGGTCGGCGATGTTATAAATCATCTTTCCAATAACACCGCAGCAACCGCACAAGATTTATTGACGGTCAGCATCAAAGCCGGGGCAATGGCGAAATCTTTCGGGATGACCCATAGCGATTTGTCAGCATTGGCAAGTTCTTTCATAGCATTGGGGATCGCACCGGAACAAGCGGCATCATCAATAAACATGATGACATCCCGTTTGAAATTATTGCCAGTGGCAACCGGGGCGGCACGCGATGCATTCAACATGTTGGGCATTTCCATGCAGGAATACACAAACATGGTTGAATCCGGCAGAGGCAAAGAGGCATTGTTGTCGGTATTGGAAAGCATCAAAGGATTATCCACAATCAAACGTTCACAAGCATTGAAAGAAATATTTGGCGAAAAAGTCAGCCAAAAAGTGAATGCATTGATTGATGGATTGGATTCTTTGAAAACAAATCTGGCGATGGTTTCAGATGAGGCAGCATACACAAACAGTATGCAGCAAGAATTTGAAATGAGATCGGCAACCACCGCAAACAGTTTGCAGTTGTTGAAAAACCAGATGTCAGTTCTGGCAACAAACATTGGGGCAACATTGCTGCCGACCATTAACAGCGTGGTCGGAATATTCGGCAAGGCGGCATCCAGTTTGGCAGAATTTGCAGAAAAACATCCGACATTGATCAAATACATTGGCCTGGCAGTAACCGGAATGATGTCATTCAAATTGGCAACATTTGCGCTGGGATATGGATTCACATTTATCAAAGGCGGCATTTTAAGCATTGTTGGCGTTTTTACCAGATTAAG
Organism: Alphaproteobacteria bacterium; assembly: GCA_017615655.1. Classification (GTDB taxonomy): domain Bacteria; phylum Pseudomonadota; class Alphaproteobacteria; order Rs-D84; family Rs-D84; genus Enterousia. The sequence continues at coordinate 71,427 of JAFZZS010000013.1, forward strand.
AACGGCATTTTCATTGTTGAAACTGGGATTTGGTGGATTGATACCAATCATCAGATCAGTTGGCACAGCGATTGTCAGCAATCCAATTGGATTGATAATAACTGGGATTGCAGTTGGGGCCGCATTGATAATCAAATATTGGAAACCGATATCGGCATTTTTTAAGCGGATATTTGAACCAGTGGTCGAGGTTTTCAAGAATGTATGGAATTGGATCACAAACCTTTGGGAAAAAGCCAAAGACATATTCAGCGGCATCAAAGAATGGATCAAAGATAGTTGGGTTGGCAAGGCATGGAATTGGGCATTCGGCAGCAATACCGAAGAATCCAAACCGCCAGAAATTGGGCAGACGATCATAGAGGATACAGATATATCCAATGTGAAAGAAATCCCAAAAACAGCGATCAACAATTCATCAAGCCAAACCAATGTATCTGTGAATGCACCGATAACGATAAATGCATCCGAGGGTGCAACAGCGGAACAAATAGCGCAGCAAGTTTCGGCAGAATTAAATGCACGAGAACAAGCGGCGCAACGAAGAATGCGAGGTGTGAATTATGACCAATTTTAATTCAAGCACAATGATGATGCTGGGCGAATATAGGTTTTGCATCAACAGTGCAGCATATCAAACATTCACGCGTTCCACAGAATATCATTGGGAAGAACAAAGACGGCTCGGCAAAGATGCAGCGATGCAATTTGTTGATAACGGCACAGACACCATAACCCTGGAGGGAACGATTTATCCGCACTTCCGGGGCGGTGTGTCCCAGGTTGAAAGCATGCGATCACAAGCAGCCCAAGGCGAACCATTGATGCTGGTCAGCGGAAATGGCGCAGCGTTTGGCAGATGGTGCATAGTTTCAATCAGCGAAACCCAAACAACATTTATGAGCAATGGATCGCCACGCAAAGTGACATTCAGTTTGAAATTAAAGCGATATGGCGAAGACAATCGTAAAGGCGGCATGCGATGATATACACAACCAAAGACGGCGAAACATTGGATTACATTTGCTGGAAATATTACGGCAAAACGAATGTTGTTGAACAAGTTTTGCAGGCAAATAGACATCTGGCAAAACAAGATGCGGTGTTGCCGGGCGGAATCAAGATAACACTGCCAACAATCGAAGAACCAGAAGACACAAAGAAAATCAAATTATGGCAATAGAATGCAACCAAAATACAGAATCATTGCGAATAAATCGGACATAACAAAAACAATAAATGGCCGCCTGTTATCATTAGAAATAACCGATGAAATAGGAATTGTTTCGGATAGTTTAACAATGCAATTGGATGACCGGGATGGCATGTTGGCAGTACCGCCCCGGGGTGCAGAATTGGTTGTTTTTATGGGATATGATGAACTTTATGAAATGGGCAGATTCATTGTTGATGAAATCGAATTGAAAAGTCCACCACAGACGATGATAATAACCGCCCGGGCCAGCAATTCAATGCTGGAAGATATTGCAGCATTCAAAGCCCCACAAACATATTCATGGGATAAAAAGCCACTTGGGGAAATCATTGAAACCATTGCCGGCAAATATGGATTATCGGCAGCGGTTGCGGAAAGTTACAAAGAATTGATGGTAACGCATCTGGATCAAACCGAAGAAAGCGATTGCGCATTCATTCAACGATTGGCCAGTGATTACAATGCCAGCGTAAAGATTGCTGGCGGCAAATTGATGTTCATATCGCCATTGTCCGGACAATTTCAAGATGGCAGATCAATGCCAACAATAAGCATTGGGAAAGATATCAGCGGATATCATTACAAGATTACAGAAAGGGGAAAATACGGCCAAGTCATTGCAAAATATTATGATTTTGACATGGCGGAAGAGAAACAGGTGTCTGCCGGGGCTGGGTCCCCGGTTTTTACTTTGCGAGATATTTATACAACCGAAGATCTGGCAGCATACCGGGCAAGACAGAAATTGACCGAGATCATGGCCGGAACCGAAAGTTTGACATTGGATCTGGTCGGCAATCCAGCATTAACAGCGGAAAGCATTGTGAATGTTCATGGAATTCGATCAGATGCGTGTGGCCAATGGATTGTGATATCGGCAAAGCACACGATGAATGCATCGGGATATAAAACGACAATTGAAAATGTACGGAGGGCATTATGAGCAAACAGGAACAAAAAGACGGATTCAAAGTAAAATTGGACAGTTCATTACTTTACTGTTTGGCCGCAGCATTGATCGGATTCATTGTCCGGGTTGAATCACATAGTGCGGCAATAGACACCAGATTATTACAGTTGGAAAGACGGACCGATACATTAGAGGCGGATCTGAAATCCATCAAAGACAGTTTATACGAAATCAAAGGCGACATGAAAATTTTATTAAAAGGGATCAAAAATGATTAAACGCATTTTGAAATATTTATACGACCTGTTCAGTGATCGGGCCGGATATCCATCTGCCAAAAGATACGCATGCGCGGTGTTCGGTATAACGGCGGTTGTTCTGGCATTTTGCCATTACAGCGTGGATGTTGTTGCGGTATTTGTTGCGGCAGCATTGGGCGAAAACATAGCAAGCATATTTGAAAAGGATAAATGATGAACACAGAACCAAGAGGGATCCGGAACAATAACCCCGGAAATATAAAATATAACGGCATCAATTGGATGGGTTTATCAATACCGCCAAGCGATGGCGTTTTTTGCATATTCACAGAACCAAGATATGGAATACGTGCGCTGGGGAAATTGTTGCGCAATTACAATCGATATTATGGGATCAGAACCATCAATGGAATTATCAAAAGGTTTGCACCAGCAACAGAAAATCAGACCGATGCATACATCAAATCCGTAGCCGCAAGCACTGGATACGATCCGCATTTGCAATTGAATTTAGAAAGCACCGAAGTGCTGGTCAAATTGATAAAAGCAATCATAAAACATGAAAATGGCAAACAACCATATACAACCGAAGAAATAGAGGCAGCAATACAATGTTAAGCAAATTGAAACAATACGCATTAGCAATAGTGGCCGGTGCAGTTGCGCTGGCTTATTTTTTAGGCATAAAAAGGGGTAAAGAAAATGAAAAAGCACATCAAAATAATACACTTTTGGCGAACATACAAAGGGTTAATAAAGCTAGGAATCGCATTGTTAATAATTCTGATGATGTTCGCAAGTTGCACAATAAATACCGCCGCAAATGATTTCTGCTATCTATACCGGCCAGTATATGCAGATTATGAAAATGACACCGCAGAAACTATCCAACAGATAGATCAAAACAACATAGCGTATGAGAAATTGTGCGTTTGATTATTGTTGGTACAAATCCCACAGGTACTCAAACCTGTGGGTGTATTCTTTGTTTTGCTGGTCAAAGAATACACAGTTTTCACTGTTATATTTGCTGGCATTTGTGGTCCAATTATAAGATCCGGACACAACATGCACATCATCAAATACAGCAAATTTATTATGTTCGATTTTATGTTTTTTATTCGTTAATACAGGAATACCAGCATTCCGAATTTTTCCAACCAATGAACCTTTGTTTTTTGCCATCATCCTGTCGGTTACGATACGAATATTTGCACCACGATTATGTGCATCAATAATGGCATCAGTGATATCCGGATGGGTAATAGAATAGACCGCCACATCTATACGGGCGGCCCTTTTTATGGCCGCAATGATATGCGTTTCGCAATCAGTACCAGGCGTAAAAAACGCTTTATTTCCTGTGGTATTTTCCTGGACTGGGTTTTGGTCAGCGGAACCACACGCGACCAATGTCATAGTTAATAAACACAGAAAAAATGTCCCGACTGTTTTTGCCATAAAAAAAGACCACTTGTTTAAGGTGGTCGGGATTTGATCAATTCATACACTGAACCCCGTTGCCTTCAGCCGAAGCCTGTTTTATAGCAATGGCATCCCGACCATAGTCGGGACAAATAAGTGGTCGGGGTATGTGGATGATCAGTCCGAACGCGCCCCAAATTTGTCATGAGCAAACGCATTGCTCATAAGGGCATTATACACCAAACATCAGAATTTTCAACCACATAATAATAAACAACCAAAACAAGGAGTAAAACATGATATATGG